>NZ_CP021377.1:1275949-1594936 GCF_002157895.1 Oceanisphaera profunda
CGATATCGACGTGCGCTATGGTGGCATCAGGGCAGAACTTAGCCACGTTGTTGGTCACGCGGTCATCGAAGCGCGCACCAATGGCGAGAATAAAGTCCGAGTTATGCATGCTCTTATTGGCTTCATAAGTCCCGTGCATACCCAACATGCCCACAAACTGCTTATGCGTACCCGGCATCACGCCGAGCCCCATTAGGGTGTTAGTCACCGGCAGATTAAACTTTTCTGCTAGCTCAACCACCAAGGCACTGGCTTCTGCGGTTACTGCACCGCCGCCCACATACATGATGGGGCGTTTGGCTGCAGCCAACGCTTGCATGGCTTTCTTGATTTGGCCTTTATGTCCCACGCTGGTGGGGTTATAAGAGCGCATCGACACCGATTCAGGATAAACATAAGGATGCTTTTCCAACGGGTTTTGCACATCTTTCGGCAGGTCGATAACCACAGGGCCAGGTCGGCCACTGGCGGCGATGTAATAGGCTTTTTTAATGGCCAGCGGAATATCTGAGGCTTTCTTACAGATAAAGCTGTGCTTAACGATAGGCCGCGAGATACCCAACATATCGGTTTCTTGGAAGGCGTCATCACCAATGTAATAAGTTGGTACCTGACCGGACAACACCACCATAGGAATCGAGTCCATATAGGCGGTGGCAATACCGGTAATACAGTTAGTCGCACCCGGGCCTGAGGTCACCAGCACGGTACCGACTTTACCCGTAGCGCGGGTATAGCCGTCAGCCATGTGTACGGCAGCCTGTTCGTGGCGCACCAATACATGCTCAATTTTGCTGTTTTCAAATAAGGCGTCATAGATATCAAGCACTGAACCGCCGGGGTAACCGAATAAATGCTCGACTCCCTGATCTTCCAGCGCCCGAACCACCATTTGTGCGCCTGATAACATCTCCATGATAAGCCCTCCAGGCTTTACTCTATTTGCTGTGCGACTGTGCATTTTAGCCTATTTAGTCGTGTCACCTTTTAGGCATAACACTTTTTAGACATGACAACAGTACCAAGCAAAAAGCTTTTATCTTTTATAAAAACAAACACTTCTGCCTGATGGGATAAAGTTAGGCAGAAAAAGGAAGAAAAATCACCTTAACCTGCTTTAAATCGCTTGTCTACGAGCTTTGTGAAAAGCTCTACAGCCTGTGCTCAGTGCCGTTGACACACTATTTTTATATCCCACCAACCAGAGACTAGTTTGAACCTGCTAACTTGAGTCTCACAATTGAACCTGACTACTTTGAGTCTGAGAACAAGGCTAGCAGCTCCTGAACTTAGCGTCACATGCTAATAACTGGCTTTGCGCATAAGTCCGCACTTTAGTGCCATAGCAGCGCACACCGCTTTATATATGCTATTAGTGCCTTTGCTAAAAGTGGTACCGCTGGTGAAACTTGCCCTCACTAGCTGCCGGCTTACTCAGCAAACAGGCCAAAACGCCTGACGAGCAGTTTATTCACGCAGAATATAACAAGGTAAGTGCATCAATAATATTGACATGGCCAGCGTTTACCGTTATTGCTATACTGTTGTTCACGAAACTATTCTCCTATTTTTTTGATGATGGATGAGCGCTATGTTCAAACACATACAGCTACTACTATTACTAACCTCGCTAGTGCTCACGCGCATGGGTCGGTCGTAGCTGGAATTCATCATCCACATATATACCAATAAAAACCCGTGCCATCCGCACGGGTTTTTTATATCTGTCGCGGGCGGCAAGGTACATACCACGAGTACACGACTCTCGGTACATAACTCTCAGCAGTACACAATTAAGAGGAAAGCGACATGTCGGACCAAGTCATTATATTCGATACCACCTTGCGAGACGGCGAACAGGCGCTTTCCGCCAGCTTAACGGTTAAAGAAAAATTACAAATTGCTTATGCGCTCGAACGCTTAGGGGTAGATGTGATGGAAGTGGGCTTTCCTATTTCATCCCCCGGTGATTTTGAATCAGTACAAGCCATAGCACGCAATATTAAGAACAGCCGCGTGTGCGCGCTGGCCCGCGCCTTGGAAGCCGACATAGATGCGGCGGCAGCGGCGTTAAAGCCCGCCGAGCAGTTTCGCATTCATACCTTTATTTCCACGTCCGACATTCACGTGCAGAGTAAGTTGCGCAAAGACTTCGACTCCGTATTAGCCATGGGTGTGCATGCGGTAAAGCATGCGCGCCGTTACACGGATGACGTGGAATTTTCTTGTGAAGATGCAGGCCGTACCCCCATCGATAATCTGTGCCGCATGGTAGAAGCCGCCATTAACGCCGGCGCTACTACAGTCAACATTCCTGACACTGTCGGTTATACGGTGCCGAGCGAGTTTGGTGACATTATCCAAACCTTATTTAACCGCGTACCTAATATCGATAAAGCGGTGATTTCTGTGCATTGCCATGATGACTTAGGCATGTCGGTCGCCAACTCCATTGCGGCAGTTCAAGCCGGTGCGCGCCAGATTGAATGCACCATCAATGGTATTGGTGAGCGGGCCGGTAACTGCTCGTTAGAAGAAATTGCCATGATCTTGAAGACCCGAGCCGAGCTCTTGGGCCTGCACACTAATATCAAGCATCAAGAAATTTACCGTACCAGCCAGTTAGTGCGCAATCTGTGCAATATGCCAGTACAGCCAAACAAGGCCATTGTTGGCGCGAATGCCTTCTCGCACTCTTCCGGTATTCACCAAGACGGCGTATTGAAGAGCAAGAACACCTACGAAATCATTACCCCTGAAAGCATTGGCTTGCAGAAGAACGAGTTGAACTTAACTTCGCGCTCAGGCCGCCATGTGATCAAGCACCGCATGAGCGAAATGGGCTACAGCGAGCAAGATTATGAGCTCGACGCACTGTATGAAAGCTTTGTAGAGTTGGCCGACCGTAAAGGTCAGGTGTTTGATTACGATTTAGAAGCCTTGGTATTCTTTAGCCAAATTCATGAAGAGCCCGAGCAGTTCAAACTTAAGTACCTCAGCGTGCAATCTGGCAGCAATGTAATGTCGACCGCCAGTGTGCGCATGGAAGTCGGCGGCGAAGTGATTAACGAAGCCGCCGTGGGCAATGGCCCAGTGGATGCCGTTTACCAGTGTATTAACCGCGTTACGGGTTATGATATTCGTGTCGACAAATATGAGCTTAAGAGCAAAGGCGAAGGTAAAGACGCCCTTGGCCAAGTAGACATCGTCGCCGAGCACAAAGGGCGCAAATTCCACGGCATGGGCCTGGCCACCGATATAGTAGAGTCGTCAGCCCAAGCCTTAGTGCATGTGATTAACAGCATTTGGCGCGCCGAACAGGTCGCAGAAAAAAAAGAAGCCATTCAAAATAAAATTCGTGTGGAGACAGTGTGAGTATGAGTGCAAGTTACAAAGTCGCCGTATTGCCCGGTGACGGCATAGGCCCAGAAGTGATGGCAGAAGCCCTCAAGGTATTAGACAAGGTACAGACTGAATTTGGTTTCCGTCTGGAGTACAGCCATCATGATGTGGGTGGTATCGCCATCGACAATCACGGCACTCCGCTGCCAGCTTCCACTTTAGCAGCCTGTGAAGCAGCCGAAGCTGTGTTGTTCGGTTCAGTAGGCGGCCCTAAATGGGAGCATTTAGCCCCGAACGATCAACCCGAGCGTGGCGCCCTGCTGCCTCTGCGTGGTCATTTCAAATTATTTTGTAATATGCGCCCGGCGCGTATTTATAAAGGCTTAGAAGGCTTCTCACCTTTGCGTGCCGATATCAGTGCCCGTGGCTTTGATATCGTGTGTATGCGCGAGCTGACCGGTGGCATCTACTTTGGCCAACCCAAAGGCCGTGAAGGTTCAGGCCCAGAAGAGAAAGCGTTTGATACCGAGGTCTATCACCGTTTTGAGATTGAGCGTATCGCACGCTTAGCCTTTGAAGCGGCCCAAGGTCGTCGCAAAATAGTGACATCTGTCGATAAAGCCAACGTCTTGCAAGCCTCCATCTTGTGGCGTGAAGTGGTAATAGAAGTAGCGAAAGATTACCCAGACGTGACCTTGAACCATATCTATATTGATAATGCGACCATGCAGCTGATCAAAGATCCGTCGCAGTTCGACGTTATGCTGTGCTCTAACTTGTTTGGCGACATTATCTCCGACGAAATGGCCATGCTGACCGGATCCATGGGTTTGCTGCCTTCTGTAAGCTTGAACGACCAAGGCTTTGGCTTATACGAGCCTGCTGGTGGTTCTGCCCCAGATATCGCCGGCCAGGGCATCGCTAACCCAATTGCACAAATTTTGTCTGCCGCACTTATGCTGCGTTACAGCTTTAAGTTGGAAGACGCCGCTGTTGCCATAGAGCGCGCAGTCAGCGAGACCTTAGCCGAAGGTTTCTTCAGCGGTGACTTGTTCAGCCCTGAGGCTAAACACCCAGTACAAACGACAGTCCAAATGGGTGAGCACATCGCCAATCGCATTCGGAGAGCAAACTAATGTCTAAGACCTTATATCAAAAAGTCTTTGATGCGCATTTGGTGCGTAACGAAGCCGGCGAAACGCCGTTGTTGTATATCGACCGCCATTTGGTGCACGAAGTCACCTCTCCGCAGGCCTTTGATGGTTTGCGGGAGAAAGGCCGCAAGCTGCGTCGCCCAGACCGCACTTGGGCGACCATGGATCACAACGTCTCCACCGAAACCAATGACATTGCCGCCTCCGGTGAAATGGCCCGCATTCAAATGGAAACGCTGGCCAAGAACTGTGAAGAATTTGGCGTGCCTTTGTATGACTTGCACCACAAATACCAAGGTATCGTGCATGTTATCGGTCCTGAATTAGGCTTAACCCTGCCCGGCACCACTATCGTGTGTGGTGATTCCCATACCGCCACTCACGGTGCTTTTGGCGCCTTGGCGTTTGGTATTGGCACCTCAGAAGTTGAGCACGTCATGGCCACCCAGACCCTGAAACAGGGTCGTGCAAAAACCATGAAAATCCAAGTTAATGGCGCGCTTAAGCCCGGCATTAGCGCTAAAGACGTAGTGTTGGCCATTATCGGCAAGGTCACCCATGCCGGTGGTACCGGTTATGTAGTGGAATTCTGCGGCAGCGTGATTGAGGCGCTGTCTATGGAAGCACGGATGACCATCTGTAACATGGCCATTGAGCTGGGCGCGAAAGCCGGTCTTATTGCACCCGATCAAATCACCTTTGATTATCTTAAAGGCAAGCCCTTCGCCCCTAAAGGTGATGACTGGGATAAAGGCGTCGCCTATTGGCAGACCTTAAAGTCAGATAGCGATGCTAAGTTTGATGCTGTCGTAGAATTAGACGGTGCCGAGATTGCACCGCAAGTGACTTGGGGTACTAACCCAGGTCAGGTGATGGCCATTAACGCTACTATTCCAGTACCCGCCGAGATGACAGATGCTATCGAGCGTCATACCGCCGAGCGTTCGCTGAAGTACATGGCATTAGCAGGTGGCACTAAGCTGACTGATGTGAGCGTCGACAAGGTGTTTATTGGCTCTTGTACTAACAGCCGTATCGAAGACTTGCGCGCCGCCGCCGACATTGCCAAAGGCCGTAAAGTCGCCAATGGTGTGCAGGCGCTTGTGGTACCAGGCTCACAACAGGTAAAAGCCCAAGCGGAAGCCGAAGGTCTAGATAAGATCTTTCTTGAGGCAGGCTTTGAATGGCGTTTACCGGGTTGTTCTATGTGCTTAGCCATGAACAACGACCGCTTACTGCCCGGCGAGCGTTGTGCCGCCACCAGTAACCGTAACTTCGAAGGTCGCCAAGGTCGCGGCGGCCGCACTCACTTGGTGAGCCCAGCCATGGCTGCTGCCGCCGCCGTGTTCGGACACTTCGTCGACATTCGTGATTTATAAGGGGTTTTAGAGATGAGCGGATTTAAGCAATTAACCGGTATTGCCGCCCCTTTGGATGAGGCGAACGTGGATACTGACCAAATTATTCCTAAGCAGTTCTTACAAAAAGTAACGCGCTCTGGGTTTGGTAAGCATTTATTTCATGACTCACGCTTCTTAGATGAAGCCGGTGAGCAGCCTAATCCTGAGTTTGTGCTCAACCAAGCGCCATTTGATAAAGCGGTGATTTTGTTGGCGCGCGAAAACTTTGGTTGTGGTTCTAGCCGTGAACACGCCCCTTGGGCATTGGCCGACTTTGGCCTAAAAGCGGTAATCGCACCTAGCTTTGCCGATATTTTTTATGGCAACGCCATTAACAACGGCATGGTACCGGTTAAGTTAACTGACGCCGAAATGGATGCGCTGTTTGCTTACGTGAAAGCGAACCCAACGGCCGAAGTGACTGTCGATCTAGAAGCTCAGCAAGTGCGTGCAGGCGATCTTAATTTCTCGTTTGAAATTGATGAATTTCGCCGCTACTGCCTGCTCAACGGTCTAGACAGCATAGGTCTGACTTTGCAGCATCAAGCACAAATCGACGACTTTGAAGCTCAGCAGCCTAGCTGGCTGTAAGTTTGTTGGTTGAAATATGACGCTAATAACAACGCCGACAAATGTCGGCGTTTTTTATGACTCTGTTGGTAAGTGTTCTAACTGTACTATTTGCCGTTTAAGCTCTGCGGTTAATGCTTTCTTCTTACCCGTGCTTTTATCCAACATCACCACTCGTGCCGAGCCTTGCGTGGTTACTTCACCCTGTTGCAAGCTTGTCACTTGATAACTCATGCTAAACCCACATTCGCCAACCTCGCTTACCTTTGCCTCAACCAATAAGGTATCGGGAAAAATAACCGACCGCCGATAGCGAGCGCTGGTTTCTGCAACCACCGGCATCACTTGTTCACTGGCTAATAATGTCATCAAACCAATGCGCTGAAAATATTCGATGCGAATGGTTTCAAAATAGCGAAAATACACCACGTTATTCACGTGCTGCAGTGCATCCATGTCACCCCAGGCCACAGGGATTTTCAAACTGACTGGAAAATCTCTGTCGTTTGCCGCCATCGTATAGAGTGCCTCTTATCTTACTTCGGTTAGCGTGAGTGCCACCATATCGGTTCTTTCGCCGCTGTCGACGCGTAGCACCTTCGCCATAGCCTTTAATGGCAGCACTTGATTGTCTGCCGAGGGCACCACTAGCTGCCACTCCTCCCCAATCTGGCATTGACCATTAGAGACTTCCATCAATACGCCTTGGGCGCTCAGATTACGGCACACCCCTTCAATGCGAGATTGGGCAGTGGCAAGAATAACCTTGGTATTGAGCTGCATCCGGTTAAATACCCGCTGTTCTTCCTTGGTTAACATCATGTTTTACTTTCCTTGTAAGTTTGTTATCCCTAAGAGTCTGGTTTAGCTAAAAAAATAGCCCTACAATACCGTTAACTTCACTCGTTATCGCTTATTCTTGCGCAGTGGCTCAATCTCCCTCTGCGACAACTGTTGACCTTATATTAGTCAGCAATGCCGCCCGCTTATGTGGTGGCCCTTTCCTTCATTAGGAGTGCTCTGTGTATAAATTATTACCCTTGCTGATGCTATTAGTGGCCGGCTCCGCATTTGCGAAGCAAGAAACACTGACCATTTATACATATAGCTCATTTGCATCTGATTGGGGGCCTGGACCGGCAATTAAGCAGGCTTTTGAGGCTGAATGTGACTGCCAGCTTAAATTTGTAGCACTAGACGACGGCGTATCTATCCTTAATCGGTTGCGTCTAGAAGGTAAACACAGCAAAGCCGATGTCATTTTAGGGCTGGATGACAGCTTATTAGCCGCGGCCAAAGCCACCGATTTATTGGCCGAACACCAGCAAACTCTCCCTGCGCTCAGCGTGCCGAATGGCTGGTCAGACTCGGTATTTTTGCCCTATGACTATGGTTATTTTGCTTTTATTTATAACGCAGAAAAGTTAAAAAATCCGCCACACAGCTTTGCCGAATTGCTTGAACGCCCCGAACTCACCATTTTGTATCAAGACCCACGCACCAGTACCCCCGGCCAAGGTTTAATGCTGTGGGTACAAAAGCTCTACGGCGAGCAAGCGCCAAGCGTGTGGCAAAACCTAGCTCAACGTACGGTGGCCGTCACCAAAGGTTGGAGTGAGTCTTATGGCATGTTCTTGAAGGGTGAGGCCGACTTAGTGCTGTCTTACACCAGCTCGCCGGCCTATCACATTAGCGCCGAGCAACAGCATCAATATCAGGCGGCAAATTTTAGCGAAGGTCACTATCTACAAGTAGAAGTGGCTGCCGTCTTAAAAACCAGCAGCCAACCCCAGTTAGCCCGCCAGTTTATGGCCTTTATGCTGACTCCGGCTTTTCAGCAGCACGTTGCCAGCGGCAACTGGATGTATCCGGTGATCGACACCCCCTTGCCCGACAGCTTTGCAGAGCTAACCCTTCCTGAACAGGCGTTAAGCTTTAGCACAGAGCAAGTATCAAAGCAGCGCAGTCAGTGGCTAAGAGCCTGGCGTAACGCCGTCATCCGTTGATGACTAAACGTAACTGGTGGCTACCCGGTAGCTTAAGTCTATTCGCCATCCTGCTGCTGACTACAGGTCCCATCGCGGCATTGCTCCTGCAAAGCCGCGAGCACGACTTAGGAGCCCTATTAAACGATAGCTACCTTGTGCATATCATTTGGTTTAGCTTCTATCAGGCGCTGCTCTCAACCCTGCTCAGCCTGTTATTAGCCATACCTTTGGCGCAAGCCTTGTCGCGGCGTCGCTTTATCGGTCGTACTCTGCTGTTACGCTTATTCGGTCTATCACTGGTGTTGCCGGTGATCTTAGTGGTGTTTGGCATAGTCACGGTACACGGCCGCCAGGGCTGGGTGAACCAGTTACTGCAAGCCGTTGGCTTAGAGTCTGTGGGTTACCTGTATGGCTTAGCCGGTATCTTATTGGCGCATATATTTTTCAATATGCCCTTGGCTGCGCGAATACTGCTGCAAGCCATAGAAAGTATCCCTGCTAGCCAGTGGCGTATTGCCAACCAATTGGGCTTTAACGGTTGGCAGTTATTTTTACGCCTAGAATGGCCGGTGATGCGCAGTGCACTGCCCGCTTTAGCCAGCATGATCTTTATGCTTTGTTTTACCAGTTTCGCCACCGTCATGGCCCTCGGCGGTGGCCCTAAATCCACCACCTTAGAAGTTGCCATCTATCAAGCCATACGCTTTGATTTCGACCTGCCCTACGCCGGCATGCTAGCCTTATTACAACTGTTGTTTTGTGCCAGTTTCTTGCTGTTGCAATATCGTTTTACTTCTCGTTCCACTGCCATTCAACTCAGTAATCTGGGGCTAATCGCTCGCCCAGATCGCCAGCAATTAAGCTTACGATTGTGGGACACATTAGTCTTAATCTTATGCTTAGCACTGTTTTTGCCACCGTTACTGGCCATTATCAGCAGTGGTTTAAACCCTAAACTCATCGCCGCATTAAGCTCCGCCCAGCTCTGGCATGCCACCCGCACCTCTCTACTGATTGCCTCGGGGGCGGCGCTGTTATCTATGCTGTTTACCGTGAGCCTGCTGATCACTAGCCGCCACCTTCGCTTGCAGTTACAGCGCCGACGCAGTGCCGCACTGATGGAAGCTATCGGTTCTATTATCTTGGTGCTACCTGCGGTGGTCTTATCAACCGGCTTGTTTATTATGCTGCGCAACGTGGCCGATGTGTTTACGCTCGGGCCAATCCTAGTGTTATTAGTGAATGCTTTAATGGCGCTGCCCTATGGCCTGCGCGCCTTACAAGCCCCGATGGAGCGAGTCAGTCGCCAGCATCATAAGCTGTGCGAGAGTTTAGGGATTAACGGCTGGGCACGCATTAAACAAGTGGAGTGGCCACTGTTACGAAAATCCATGGCGCTCACTTTCGCTTTGGCCATGATGTTATCGTTAGGCGATTTGAGTGCCATTGCTTTATTTGGTAGCCAGTCGCTACAAACACTGCCTTGGCTGCTTTATCAGCAGCTGGGTAATTATCAGCTCACCGAAGCCAGTGCCACTGCATTGGTGTTACTAATGTTAAGCCTAGGATTATTTATGTTGATTGAGGGTGTGCTGGGAGGCAAAGATGCTGCAACTAACTGAGCTGTGTGCTCGCTACCCAGAGCTGGATCTTAACTTCACCTTGTCCGCCAAGGCGGGAGAGATAACTGCGTTAATTGGCCCTAGTGGTGCAGGCAAGTCTACCTTATTGGCGATGATCGGCGGGTTTGCACCTATCGACTCGGGGGACTTATTATTTAATGAGCAATCCTTAAACGCACTCTCGCCAGCTGAACGTCCGATCACTACGCTATTTCAAGACCATAATCTTTTTTGGCACCTCTGTGTTTATCAGAATATTGCGATTGGCTTATCTCCCTCACTCAAGCTTAACGCCGTACAAAAGCAACAGATCCAAGAGGTCGCCAGCCAAGTTGGTATCGCAGACTTACTGCAACGTATGCCTGCCACGCTATCTGGTGGCCAACAACAAAGAGTGGGCTTAGCCCGCTGTTTAGCTCGTCGACGCCCTATCTTGCTATTAGATGAGCCTTTCTCTGCTCTCGATCCCGCGTTGCGCTATGAGTTATTGGCACTGTTACGCAGCCAAGCGGATCAACTGCAGCTCACCGTTCTGCTGGTTACCCATCATCCGGAAGAAGCGGCACGTATAGCCGACCAGCTGGTGTATATTCATCAGGGCCGCATCTTGGAGCAAGGAAACGGGGAGTTATTATTAGCTCCCCGCACTTCAGAATTAGCTGCTTATCTAGGTCAAGGTGGGAATGAAAGATGATAGATAAACAGTGTACTTATTCTTTATTTTTATTTAGAGATTTTCTTCTGCAAACGCCGCCAAACGGCTGCGCATCACACCATTGAGGTAGACGTTAGCACTGCCCTCAAAGTCTTTAAAGCGCTCCACTATATAGGTTAACCCTGAAGTGACGGGCGTTAGATAATTAGAGTCTATTTGTGCCAAGTTACCGGAACAGACTATTTTCGTACCTTCTCCACAACGCGTTATAATGGTTTTTAATTGCGAGGCGGTTAAGTTTTGGCACTCATCCAGCAACACGAAGGTATTTTGAATACTGCGGCCTCGCATAAAATTCACTGATTTAAATTGCAGGTTAGCCTTATCCATAATGTATTTTAGTGAGCCCTCCATGCACTCGTCTTGCTTATGCAACACTTCCAATGTATCGGTAATCGCCGCTAGCCAAGGCGCCATTTTTTCTTCTTCAGTACCGGGTAAGAAGCCAATACTTTCGGCTATTTCTGGCGTATTACGGGTGACGATAACTTTATCGTAGATACCTTTTTCAATGGTCATCTCTAATGCCGCCGCCATCGCTAGTAGCGTCTTACCACTGCCTGCAGGCCCGGTTAAAATCACTAATTCAATATTGGGATCCAATAAGGCATCCAAAGCCATAGCCTGATAAATATTCTTCGGCTGTATTCCCCAAGCTTTACGGCCCATCATCCGCTCGCGCCCCAGATCCACGAAGCGGATTTTATTACTTAATTTTTCTAATACACGCCCAGCAAAGTCATCGGTATCATCAATCAAATATTGATTGATGTGTGCACCCGGCAGCAATTCATCGGCAACCGTATGAATAACTTCGCGGCCACGAGTTTCACTATCACACTCGCCCACTCGCTCCCAAAAACTGTTTTCCTGATGATAAAAGCCTTTCGCTAATAAACGAATATCATCCACTAATTGATCAGAGCGATAATCCTCAACATATTTCAGCCCTGCCCCTTTAGCTTTTAAACGCATATTGATGTCTTTAGTAACCAACACGGTTTTACTTTCGGGATATTGGTATTGCAGATACAAAGCCGTGTTAATGATGCGGTTGTCCGCTTCATCATCAGTAAACACTGCATAACCTTCGGGCAAGTGCTTATCGGTAACGATCGCAATTGAACCTGAGGCTTCTTCTCCTAACCGTCCTAAAGGCACACCGGCTATAATTTGCTCCGGCGTGGCGTCATGAAACAGGCTCTCCAAAGTTCTAATGGCGACTCTGGCATCTCGGCTCACGTCTTTTTGTCGGTCTTTGATACGATCCAGCTCTTCCAATACCGTCATGGGTATCAAAACGTGATGTTCATTAAAAGAATAAATAGAAAGTGGCTCATGTAAGAGCACATTGGTATCCAGAATAAAGCGTTTACGGGCATTATCATCCATAGATCTGCTCCCTCGGGCTTAGCCCTTCTTATAGTCACCACTTAATTTAGCATCGCAATGCAATCACTTAATGACAACCTAACGCTAAGACCTTTTATCCTTTTCGGCAAGGTTTAGCCTCTAATGGATAGTAATGATTGAGCACTACCTCACTAAATGAACACAAGCAGAGCAGACTTCGTTTTTTGTAGTGGCGATGTTGAACAAAGAGATATTTCGAGGGTGACAAAATACAGCAGTCGATGCTTTTTTTAGTTTATCGCTAAATTGCAGACGAAAAAAAGCCCGACTCTTTCGAATCGGGCTTTTTAATTGGTTGCCTGGCAGTGACCTACTTTCACATGGCAGCTGCCACACTATCATTGGCGCGGCTGCGTTTCACTACTGAGTTCGGCATGGGATCAGGTGGTTCCACAGCGCTATGGCCGCCAGGCATAAATTGTAATCTGGAAAGCTGGTTTGTAGTTGTCGTACTGTTTAAGCACGCTAACTTGAATAATTTGTTTGTTCTCGACCGCAAGGTCTCACACTTCTTGGGTGTTGTATGGTTAAGCCGCACGGGTAATTAGTATTGGTTAGCTCAATGCATCGCTGCACTTACACACCCAACCTATCAACGTTGTAGTCTCCAACGGCCCTTTAGAGGGCGTAAAGCCCTAGGGATGACTCATCTTGAGGCTCGCTTCCCGCTTAGATGCTTTCAGCGGTTATCGATTCCGAACGTAGCTACCGGGCAATGCATCTGGCGATACAACCCGAACACCAGGGGTTCGTCCACTCCGGTCCTCTCGTACTAGGAGCAGCTCCTCTCAATCATCCAACGCCCACGGCAGATAGGGACCGAACTGTCTCACGACGTTCTGAACCCAGCTCGCGTACCACTTTAAATGGCGAACAGCCATACCCTTGGGACCGACTTCAGCCCCAGGATGTGATGAGCCGACATCGAGGTGCCAAACACCGCCGTCGATATGAACTCTTGGGCGGTATCAGCCTGTTATCCCCGGAGTACCTTTTATCCGTTGAGCGATGGCCCTTCCATACAGAACCACCGGATCACTATGACCTACTTTCGTATCTGCTCGACCTGTCCGTCTCGCAGTTAAGCTGGCTTATGCCATTGCACTAACCGTACGATGTCCGACCGTACTTAGCCAACCTTCGTGCTCCTCCGTTACTCTTTAGGAGGAGACCGCCCCAGTCAAACTACCCACCAGGCACTGTCCGCAACCCCGATAAGGGGCCTACGTTAGAACATCAGACATACAAGGGTGGTATTTCAAGGATGGCTCCACGACAACTGGCGTCATCGTTTCACAGCCTCCCACCTATCCTACACATGTAGGGCCAATGTTCAGTGCCAAGCTATAGTAAAGGTTCACGGGGTCTTTCCGTCTAGCCGCGGGTATACGGCATCTTCACCGCAAATTCAATTTCACTGAGTCTCGGGTGGAGACAGCGTGGCCATGATTACACCATTCGTGCAGGTCGGAACTTACCCGACAAGGAATTTCGCTACCTTAGGACCGTTATAGTTACGGCCGCCGTTTACTGGGGCTTCAATCAAGAGCTTCACCCGAAGGCTAACCCCATCATTTAACCTTCCAGCACCGGGCAGGTGTCACACCGTATACGTCCTCTTGCGAGTTTGCACAGTGCTGTGTTTTTGATAAACAGTTCCAGCCACCTGGTCACTGCGGCTGAGTCACGCTCCATCCGCAAGGGATTTCACATGCCTCAGCGTACCTTCTCCCGAAGTTACGGTACTATTTTGCCTAGTTCCTTCACCCGAGTTCTCTCAAGCGCCTTAGTATTCTCTACCCGACCACCTGTGTCGGTTTGGGGTACGATTCACGTGTACCTGAAGCTTAGAGGCTTTTCCTGGAAGCGGGGCATCAGTGACTTCACCGCCGTAGCGATTTCGTCTCAGGCCTCAGCATTGTGCGTCCGGATTTACCTAAACACACTGCCTACACCCTTTCACCAGGACAACCAACGCCTGGCCCACTTAGCCTTCTCCGTCCCCCCATCGCAGTACACGTCAGTACGGGAATATTAACCCGTTTCCCATCGACTACGCCTTTCGGCCTCGCCTTAGGGGTCGACTCACCCTGCCCCGATTAACGTTGGACAGGAACCCTTGGTCTTTTGGCGTGGAGGTTTTTCACCCCCATTATCGTTACTCATGTCAGCATTCGCACTTCTGATATCTCCAGCATGCTTCACAACACACCTTCGCAGACTTACAGAACGCTCCCCTACCACGCACTCAATAAAGAGTGCATCCGCGGCTTCGGTGCATAGTTTAGCCCCGTTACATCTTCCGCGCAGGCCGACTCGACCAGTGAGCTATTACGCTTTCTTTAAATGATGGCTGCTTCTAAGCCAACATCCTGGCTGTCTGAGCCTTCCCACTTCGTTTCCCACTTAACTATGACTTTGGGACCTTAGCCGGCGGTCTGGGTTGTTTCCCTCTTCACGATGGACGTTAGCACCCACCGTGTGTCTCCCGGATAGTACTTTGCGGTATTCGGAGTTTGCATAGGGTTGGTAAGTCGGGATGACCCCCTAGCCTAAACAGTGCTCTACCCCCGCAAGTATTCGTCCGAGGCTCTACCTAAATAGATTTCGGGGAGAACCAGCTATCTCCCGGTTTGATTGGCCTTTCACCCCCAACCACAAGTCATCCCCTAATTTTGCAACATTAGTGGGTTCGGTCCTCCAGTTGATGTTACTCAACCTTCAACCTGCTCATGGCTAGATCACCGGGTTTCGGGTCTAATCCTAGCAACTATTCGCCCAGTTAAGACTCGGTTTCCCTACGGCTCCCCTATACGGTTAACCTTGCTACTAAAATTAAGTCGCTGACCCATTATACAAAAGGTACGCAGTCACCCAACAAGTGGGCTTCCACTGCTTGTACGTACACGGTTTCAGGTTCTATTTCACTCCCCTCACAGGGGTTCTTTTCGCCTTTCCCTCACGGTACTGGTTCACTATCGGTCAGTCAGGAGTATTTAGCCTTGGAGGATGGTCCCCCCATATTCAAACAGGATATCACGTGTCCCGTCCTACTCGATTTCACTGTAAATGACGTTTGGTGTACGGGGCTATCACCCACTACGGCTGGTCTTTCCAGGACCATTCCACTACATCATAAACAGCTTAAGGGCTGGTCCCCGTTCGCTCGCCGCTACTAGGGGAATCTCGGTTGATTTCTTTTCCTCGAGGTACTTAGATGTTTCAGTTCCCTCGGTTCGCCTCGTAACGCTATGTATTCACGTTACGATACTCTACTAAGTAGAGTGGGTTTCCCCATTCGGATATTACGGACTCAAGCGCTTCTTACCAGCTCATCCGTACTTAACGCAGGTTAGCACGTCCTTCATCGCCTCTGACTGCCAAGGCATCCACCGTGTACGCTTAGTCACTTAACCATACAACCCCAAGAAGTGTGTTTTATACGGCTTCATCTTAGTGATTTCTTCGTTGCGGCTTTCACTCGTGCTATCACATAGAAAACTATGCTCAAGCACTCATTCAAGACCGCGCCTCGAACTCACGTCGATGACGCTCGTCTAAATATATTGCTATATAAAGACAGTATAAAAACAATTCTCTAAGCGGGGTCGTTTGCATCAGTGACTGATGCTTACAACTTATTTCGCCAAGAATTTCTAAGACACTTGCGTATCAAGAACTACAAATTATTTCTATCAGCTTTCCAGATTGTTAAAGAACAGAGTAGTTAAACTCTAAGCGTTAGACTTTAAAATAAGTTAATCTTTTAAAGCGTAATGCTTAGTGTTTGAGCGGCTTTAATGGCGTCCCCAAGGGGATTCGAACCCCTGTTACCGCCGTGAAAGGGCGGTGTCCTAGGCCTCTAGACGATGGGGACAAAACTCACGGGCACGAAGCTTCGCTTCGTAGTGAGTTTTGTAAGGGCGAGCGGCGAGCTCAGCGAACCCGAGCGACAAGAATAATGATATCCCTGTGCACCATTGATTTGCACCTTTCAAAACACACTTTATGACTTTTGCTAAAGGTGAGCGATGAGCTCCGCGAACCCGAGCGGCAAGAATAATACTATTCCTGTACTCCGGCTGCGCACACCGAATTATCAGAAGTAACTCTTCTGTTAATGTTTGGTGTGTAACCTTTCCCAAATCGCACATTTACTGATGAAGGCCTGTTTACGCACCTGACTATAGGCAAATCAGATGCCACGCCTTCATCAAAAGCGCTCTACTCATATATCAAGCAAACTGTGTGAACACTCAACAGCCGTTAAGTTAAGGTAAGGAGGTGATCCAACCCCAGGTTCCCCTAGGGTTACCTTGTTACGACTTCACCCCAGTCGTGAATCACAAAGTGGTAAGCGCCCTCCCGAAGGTTAAGCTACCTACTTCTTTTGCAACCCACTCCCATGGTGTGACGGGCGGTGTGTACAAGGCCCGGGAACGTATTCACCGTGGCATTCTGATCCACGATTACTAGCGATTCCTACTTCATGGAGTCGAGTTGCAGACTCCAATCCGGACTACGACGCGCTTTCTGGGATCCGCTCACCATCGCTGGTTGGCTTCCCTCTGTACGCGCCATTGTAGCACGTGTGTAGCCCTACCCGTAAGGGCCATGATGACTTGACGTCGTCCCCACCTTCCTCCGGTTTATCACCGGCAGTCTCCCTTGAGTTCCCGCCATTACGCGCTGGCAACAAAGGATAAGGGTTGCGCTCGTTGCGGGACTTAACCCAACATCTCACGACACGAGCTGACGACAGCCATGCAGCACCTGTATCAGCGCTCCCGAAGGCACCAATCCATCTCTGGAAAGTTCGCTGTATGTCAAGGGTAGGTAAGGTTCTTCGCGTTGCATCGAATTAAACCACATGCTCCACCGCTTGTGCGGGCCCCCGTCAATTCATTTGAGTTTTAACCTTGCGGCCGTACTCCCCAGGCGGTCAACTTAATGCGTTAGCTCCGAAACCCACGTCACAAGGACACAGACTTCAAGTTGACATCGTTTACAGCGTGGACTACCAGGGTATCTAATCCTGTTTGCTCCCCACGCTTTCGCACATGAGCGTCAGTCTTTGTCCAGGGGGCCGCCTTCGCCACTGGTATTCCTTCCAATCTCTACGCATTTCACCGCTACACTGGAAATTCTACCCCCCTCTACAAGACTCTAGTTTGCCAGTTCCAAATGCAGTTCCCGAGTTGAGCTCGGGGCTTTCACATCTGGCTTAACAAACCGCCTGCGTGCGCTTTACGCCCAGTTATTCCGATTAACGCTTGCACCCCTCGTATTACCGCGGCTGCTGGCACGAAGTTAGCCGGTGCTTCTTCTGTGGTTAACGTCACAGTAGCAACGTATTAAGCTGCTACCTTTCCTCACCACTGAAAGTGCTTTACAACCCGAAGGCCTTCTTCACACACGCGGCATGGCTGCATCAGGGTTCCCCCCATTGTGCAATATTCCCCACTGCTGCCTCCCGTAGGAGTCTGGGCCGTGTCTCAGTCCCAGTGTGACTGGTCATCCTCTCAGACCAGTTAGAGATCGTCGCCTTGGTGAGCCATTACCTCACCAACAAGCTAATCTCACTTGGGTTCATCCAATCGCGAAAGGCCCGAAGGTCCCCTCCTTTCCCCCGTAGGGCGTATGCGGTATTAGCCATCGTTTCCAATGGTTATCCCCCACGACTGGGCAGATCCCCAAGCATTACTCACCCGTCCGCCGCTCGTCAGCAAAGTAGCAAGCTACTCTCTGTTACCGCTCGACTTGCATGTGTTAGGCCTGCCGCCAGCGTTCAATCTGAGCCATGATCAAACTCTTCAATTAAAGACTTGATGCTCAATGAATTACTGATATATCTATTACTAGGTACACTTTGCAAGACATTGAAAAACAATATTATTTTGTTCTCAACGTGCTGCTAAGTGCCCACACAGTTTGCTTGATAAATTGTTAAAGAGCGGTGACCGTATCTCAGGTCAGGGATGCGTATTCTACGCATTCCTCAGTGTTCGTCAAGTGTTTAGTTGAACTTAATTTCCGTTCTCTTAAACCCTTGTGACCGTGAGCGCCTTGCCCCGTGTCAGTGGTGCGCATTATAGGGAAGGCAGTTTTAAGCGCAAGGGCTTTTTCATCAAATACTGTTCAAGCGGTTAGCATTTGAGCAATGTGCGCTAGTTCACACCAATGTGGGGAGTTTTTCGGCAAATTCGACCAAAGACGGATACACGGCGCCCGCTAATGCTTCGCCTTCGGCCGTGATTTCTTTACCGGTGCGCACTAATACTAAGTTAGTTACGCCTGCCGCTTGGGCGGCTTGCAGGTCAGAAACCTTATCACCCACCATATAAGAAGCGCTGGCATCTATATCCAGATCGGCAATGGCTTCTAAAAACATGCCTGGTGCCGGTTTACGGCACTGGCATGCTTGGGTGTTTGCTGTGCTGCCCTCTGTAGGATGATGAGGACAAAAGTAAATACCGTCGAGATCCACATCTTGATCCGCGAGTGACCAGTCCATCCATTCGGTTAAACGAATAAAGTCATTTTCGCTAAACAGGCCCCGCGCAATACCCGATTGATTGGTCACCACTATTAGCTGATAGCCTTTTTCTTTTAGCTGTTTCATGGCGCCGATCACGCCCTCAATAAAGACAAAGTTATCCCTAGTGGACACATAGCCGCTGTCTTGATTGATAACGCCATCTCGGTCGAGAAAAATTGCTGCTCTGCTCACGGGTGCTTCCTATTGGTTGTGAATAATGGTTAGAGGTGTTGGCGATCAACAGGCTCTATATAAGAGACGTAATAATATCACAGCTCTCTAAATTCTGAGGTAAGCGTTCACCACTCATGATCTCTCGATGAAAGTGACAGGCGACGTGATGCGCTTCACCGCCAGCTGGCCCTATGTTTAATAAGGATTGTGCGCCAAGCGTCGGTGCTGCTGGCAGTAAAGGTGGCACTTCATTGATGCAACGCTCACCGACATAAGGACAACGGGTACGAAAATGACACCCCGATGGCGGGTTGGCCGGTGACGGTGGCTCGCCCTGTAGCATCAGGGGCACCTTGCGCCGTCTGGGATCCGGCTCTGGGATCGCGGCCAACAAGGCTTGGGTATAAGGATGCAAGGCTTGGGCGTATAACTCATCACTGGGTGCCAGCTCAATGATGCGCCCTAAGTACATAACGGCGATATGATCGGAGATGTGCTTCACTACCGAAAGATTGTGGGCAATAAACAAGATCGCCAGTTGGTATTCTTGCTGCAGCGAGAGCAACAAGTTCAAAATCTGCGATTGTACCGACACATCCAATGCGGACACGGCCTCATCACACACTAATAACTTGGGCTTGAGCGCCATGGCGCGCGCTATGCCAATGCGTTGTCGTTGGCCGCCAGAAAATTCGTGGGGATAACGATTGAGCGCCGAAACTGGCAAACCAACTCGCTGCAATAATTCACCGGCCCAGACTTGGCGCTCTTGCGCCGTACCGATCCCATGAATAACAAACGGCTCTTGCAGGATAGTCGCTATGGTGTGGCGACTGTTTAAGGATTCTTGAGGGTCTTGAAACACCAGCTGCATTTGCTGGCGTAAAGGGCGCATTTGTCGCGCAGAGTAGTCGGTAATATCTTGACCATCGAAATGAATGCGGCCTGAGCTAGGTTGTTGTAACTTGAGTAAGGATCGGGCCAGCGTCGACTTACCACAGCCCGACTCACCCACCAGCCCCAGTGTTTTGCCAGCGGCCAGCGTAAAGCTGACGCCATCAACTGCATATAAGGTTTGGCCGCGACGTAATAAACCACCACCCAGCGTGAAGTGCTGGGCTAAGTTTTCTAGCTGCAAGAGAGGCGCGGCTGATTTTGATGCGTTCAGCTCTGGGGCAGCTCCCCGCACTTGCTCGATGCTTATGGCCCTGGTCATAATGCTAACTCCCGCCAATGATGACACCACACTGTATGCGTCGCCGCCACTTGCTCCACGCTGGGTTGCTGTTGGCAGATATCGGTTTGATAGGCACAGCGATTAGCAAAGCGACAACCGCTCGCCTGCTCTTCTATGCCTGGCACTTGGCCGGGAATGGTGGCCAATATGGTTTTGCTGGGTTGGTCTAGCCGAGGAATAGAAGCCAATAAGCCTTGGGTATAAGGATGGGCTGGGCGTTCGTATAAGCTCAATACCGGTGCTTGCTCGGCGCTGCGCCCCGCATACATGACGAGTACTTGGTCACAAATTTGCGCCACTACGCCTAAGTCATGAGTAATAAATAATACCGCCATGCCGTTTTTCTGCTGCAAGGCTTTGATTAAATGCAGAATTTGCGCCTGTATGGTGACATCCAGTGCCGTGGTTGGCTCATCACAAATCAATAAATCCGGCTCACAGGCCAGCGCCATGGCAATCATCACCCGTTGACGCATACCACCCGATAACTGATGGGGATAGGCTTTGAGTCGCGCCTTAGCTTCGGGGATGCCGACCTGTTGCAACATCTCCATGGCTGCTTGCTGTTGCTCACGCTTATTCATCTCGGGTCTGTGCAGTTGATAGACCTCCATCAACTGGCGGCCCACGGTGTGCACCGGATTGAGTGCTGTCATCGGCTCTTGGAAGATCATGGCAATTTTATTGCCGCGCACTTTATAACGCTGTTCGGCAGTTAAGGTTAAGAGATCTTGTCCTTGAAATAGGGCTTGGCCGCCCACCACTTGGCCCGCTGGCTTGGGCAGTAAGCCCAATAAGCTCAAAGCAGTGACGCTCTTGCCGCAACCGGACTCGCCCACTAAACCTAAGGTTTGGCCAGGCAGCAAGCTAAAGCTCACATCGTCTACCACCCGAAACTCGCCCTGCTCGGTGGTAAAGCTCACCGCCAGATTATCAACTTGTAGCAGCGGCTCTGTTTGTTCAATCCCTAACAGCGGCTCCATTACTGCTCCTTATGCCGCCAAGTTTCATCTATCTCTAATACCGGCTCAAAACGCACCTTGCCAGCTTTCACTTCTTTTTTAAGATCTTCGTCTATCCAGAACAAACCACCGGTGCTGTAAGGCGATCCTTGCATGGGCCAGAATAAGGACGGCGAAAAGCGGCTGCCTTTGGTCTCGGGCAGACGAACATAACGCCAGTAAGCTTCACGGGTGTAAGGCACCTGATAACCAGGGATAAAAATCGCTAGTTCATTTACGCGGCGCTGAATTTGGCGGGAGATGTCCGCTTTAGCGTCCAAGTCCATAGTGACGCGGTATTGCTCTATTAACTGATCAAGCTGCTCATCGGCAATATTAAATAAGTTATTGGTTTGAGGTTTGTTGGCGTTAGCCGAGTGAAAAAACTCCCAATACTGTGGATACAAGCCACCGCCCGCCCAACCGAGCCAAGCCGCTTCATGCTTTTTCTCCAGCATGACTTTAAAACCACTGGCGCCATCCACCAAATTAAGCTGCAAGTCGAGCCCCGCTTTACGGGCTTCTTCGCGCAAGATAGCCAAGCGTGGCGTGTGCTCTTGAGTGGTATAGGTAACGGCTAAGCTCAGTACATCGCCCGCATTATTACGTAAAAATCCGCCGGGCCCTTGTTGGTCATATCCCGCTTCAGCAAACAGCTCTCGGGCGCGCTTAATATCGTAATCGCGAGCATGAATGCCCGCATCGGTAAAGGCATCGTAACCGGTCCCAAAGGTATGCATGCGCTCATAATCACCGCGCAATATGGTGTCGAGCATGCGTTGCATATTCAGTGCATGCGCCATGCCTTCGCGCACACGTTGGTCACTTAAACGGGGATGAGCAGTATTCAGGTGAAAACCTTGGGCGCCTTGAGGCATGTCGTTATAAAACCAAATGCGATTAATTAAGCCCTGTTTGTATTCTGGGGTATCGGTTTTATCGTGCCACCACTCGGGTAAAATCAGACCAAAGGTGTCGATGTCGCCACGCAAAAAATGCCGATAAGAGATATTAAGGTCGCGGATCACGGTTAAGCGGATCACATCCGGATTAAAACGGTGCTGATAATACTTCAAGCTATTGCCCCACCAATCATCGAGGCGCTTAAAGCTAATAGAACGGCCACGTTTTACATCGTCCATCACGTAAGCACCGGTTACCGGCGCTTGCGCCCAGTTGTAGCTGCGCACCCAATCGTCGGTGAGCGTATAAAAATGTTTCGGCTCTGGCGTTAAGCCCACGGTATTGAGTAACTCGCGCTGACTTTTTTCGCTGCCCGCGGTGACTGAAATGGTGTATTCATCGAAGGCCGTCACATCAACAATCTCTTCGCTGAAGTAGTTGTTATACCAAGGGGCGCGGATCACCTCGGAGCGCATCATCTCGATCGCAAACAAGAAATCGGCACTGGTGACCGGCTCACCATCAGACCAGCGCGCGGCCGGATTGAGCTTGAAGTACATGGTTTTATTATCGCCACCAAAGGCCCAATGAGTCGCCAAGCCGGGAATGGGATTTTGAGTGACGGGGTGCAGTGAATATAGCCCTAACTGATTTTCTAAGATAAAAGAGCGAAACGCGGTATTGGAGTCCGGCCCTACGGTGCGAAAGGTCAGCGGAAAGCTCATCAAGCTTAAATTAAACACACCGCCACGCTTGGCCTCAGGAGAGGCAAAAATAGGATCATCATTATTAGTCTGCCAATCCAGCCCGCTGGGTAGCTCGGCGGCACTAACATTGATGCTGGCCACTAGCCCTAGGCCCAGCAACCAGCCACCAAGATGTTTGAATAATTTTTTCATGCTTCCCTGCCTATTCATAACGAGAAAAATGTTTGGGATCCAAGGCTTCACGAATCGCCTCGCCAATAAAAGATACGGTAATCAGCACCAAAGACACAGCCGTGACCACAGAGCCCACTATCCAAGGCGCATCTAAATGATTTACCCCTTGGCGCAATAACTCGCCCCAACTAGGCGTGGGTGGTGCTAAACCAAAGCCCAAATAATCGAGTGCTGTGAGCAAAGAGATATTGGCGACCACGGTAAAAGGCGCCAGCGTCACTATCATCACTAAAGTATTGGGTAATATATGGTGCACGATAATCCGCCACAGCCCTGCTCCTTGAGCGCGGGCCGCCAACACATAGTCGCGCACTTTTTCACGATAAGTAAGGGTGCGCATATACCAAGTAATGCCCATCCAACCGAACAAGACGTTAATGCCGACAAACAGCATAAAATTTGGCTGGGTTAGCGAGACCAAAATCATGATCACATACAAGAACGGCACCTGAGACCAGACTTCAATAAAGCGCTGAAAGAACAAGTCAAACTTGCCCCCACAAAGCCCATGGCGCACCCTAACAGCACGCCAATTACGTAGCTGGCGGTGAGCGCGATAAAGGCAAAACCCACCGCTGTGCGAAAGCCATAAACCAGGCGCGCTAAAATATCCCGGCCCGAGCTATCTGTGCCTAGATAATGGCCCTGCGCTGCGCTGGGTGCCGTGGGCGGATAACCGCTGGCACTGTAATCTTGTTCATAAGGGCTCCAAGGCACCATGGGCAATAACACCCAATTATTTGATGGGCTGCTCTGGCTTTGTGTTGCGCTTGTGAGATCTGGATTGGCCGCTTGTTCGGCAAACAGGGCTTTGAGCTCGCGATAGTTAGTTTCGTACTGATAACCTAAGCCAAAGGTGTCACCGGTGATCACGTCACCGTAACTGGGGAAATACAGCTGGCCCTCATAGTTAACGATTAAGGCGCGATTGCTGGCCCACAGCTCGGCGGTGACCGCTAGTACTACCATCAGCATAAATAAACAAAAGGCGTAATAACCACGGCGAATACCGCGAAAGCGGCGCCATTTTTTTACCGTGACGTCTGAAAAGAAATTAGCCATCGAAGCGCACCCTAGGATCTACCATCGCCACGCAGATATCCGATAAAATATTACCCACTAACATCATCAAGGAGGTGACCGCCAAGATGCCCATCACCACCGGATAGTCGCGCTCTACTATGGCTTCGTAGCCCAGCAAGCCAAGGCCATCGATATTAAAGATCACCTCGATTAAGAAAGAGCCGGCGAAAAACACCGAAATCACGTTACCGAAATGGCTGGCGATGGGGATCATGCTGTTGCGCAATGCATGGCGCGTCACTGCCTTATGAAACGGCAAGCCTTTGGCCACTGCGGTGCGCACATAATCTGCGGAGAGGTTTTCCATCAAGCTATTTTTCATGGTCATAGTTAGCACCGCAAAATCGCCAATGGCATAGGCAATTAGTGGTAATAAGGCATGATGAAATAGGTTTAAGGTTTTCGGCCAAAAGCCTTCTAGGTAATAAAAATCGTCACCCACAAAGCCGCCCATGGGGAACCAGCCCAGCTGAAACGAAAAAATAGTCAGTAAGAAAATGCCTACTACATAGGCGGGTAGCGCATAACCAGCGTAAATCAGCATAGAAGTAATGCTGTCGAAGCGGCTGTTGTGTTTCAACGCCTTGAGGATGCCTAAGGGTATGGAGATAAAATAACTGAGGAAGAAGGTACAGATGCCAAAGAAGGCTGACACAGGTAACCGCTCTTTAATGAGCTCCCACACTGGCAAGAAATAGCGACTCGACTCGCCCAAGTCTAATCGCACCAATTTGGTCAGCCAATCGCGATATGCTTCGAACACAGGCTTATCTAGGCCATAGAAGGCTTTTAGCTCGTCAATTTGCTCTGCTGACAGCACCTGACTGCCCCGCGAGCTTTGGCTAAACTCGCTGCTTTGCATTTGGCTTTCCATTAGCATGCGCTCGACGGGCCCACCGGGGACGAAGCGAGTAATGGCAAACACCACTAAGGTAATTCCCAAAAAGGTCGGGATCAGCAGCAATAAGCGCCGCAGAAAATACTGTGCCATTGTTTTCCTTAAATTCTTTCCCTGAAAGCGCGGAAATAACGCTATTAGCACCCTAGCCTATCTGGCCGCCGATAAGCAAGAAAGAGACACGTCTCATCTTCTGGACAGCCCAGCGTATTTTGCGTTGACTCAGACATCCAGACGGCTTAGCATCACCGGTTATGGGTCATACTTTTGTGACGTGTCACTACCCTGTTCTGTTAAAGTAGTGAAAAACCTTACCGCATAGGCTCATCCATTGATGATCAAGCTAATCAATATTACTAAGCGCTACGGCGACGGCAAACAAGCCGTGCATGCGGTGCGCAACATTAATCTCGCCGTGGCTGCGGGCCAAATTATGGGCGTGATCGGTGAATCTGGCGCGGGCAAGAGCACGCTGATCCGCTGCGTGAATATGCTAGAGCGCCCCACCAATGGCCAAGTCTTGGTCGACGACCAAGATTTAACTGTGCTTCGCGAAAGTCAGCTGCCGGCAGCGCGGCGCAAGATCGGCATGATTTTTCAGCATTTTAATTTGTTGTCTTCACGCACAGTGTTCGCCAATGTCGCCCTGCCATTAGAGCTGGCCGGCATGAGCAAGGCGGACATTAAGCACAGAGTAACCGAGCTATTAGAGTTGGTGGGCTTAAGCAACAGAGCCAACGCTTATCCTAATGCGCTGTCTGGCGGTCAAAAACAACGGGTCGCCATCGCACGCGCCTTGGCTCCAAATCCTAAAGTATTGTTATGTGATGAAGCCACCTCGGCGCTGGATCCTAATACTACCCAATCGATTCTCACGCTATTAAAAGACATTAACCGCAAGCTCGGCCTGACCATACTGTTGATCACTCATGAAATGCAGGTGGTGAAAACCATTTGTGACCGAGTGGCGATTATCAGCGACGGCGAGCTGATAGAAGAAGGCGAAGTGGCGTGGTTTTTTGCCAATGCTAAAACTGAGCTGGCGCGCCGCTTTATTGCTTCCACCATTAACTTGGCCATTCCTGATGATTATCAGCAGCGTTTGCAAGCCGAACCGGCAGCCGACAGCTTGCCGTTAGTCCGCTTGGGCTTTAGTGGCGAGACGGTGGATAGCCCACTGATTTCTATTTTGAGTCGTGAGCTTAATGTGGATGTCAGCATCTTAAGCGCCGATATGGAATACGCAGGCGGCGTGAAGTTTGGCTTTATGCTGGCGGAGCTGGAAGGTGCGCCAGCACAAACACAGGCCGCACTGGCTTATCTTCAAGAACATAAAATTCAGGTAGAGGTACTCGGTTATGTCCGACGCCATGGTTAATTTGCTGTTATCAGCACTCTGGGAAACCTTATTGATGACCTTTGGCTCAGGGGTGATTGCCTGCTTATTAGGTATCCCTTTAGGCATAGCATTGCACGTCAGTAAGCCGGGGCAAATTTGGCAAAATGCCATTTTTAATAAAGTGTTAGGTACTGTGATTAATATTGGCCGCTCCATTCCCTTTATTATCTTAATGGTGGCCATTATTCCCTTTACCCGCTTGGTGGCCGGCACCAGTATCGGTACCATGGCCGCCATAGTGCCCCTTACCGTGGCTGCGATTCCGTTTGTGGCTCGCTTAATGGAGGCGGCGTTAATGGAAGTGCCCGCAGGTCTAGTAGAAGCAGCACAGGCTATGGGCGCTAAGCGCCTGCAAATTATTAGCAAAGTATTATTACCTGAAGCCCTGCCCGGCATGCTTAATGGCATTATTATCACGCTGGTGACCTTAGTGAACTACTCGGCCATGGCCGGTGCCATCGGTGGCGGTGGCTTGGGCGATGTAGGTATTCGCTACGGTTATCAACGCTTTGATGGGCAAGTTATGCTGATTACTGTGGTGATGCTGGTGGTATTAGTGCAAATTATCCAAAGTGCCGGCGAACGCCTGGTAACTTATGTAGACCATCGTTGATTAAAAGGAATAACCGATGAAATTAGGTTTTAAAGCTCTGACTACCGTGAGTGTATTAGCGTCTGCTTTGGCATTAGCGGGCTGTGGCGAGCAAGCCAAAGACTCCACCGCTGCCGAACAAGCCGCAGCCGTTAAACCGCTGCGCTTAGGCGTGATTGCCGGTGCTGAAGAGCAAGTGGCAGAAGTGGCCGTAAAGGTCGCTAAAGAAAAATACGACCTTGATGTAGAGCTGGTTGCTTTTAGCGACTACGTGACGCCTAACGTGGCCTTATCTGATGGCAGCTTAGACATTAATGCCTTTCAGCATCAGCCTTATCTCGACAAGCAAATCGCCGACCGTGGCTATGAGTTAGTGGCCGTGGGTAAAACTTTCGTTTACCCTATTGCTGCTTACTCAAAAGTGATTAAGACCTTGGATGAGTTAGAAGATGGTGCCAAGGTAGCAGTGCCGAACGACCCGACTAACTTAGGCCGTACTTTGTTGCTGTTAGAGCAACAAGGACTGATTGAAGTGGATGATGCGGTAGGCTTAGAAGCCACTCCGTTAAACATCACGGCTAACCCAAAAAATCTGAAAATTATCGAGTTAGAAGCACCGCAATTGCCTCGCTCACTGGATGATGTGGCGTTTTCCGTGATCAACACCACTTATGCTTCACAAATTGACTTGCTGCCTGAGCGTGACGGTTTATTTGTAGAAGACAAAGACTCCCCGTACGCCAACCTGATTGTGGCTCGTAAAGACAACCAAGATGACGAGCGCATCCAGACCTTTGTTAAAGCTTATCAGAGCGACGAAGTCTATGAAGCAGCTAAAGAGCTGTTTAAAGGCGGCGTAGTTAAAGGTTGGTAGTTAAAGGTCGGTAGTTAAAGGCTGATAAATTAATTTAAAAACCGAGTTAAAGGTCACGGCTTGCCGTGGCCTTTTTTCATGATACTGTCATTATTATCCGCAACTCGAATTAATAGGGGCCTAGGATGCAGAAATGGTATGTGGCGCAGTGTCGCCCCCGCGAAGAAGAGCGGGCCTTACAGAATCTTAATAATCAGGGCATAGAAGCTTTTTACCCTTACGCAGAGGTAAAAAAGCGCGTCAGCCGTAAGTTAGTCACTCGCGTAGAAGCCTTATTTCCAGGCTATATTTTCGTGCTTGCCGATCTTGAGATAGTCAGCTCAACCACCATAGGCTCCACGCGCGGCGTGCGCAGTTTAGTCCGCTTTGGTGGCGGCCCTTGCGAAGTGCCGAGCGAATTGGTTTATGACTTAATGGCCCATTGCGACAGCGATGCGCTCAGAGATAAGTTAAGCGACGAGCCTAAAGCTGGTGAGCGAGTGCGGATCGAGCAAGGTCCTTTTACCGGATTAGAAGCGATTTATCTCGAAGCCGACGGCGACATGCGCGCCATCTTGTTGCTCACCTTATTACAGAAAGAAACCTCCACCAGCTTTGGCAACGAAGAGTTTTCGCGATTATCTAAAAACTCGTGAGGGGTGGGAGGCGTGAGGCGTAAATGGTGAAGAATAAAATCCATGCCCAACAATGAGGTGTCTGGCACCTCACACTTTACTCATCACACCTCACGGCTTCCTTATTACCCATAATGTTCAGCCATATCTCAATAATTTTTCATAAAAAAAATTCAATTGGTTACAGAGTGGTGCATGTCTATTCTCTTGTAGGAGCCCGTCTCTTCGGCGAAGAGGACTTCGGCTCGGTTTGATGTTTTGCTTTAAATCTAAACCTCAGTAACAGCCAGCAAAGCTGGCCAGCCGAATGAATTGGCTGCTACAAAAGAACAAACCGAAACAGGGCGCATAATGGCTGAGGTTCATAAGTAATTAGGCAAGGCTTTATCACTTCTGCTCTAACACCAGCACTTGATGATGTTGTAACGGCTGATAATGGCGATAATCCGCTTGCTGCAAGACACTTTTCCACCACAGTCCGGGCTCCAATCCTAAAGGCAGTTCAACCCCCAAGCGCAGCCGAGACTCAAACGTACCCTTACTATTGCTCAGTAAAGAGCTTTGCAGGCGCAAGATCTGCCAAGGGGTATAGTTTAATGACCATTGTCTCGACATGGGTGCCTTGTACTTATCGCCACTGCCATAAAGATTAAGCCGTCGCCCTTGCCACTGATAAAACTGGCTCGACACACTTAAGCCCGGTACCCAGCCTAAGCGCCCTTCTCCAAATACCACTTGCCCGGCTGCGGCTCTTTCTGATCGCCCTTCTTGCTGCTGCCAGCCAGATAACGGCTGATACTGACCCGCGCCGAGCGTCCAGTCGGGCTCGGCTAAATACAGTAATACACCGCCTCTTTGGTGATCCCAGCCCGCCTGATAATCCAGTACTGGCTCTAGGTGAGCATTGATACTGCCTCCCAGTTCGCGCTCTATATTCAAGCCTGCCTGATACGTAAGTCGTTGATCCCGATAGTCGATGCCCACTTCGCCTTGCAGCTGATTGCCGAGCGGCAGTGCCAAACTGCTATTAAATAACAGCTCTTTATCAAATAACGGCAGCTGATAATCCCAGCTCCAATGCTCAGGGCTTAACCATAGCCAGTCACTTAGCTGTTGGGAGCCGAACGACAAGGTGCTATCGGCCAAGCTGCTGCTGTGCTGCTCCACAAATTTATCTAACTTATGGTTCGCTGCCGCTTGCGCAGCACTCGCCAATGTTAATTTAAGCTGTGCCGTTTTCGGGGCCAGCGTGGGATCCGGCGGTCCTAATCGGGGTAAGTTGTCATCACGCTGAGCCTTGGCTAACGTCGCGGGTTCTGAGCCAATAGGTACTGAAGCTGCGGCTGCCATCGGTTCAGAGTGAGTGCTGTCTTGAGTGGGCTTGCTTGGCAAAACAGAAGCGGACTGAGCTAAATCTGTAGCCTTAGTTTCAAAAGCCGTGGTGTCCGTTTGGGAAAGAGTGGCTGGAGCCGCGCGGGAGTCTGAATTAGGCACCCAGATCCAATCGCCCGGCGTTAACGGCGTCATAAATCGCGTTTGGTTGTAATGCAGGCGCAATTGACGCTCGGTTAATTGATGTTGCTTCGCCACCAAACGCCACGTCTCGCCCGCCGCCACCTGATGCATCACCATAAGCGGCCCTGCGGCTTGGCTACTAAAGCTTGCGCTCAGTAAGCAGGCGCCCAGCACAACGCTCAACCCGCGCCCTATTCTGGCATTTGGCTGAGGCCGAGATTGCTGATGTGCAAGCTTAAGCGCGGTGACTGGGGGTGAGCGCTTCTTCATTGGTAATACTCAGCTCCGCCTGATGTTGGCCGTATAAATATGGTTCTGATTGGTTAAGTGCTGAGTAATAAGGTTAACTCTGAACACCGTATTTGCCTTAAAAACCACCTAGCTAGCCTTGAAAACCACATAACAGTCGATATTCTTCCAACACATAGGTGTCGGTCATGCCGCTGACAAAATCCAACAATAAGCGCACCCTAAAGTACCATTCACGCTCAGCAGCCTGTTCAAACAATAGCGCATGTTGGCTGTCTCTCTGATACGCCGCCAAATGGCGGGGTGGCAGCCGATGATATAAGCGGCGAAGCAATAAACCTTCCGCATCTTGCCGACGCCCAAGGCTGGTAAATTCAGACTCAGGCAAGGCTAATAACGGGGCAAATGCGCCTAAAATGCCTTTGAGTGCGGAAAAACCCGCCAGCTCCAGCGCCTCAACCTCACGATGGTTAAACACCTGTCTGTGCGCAAAATCTTTGAGCCACTGCAACGCCTGAGCGGGAGCTTGCTCCACGGCGAGCAAGGGCTGGTCATGACTGCCATCTAAAATCGCCACTTGATGTACTAAGTATTGCTCGCTCACTAACACCAGTAAGTCATCATTAAGCGTTTGGCGAAAACGGCTGAAAAAGCCCGGCTCGGCCGCCAGTGCTTGGTGCCAGCAGTCTTGCAGATACGCGTTACCGTCACGCAAAATTGCCTGCTCCAACTCCACTAAACTGAGCACGCCTCTGTCTACTGCATCTTCTAAATCTGCCACGCCATAAGCCATATCATCGGCGGCTTCCATAAGAAAAGTCAGAGGATAACGCCCGCGTGTGGTGCTGGGAAACAGCGCCCTGATCTCTTGTACCAGCGGCCGCTCACTAAAGTAGTGGCCGGGCTTTTGTTGCCAAGGGCGCTTTTTTCCATCTGGAGCTTGGCCTTGGCGTTGATAGGCGCCGCGCACGTATTTTTGCAAGGCCGCCAACTGGCTTAGGGTGAGATTTAAGCCCTGTAAACTGTGCAATAAGCGCAAGCTTTGGGCGTTGCCCTCAAACTGCTGTAAGTCCGCCAGCAACATCGGCCATTGCCGTGAGCCTTGGCCTACCGCTTGGGCAAACAGGCTCGGCAATTGGGTGCGCAACCAGTCGATCATCACCACTTCACCAAAATGGCCAAAGGGGGATTGCCCACGTCGTGCAGCAAACAGGCCATTTCCACTAAGCTGACAAAGGCTTGCTTATCGACCACCTCATCCATATCCGCCAATACCAGTAACGCCAGCTGGCGGCCGGTTTCTTTCACCTCCAACGAGTGCGTTAAGCGGCTGCGCACCGAGGCTTTCACGTCCAGCGGAAACACCTGGGTTTTTTGCTGTAAGCGGCGTACCGGCGAGCATTGCACTATTCGGCTGCGATCGGCCTCTATGGCACTTAAGGCTGTCTCTTTTTTAAAATCAGGTTGCGCCTCTGGTTTGGAATCTGGTGTCGTCTCAGACAGAGCATCAGGCAAACTGTGCTGGCGATTACTTAAAATAAAGGCCTGATAATCACTCATACGCGGCTCTCCAGCCACTGGCGCAGCACGGCCAAATCACCGGGTAAATCATGATTTAACTGCTGGCTCCAGCCGGCCATTTCTTGCCACCAATCCGGATGTTCAGGGCTTTGGATTAGTTGTGCCAATTGCTGAATACGCTTTAAGCCCACAGAACCTGCCGCTCCTTTAATCTTATGGGCCTCGTCCACTATCTGGTCTTGCGCTTTGGCGGCCACAAATTCATTAAGTTTACGCAGATAATCAACCGCCATGTCGTCCAGCATATCTACGCTCGACAACAAAATACGCGCCCCCACGGTGTCTACATAATCGTTAAGAAACACGCAGTCCAAAACAATGCTTTCATCATTATTAATTGCAGGCTCTGCAGAGGGAGAGACTGTGATAGGTGGGGCTATCGTGGGTGAGTCTAGCTTGGGGGAGTTTATAGTGGGCGGCGTCGGCGTTGAGGCCAGTAAACGGGCACGATTGCTGACTCTGGGTTTATGGGCAAAAAATCGCGCCAACACGCCTTTTATGGCCTTAGACGACAAAGGCTTGCTAATGGCATCGTCCATGCCTTTGGCCAGATACTCTTGCTTATCGCTGATCACATTGGCGGTGAGCGCCACTAAAGGCGGCAAGCTGTGATCTTGTTCTTGGGCCTCTTTACGCAGGCGCGCGGCGATATCAAAGCCAGTCATGTCTGGCAGTTGAATATCCAAAAACACCAAGTCAAAGCACTGCTCGGCCAAGCAGTCAAAGGCTTCTTTACCGTCACGCGCCACCGTCACTTGATGGCCCAGTTTTTCTAACAACGCACAAGCCACGGTGACGTTTAGCTCCACATCTTCCACTAACAACACCGACAAACAAGGCAGATGCGCCACTACCGGATCGTCCACTGGTGCCGAGGTTCTGGGCACCTTGATGGTGATGCTAAAACAGGAGCCTTCGTTGGGTTCGCTGTCGAGTTCGATAGTGCCGCGCATGGTTTCCACCAATTGCTTAGACACCGCCAAACCAATGCCGGTACCGGTGGCGTATTTATCACCTTCCACTTGAAAGTAGAGGGAAAATATTTCCTCCTGCAAGCTTAACGGAATACCAATCCCGGTATCTTCAATATCAAAGCGCAGGGTAATTTCACCCACCATCAGCTCATCGGCCATGCAACGAATGGTCACGCCGCCCTCATCGGTGAACTTCACCGCATTGCCGACCAGATTCCACAACACCTGCCTTAGGCGGGTACCATCGGCCATGATCCAGTCGGGAATATCACCGTCACGGTCAAAGTGTAAATACAGGCCTTTTTGCTCGGCCTGCAAGCGCGCTAAGCTTTCTAAATCGTCGAGAAAGCCGGGGAAGTCCATGGGCTCGGGCGCCAGCTCTAAGCGGCTGCGATCGATTTTATCTAAATCAATAATATCGTTAAAAATATTACCCAAGGTCACGGCGCTAAAGTGAATGGTTTTCATATGCTGGTGCTGGGCTTTGTCTAACTTGGTGGCCAGCAAAATACGGCTTAAGCCCACAATGCCATTTAAGGGCGTGCGCAACTCATGGCTAATGGTGGAGATAAAGGTGGTTTTATCGCGGCTGGCTTTTTCTAATTCTTCTTGATAGCGCTTACGCTCGGTAATATCACGACCAAAACCTAATAAACCGAGCCGTTTACCGTTACGATCAAAAAACGGCACCTTGCGCAATTCAAAGCAAGCGCGGCGGCTATCGGGATATTGCAGCCACTGCTCATAGGTTTGGCTCTCGTTGCGGGCAAACACTTCTTTATCGGTTTCGACCACTTTTTCGGCCACGTCCGCCGGGTATACATCGTAAGGCGTTAAGCCAATCAGCTCTTTCTCTTGCTTGCCGAGTAAGTTTTCCATGGCACGGTTACAGCCGGAGAACTCTTCGCGCTCGTTGCGGTAATACACCAAATCTGGCGAGGTATCGATAAAGGAGCGCAATAAAGCCATGCGCTCTTGCGACTCCATTTGTGCCTTTTCGCGCTGATAGACTTCCGCTTCTAAATCTTCGATTGCTTGGTCACGGCCGGTTTCTGCCTTGTGGGTTTCTTCTATTTGGCAATTCAGCAGTTCGATTTTTTCTTGCAACTCATTATTCAGCTCCAAGTCCCGCTCTCGCATCTGTTGCAGCCGCTGCACCAGCCTACTCAAGCGCTGGCGCGAGTCTTCCAGCTGATCCACCACCACAGATAAAAAATACACGGCCCAAGGGGTGACTAATAAGCCAAAGAATATCGAGCGCACTAAGTCTACCGACTCCACGTTGCCGCGTAAAAATAGCGTGACGCCCACTTGGATAAAAATAGCCAGCAAGATAATGCAGGTGGCCAGCAGCATGCTAAAACGCACAATGCCCAATTTGGTCATCAAATCTACGTAATACTGGGCCCAAGTTTTTATGGGTTTCATTTATGTTTCCGTCAGCATTGATATAAAAGCAGGATACCGACTTAACCCTAGCCTGTCATGCCGTTGATCCCCCTCAAGGCGCTAAATAACCTGGGTATATGGACCTCCCACAATGGGGCCAATCGTTTTGAATATAAGGCCTGCTATTGGCCGTTTAATAAGCGATAACGCATCAAATTGGTATTTTTCGACTATAAAAACCGCTATATTTTGTAAGCTAGCTGCTAACAAGCCATGCTGCTTCATCCGCATAGTGATTAAGTGTAATGGTGCACTCGTCATACGTGGCAGCTGCAATGGAGGAATGGAATGTCTCTTTATGACCCCACGCTTGAAAAGGATAACTGTGGTTTTGGCCTGATCGCTCATATAGAGGGTGATGCCAGCCATAAGCTGGTTCGGCTTGCTATTTCGGCGCTCGATCGCATGCAGCATAGAGGCGGTATTGCCGCCGATGGTAAAACCGGCGACGGTTGCGGCCTGTTAATGCAAAAGCCCGATAGTTTCTTTCGCGCCGTCGCCAAAGACAAAAACTGGCAGCTGGGTCGTAAATATGCAGTGGGCATGATGTTTCTTAATCCAGACCCAGTGCTGGCCGAGCAATGTCGACGCATCGTTAATGAAGAACTGGAAAAAGAAACCTTAAGCCTAGTGGGTTGGCGAGAAGTGCCGATTAACACTCAGGTGCTGGGCGAGATTGCCATGGCATCCTTGCCCCGTATCGAGCAGGTATTTATTAACGCGCCCACCGGCTGGGTAGAAAAAGACATTGAACGTCGCCTCTATATCATGCGTCGGCGTATTGAAAAGCGCATTAGTGACGAGTACTTCTATGTGGTCAGCCTGTCTAATCTGGTGATGACCTACAAGGGCCTGTGCATGCCCGCCGACTTGCCCCGCTTTTATTTAGACCTTGCAGACATCCGCCTGCAATCGGCCATTTGTGTGTTTCACCAGCGCTTCTCCACTAATACTCAACCGCGCTGGCCGCTGGCTCAGCCGTTCCGCTTTCTGGCTCATAACGGCGAAATCAACACCATAGGCGGTAACCGCCGTTGGGCTCAGGCGCGCGCCTACAAGTTTGGCTCGCCATTACTGCCAGACCTCAAAGAAGCCGCACCTTTCGTCAATACCGATGGTTCTGACTCCTCCAGCCTAGACAACATGTTAGAGCTGTTCTTGGCCGGTGGCATGGACTTGTTCCGGGCCATGCGCATGCTGATCCCACCCGCTTGGCAAAAAAATACCGCCATGGATCAAGACTTGCGCGCCTTCTACGATTTTAACTCCATGCATATGGAGCCCTGGGATGGCCCTGCCGGCATAGTGATGTCTGACGGTCGCTTCGCCGCCTGCGCTCTGGATCGCAATGGCCTGCGCCCGGCGCGTTTTGTGCGCACCAAAGACGGCTTTATTACGTTGGCCTCGGAAATCGGCATCTGGGACTACACCCCAGACGAGGTCATTGAAAAAGGCCGCGTGGGCCCGGGCGAGCTATTCGTGGTCGATACCGCTCAAGGCAAGATCTGGACCAGCTTCGAGATTGATGACGACCTTAAGTGTCGCCACCCTTATCAAGAGTGGATGGCCAAGCACAAACACCGCCTCACCCGCTTCGAGGATTTACCCGACGATCTGGCAGGCCAGAGTCAACTGAACGTCGATACCCTGCGCACTTATCAAAAGTTATTCGGCTACTCGATGGAAGAGCTAGAGCAGGTGATCCGAGTGATGGGCGAAAACGGCCAAGAAGCGGTCGGTTCCATGGGTGATGATACCCCCATGGCGGTGTTATCTAGTAAGCCGCGCTCTCTGTATGACTACTTTCGTCAAATGTTTGCCCAAGTAACCAACCCGCCTATCGACTCGTTGCGGGAAAATCACGTTATGTCGCTGACCACCTTGATCGGTCGCGAGCAAAACGTCTTTAACGAAACCCATGGTCACGCTCATAGAGTGCAGTTTGAATCACCAATTTTGCTGTATTCCGACTTTGATCAGCTAATGAGCTTGGATCAAACCCACCATAAGCACACAGTGCTGGATCTGAATTTTGATCCCGCAGAAGGTTTGCAAGCCGCCATTACCCGCCTGTGTAACAACGCCAAGGCCGCCGCTGAAACCGGTAGCGTATTGCTGGTGCTGAGCGATCGTAATATCAGTAAAGACACCTTGCCGATACCCGCTGCCATGGCCGCCGGTGCCGTGCAGCGCACGCTGGTCGAACACAACCTGCGTTGTGACTCCAACATCATAGTAGAAACCGCCAGCACCCGAGACCCGCATCAGTTTGCGGTGTTGCTTGGGTTTGGCGTCACCGCCATCTATCCCTATTTAGCTTATGAAACGCTGGCGCGCATGGTGGAAGACGGCGTGCTCAAGATGCCGCTGCGCGAGGCGCTGCTTAACTTTCGCAACGCCATTAATAAGGGCCTGTACAAAGTCATGTCCAAGATGGGCATCAGCACTATTGCCTCTTATCGTTACTCCCAGCTGTTTGAAGCCATAGGCCTGCATCAGGAAGTGACTGAGCTGTGCTTTAAAGGGGTGACCAGCCGCGTGCAAGGCGCTTCTTTCGAGGACTTTCAGCAAGATTTATTCAACTTGAGCCGAGTAGCCTGGATTGCCCGCAAGCCCCTTAATCAGGGAGGGCTGCTCAAGTATGTGCACGATGGCGAGTACCACAGCTATAACCCAGATGTGGTCACCACCCTGCAAACCGCAGTGCGCTCTGGCAATTATGCAGATTATCAGGTGTACGCCAAGCTGGTGAATGAACGCCCGGTGGCCACGCTGCGCGACTTGCTGGCGCTTAAAGTAAATGGCTCTGGCATACCACTGGAGCAAGTAGAGCCGGCCAGTGAGCTTTTCCCCCGCTTCGACAGTGCGGCTATGTCCATCGGCGCCTTGGGCCCAGAGGCTCATGAGTCATTGGCCATTGCCATGAACCGTCTCGGTGGTAAGAGTAACTCCGGCGAGGGCGGTGAAGACGCGCGGCGCTTTAATACCTTGAAGAACTCCAAGATCAAACAGGTGGCTTCCGGTCGCTTTGGAGTTACGCCTCACTACTTGATGAACGCCGAAGTGATTCAGATCAAAATAGCTCAGGGTGCCAAGCCCGGCGAAGGCGGCCAGCTGCCCGGCCACAAGGTGACCGCCGAAATTGCCAAGCTGCGCTATGCAGTACCCGGCGTGACGCTGATTTCACCGCCGCCACACCACGATATTTATTCCATTGAGGATTTGGCCCAGCTGATCTTCGATATCAAGCAAATTAATCCCCGCTGCTTGGTATCGGTCAAGCTGGTGTCCGAGCCCGGTGTCGGCACTATTGCCACCGGTGTGGCCAAGGCCTATGCGGACTTGATCACCATCTCCGGTTACGATGGCGGCACGGGCGCCAGTCCACTGTCTTCGGTCAAGTATGCCGGCTCCCCTTGGGAGCTAGGGCTGGCCGAAACCCAGCAAGCGCTGGTGGCTAACGGCCTGCGCCACAAGATACGACTGCAGGTAGACGGCGGCCTAAAAACCGGTCTGGATATCGTTAAGGCGGCGATTTTGGGGGCCGAGAGCTTCGGTTTTGGTACCGGCCCTATGGTGGCATTAGGTTGCAAGTATCTGCGTATTTGCCACCTGAATAACTGCGCCACCGGCGTGGCCACTCAGGATGAAAAACTGCGCCGCGACCACTTCCTTGGCCTGCCCGAGATGGTAGAGCACTACTTTAAGTTTATTGCCGAAGAAACCCGCGAGCTAATGGCACAACTGGGCGTATCACAGTTGACGGATTTGATTGGCCGTACCGATCTACTGGAAATACTGCCGGGCCTGACCGCCAAACAGCAGAAACTGGACTTGTCCGGCATCATTGCCAAACCCCAACCTAAGTCAGGCTTGGGCGTGTTTTGTCAGGAAGCTAACCCCAATGTCGACAAGGGCGCGCTTAATCTGCAGATCACTCAAGACACCCTAAGTGCGGTGGAAACCAGCAGCGGTGGCGATTTTTATTACTCCATTCGTAATACCGACCGCTCGGTGGGCGCCCGCCTGTCTGGCGAAATCGCCCAGCGGCACGGTAACCAAGGCATGGCGGCAGATCCGATTCGTATCCACTTAGATGGTACCGCCGGCCAAAGTTTTGGGGTTTGGAACGCCGGCGGTCTGGAGATGATCCTCACCGGTGATGCCAACGATTACGTCGGCAAAGGCATGACCGGCGGCAAACTGGTGATCAAGTCTCATGTGGGCGTGGCATTCGCCTCCCATGAGGCCACTTTGGTGGGTAACACTTGCCTATATGGCGCCACCGGCGGCCATCTGTACGTGGCGGGCCGTGCCGGTGAACGATTCGCGGTGCGTAACTCCGGCACCCTAGCCGTGGTGGAAGGCGTAGGCGACAACGGTTGCGAATACATGACCAGCGGCATAGTGACAGTGCTGGGCTCTACCGGCGTTAACTTTGCTGCCGGCATGACCGGCGGCTTTGCCTATGTGCTGGATGAAGCGAACGACTTCGAGCTGAAAACCAACTTTGAGCTGGTGGAATTGCTGGAGCTGGGTGATTTGATGATCCACCAAGAACATCTGCGCGGAATTATCACCCAGCATCTGCAAGAAACCGGCAGTCAAAGAGCACAGCAGATCTTGGCCAATTTCGGTCATTATTTGCCCATGTTCAAGTTGGTTAAACCCAAATCCAGTGATGTGACTTCTTTATTGGGTCATCAGAGCCGTTCCACCGCAGAGCTGCGGGTCCATGCACAGTAAAGGAAAATTGTGATGAGTCAGAACGTATTTCAGTTTATCGATGTGCAACGGGTTGATCCGGCCAAGAAGCCGATTAGCACCCGTAAAATCGAGTTTGTGGAAATCTACGAACCCTTTTCCGAGAATCAGGTCGAGATGCAAGCCGACCGCTGCCTAGACTGCGGCAACCCTTATTGCGAGTGGAAGTGTCCAGTACACAACTATATTCCCAACTGGCTGAAACTGGCCAACGAGGGCCGCATCTTTGAGGCCGCAGACTTGTGTCACCAAACCAACAGCTTGCCCGAGGTGTGCGGCCGAGTCTGCCCACAAGACCGCTTGTGTGAAGGTGCTTGTACGCTCAACGACGAGTTTGGTGCCGTGACTATCGGTAATATCGAAAAATACATTACCGACAAGGCCTTCGAGCTGGGCTGGCGCCCTGATATGTCAAAGGTAGTGAAAACCGATCGCAAGGTGGCGGTGATTGGTGCGGGCCCAGCGGGCTTGGCCTGTGCCGATGTGCTGGCGCGCAATGGCGTAACCCCTGTGGTATTTGACCGTTATCCGGAAATCGGCGGCTTGCTGACCTTTGGTATTCCCTCTTTCAAGCTGGAAAAGTCGGTGATGAGCAATCGCCGCGAAATCTTTACCGATATGGGCTTTGAGTTTCGCCTCAATACCGAAGTGGGCAAAGACGTTAGCTTTCAGTCGCTGCTTGAGGATTACGATGCGGTGTTTCTAGCGGTGGGCACCTACAAGTATCTGCGTGGCGGTTTGACTAACGAAGATGCCGTGGGAGTTTATGATGCATTGCCGTTTTTGATCTCCAACGCCAATCGCGTGCTGGGTTTCGAAAAACAAACATCTGATTACATCGACATGGCCGGCAAGAAGGTAGTGGTACTGGGCGGTGGCGATACCGCCATGGACTGTGTACGCACCTCTATTCGCCAAGGTGCCGACGAGGTGGTGTGTGCCTATCGTCGCGACGAAGCCAATATGCCGGGCTCGCGCCGCGAGGTGCAAAACGCCCGGGAAGAAGGAGTGAACTTCATGTTCAACCTGCAGCCCACTGGCGTGCAGGTTGATGCCAACGGCAAGGTCAGCGGCGTAGAAGTGGTGTCCACCCAGCTGGGCGAGCCCGATGCTAATGGTCGTCGTCGCCCAGAAGCCATCGCGGGTTCAGAGCAGGTGCTGCCCGCCGATGTGGTGATCATGGCGTTCGGTTTTCAACCCCACGATCAACCTTGGTTGCAGGAGTTTGACATCAAGACTGATCAAGCGGGCTGCATTGTCGCCCCCGAACAGGCCGAGTTTGCCTTTCAGACCAGCAATGCCAAGATCTTCGCCGGCGGCGACGCGGTACGGGGTTCGGATCTGGTGGTCACTGCCATCGCCGAAGGCCGTAAAGCCGCCGAAGGCATCATGGACTATCTCGGGGTCTAAGCTCGCTGCGCTCTGCTAACTGCAATGATAGGCAGCTCATCGAGCGGCCTTTTTTATAGCAAGTTTACGATTAAAGATTAAAGACTTATTGGCCACGGAATACACGGAAGGACACGGAAAAATAGTGATTAGATCTGAAAGTGCCAAATCCATGATAAAAGACTCTAATGGGTAAGAGCCAAACACCACAATCTGAACTAGGGAGCTCCTACTCATAATAAGCCCTTATCTCTGTCACTCAGCGCACGTGAACTGCGTCCATGAGTTCTGCTTTTTTCCGTGGCAAAAACAGCTTTGGCCTATTGGCCACGGAAGGACACAGAAAAGCGCAAATGAAAAAAACTAACTTTGAGCTGGTAAGACCTTAAAAATATAAATTTCCCTTTATTCTTGCTCTATGTCCGTGTTTTTCCGTGTATTCCGTGGCAAAAATGTTCTTTCAATATTGAGATGTTCTATAGCCGAAGGTGAGCACCTGGCGGCGATATTTTATGTCGCAGTGACGCCGAACGCCTTAGATAGTGATAAACTCCTCCATTATTTTCGTTGCGAGAGAACCCTTATGACTATCGGCATTATTGGCGCCATGGAGCAGGAAGTTGCCGTACTTCGTGCCAAATTAGCAAACACCCACACCATTACCGTGGCGGGCTGCGAATTCTATCAAGGCACCCTTTCGGGCCAAGACGTAGTGATTACCCGCTCGGGCATTGGCAAAGTGGCCGCCAGTGTCGCGACCACTTTATTACTGGAGCGTTTTTCGCCAACGGCCGTGATTAATACCGGATCCGCGGGCGGCTTTGACCCCACCCTTAAAGTGGGTGATGTGATTGTGTCCAGTGAAGTGCGTTTTCACGATGTAGACGTGACCGCCTTCGGTTACGAGATGGGTCAAATGGCTCAGCAACCCGCAGCCTTTGTGGCGGATGCTAAGCTGATTACCTTGGCAGAAGCCTGTCTGGCCGATCAGAATGACATTAATTCGGCCGTCGGATTAATTTGTACCGGTGATCAGTTTATGCACCGTGAAGACCAGCTGCATACCGCCACTACTCAGTTCCCGCTGATGAAAGCCTGTGATATGGAAGCCGCGGCCATTGCCCAAGTTTGTCATCAATTTGGCGTGCCTTTTGTGGTAGTGCGCGCGCTGTCTGATATCGCCGGTAAAGAGCAAGCCGAGTCGTTTGAGGCATTTTTGGAAGTGGCCGCTGAGCATTCATCACTGATGGTGCAAGCCATGCTCGCCCGCCTAGCAAGTTAATAGATGTTGACCCTGTCGCTGCTTGAGCAGCCCGTTATTTTGCTCACTTTGGCTATTTTGCTCAGCCTAGTGCTGCCCGCTACTCGGGTACAACAGCTGATAACCCTTGGTCTGCAGTTGCTGGGCCAGCGCTTAAATGGCGAACGTTATAGCCCGCGCTACCTTAAACAAGCTGGGGCCGCCGCCCTGTTGTGTTTGCTGCTGCCGCTAGCGGCCACGTATTGGGCGCTGGCGGTGCTATCCCCTTGGCCGCATTTACTTGAGCCGTTATTGCTGTGGTGCTGTTTAGACCTGGGCAGACTCAGCCGAGCACTTCCCACTTGCATGCGTAATAGCGCGGATAGCAGGCCTTTAGCTCGCTTAGCGCTGTCTCCTTTGTGTTTGCGCCAAACTGATCCTTTATCGCCATTAGGTTTGTATAAAACGCTGGCCGAGGTGGCCATACTGCGCCTTGCTGCGGATTTTGCGTTATTGGTCTGGTATTTAGTGGCCGGTATTTACGCCGCCTTGCTGTTTGGTTTGTTGCGCTACGCGGTGCAAGCTTGGTCTTGTAAGCTGGTGGCGTGGCGCGCCTTTGGTTGGTTGCCCTCGCTGGCTTATCGCACGCTGGCTTGGCTGCCGTTTCAAGCCTTGGCGCTCAGTTTACTGATTTATCCGGGCTCAATACGCGCCATTAAAGCTTGGCCACAAGGTCGGTTGTGGGCGTTTGCCGCCAGTGGCCGGTTATTAGCTGTGGTGGCCGGTGGCGTAAATGTGGGGTTAGGCGGACCGCGACGCTATACGGACGCCACCGATTACTACCCTAAGTTAGGTAGCCAGCAATACATTAATGAAGCCGCTACCCGCGCTATTTTATGGCGCTTGGTGATGAGCTTATTATTTTGGCTGTCATTGGCTTGGGCGTTCTTGTTAATCCCTTTATTGAATGGTTAATTCCCTTATCGAATGGTTAATCCGATCATGACTGCTCACGTTAAGCTCAAGGCTCACTTTAAAACCACAAACGGATTGGTTTCACTGTTAGTGGCAACCCTGTTGAGTGTAGCTCCGGCTTACGCAGCAGAGCGAGTAACTGAACCCGAAACCAAGCCCGCACAGCGCATTATTAGCTTGGCGCCGCATATTACCGAGCTATTGTTTGCCATAGGGGCCGGTGAGCAAGTGATCGCCTTAGATGATGCCAGCGATTATCCCGAGACAGCTAAAGCCTTGCCCAAAGTCGCCAACTATCGTTCCTTAAATACCGAGCGCATTTTGGCGCTATCGCCAGACTTAATTGTGGCTTGGGGTTCGGCCCAAAGCCAAGTGGTACAGCCGCTGGTGCAGTTAGGCATAAAGGTGTTTTTTTCCGCACCCGCCACCTTTGATGACTTGAGCACAGAGCTTAGCCAATTAGGTGAGTTAACCGGTCATCAAGCCCAAGCTGCCGCTGTGGTGCGTGAATATGAACAAGAGCTGACTAAGTTACGGCTTGAATATCAAGATCGCACGCCGCTTACCGTGTTTTATCAAATTGCAGAAGTGCCGCTGATGTCAGCCAATAGCAGTACTTGGATGAGTCAGGCCGTCACCTTGTGTGGTGGCGTCAATATCATGGCCGATAGCCTTGCGCCCTATCCACAGGTAAATGCCGAGCAAGTGTTAGCACAAAACCCGGACGTAATTGTGGCCGCCGATAATGCTGAGCTCCGCCACTGGCAACAATGGCCGGCGCTGCAAGCCGTGGCCAATCAGCAGCTACTGACCGTAGATGCCAATTTATTACATCGCTTTACGCCCCGCTCTACACAAGGTATTCGCCAACTTTGCGAACTGTTAGATGAAGTGCGCCAAGCCCGCGCTTCCTAATTGAGTTCAGTTAAGCACCTCTATACAATGGCGCTCGTTTTTTAACTCTTTTTAAAAATAAAATAAGGTAATCACGAATGCAGCCCTTGGTTGAGTCGGTATTCTACTGGAGTGATCTGTTTGGCACGGCTGTGTTCGCGTTTTCTGGAGTGCTGGTCGCCGGACGCCTGCGTATGGACGGCTTTGGCGTGATCGTACTGGCCGCGGTGACTGCCATCGGCGGCGGTACCATTCGCGACCTTATTATCGGTGCCGATAACGTATTTTGGACCGTAGACTCTCTGTACTTGTGGGTGATCTTAGTTACAGCGCTATTGGGCCAATACATAGCTAAACTACCGCGGCGCTTGCCTTGGTATATTTTGCCGCTGGCCGACGCCTTTGGTTTGGCCATTTTTACTATTATTGGCACCGACAAAGCGCTGAGTTACGGCACTTCCGGCATGGTGGCAGTGGTCATGGGCGTGATCACCGGTGTGGCGGGCGGCATGATCCGCGACGTATTGGCACGGGAAGTACCCATGGTGTTGCAGCGCGAAATCTACGCCACAGCCTGTATCTTTGGCGGCGTGCTTTATACCGGCTCTTTAGCGCTGGGCATAACGCCGCTATTAGCCACCTTGTTGGGCATGTCTGGCACCTTTATCTTACGCGTCGCCGCCATTCGCTGGCACTTATCGTTACCGGCGTTTTCGCTCAATAGATAACGTAAGACGCCATACGCTTTACGTCTTACGAGCAAACACAAAAAGTCCTCCATGTTGGATAACACCATTCAGTTAAGCGTGTTTTTACCGAATGGTGTATCGGGTTTTCGATATTCGAACGGTCCTACTTTTGGGCCGTTTTCTTTTTTCATGCAGGATATAGCGCTTCACACCCTCACGCATGGCCCGGAGTTTCTTTGGAATACTGCTGGGCGAGGTTATCGCACATCACTTCACTTCACTTCATCCTGAATGTCTCTCAATGCCATCATAAAGCTGATCCGCAAGGGGGAAACCTCCGCTTCGTGAGCGATGCGACTGATTTCCACCAGATGATCGCGTTTCGAAAATGAGTCCAGAACGGTATATTTTGTGTTTCCTTTTATCGGTACCATCCAGTGAGAATGCGGGTGCTGGCGTTGCCAGTTGACCAGTAGTTCTGCACTCAGGTAGCCGCATTCAAACAGAATCAGGCTGTTGTTTGGCACATCACGCAGCAGCTGCTTGGCATGGGTGGCTTCTCCTTTGCGGCTGGGACCAAAGGCGACGTGATGGATCATCCGGCTGCGCGGTGAGCTGAAGGCACATAAACGCACAATCGGGTATTCCGTATGAGACGTTTTACTGTGTTTGATGTAACCGAAGTGGTCGGCTAGTTCAGGGGGTCGGCAGTACGAAACTGGGTTCCGTCTACAGAGAAAAGTCGCAACCCATGCCAAGTATCCTTGCTGTTTTCTTCCTCAACCCAGCGTACAGCAGTGAGGTTAAACAAGGCTTCTAATGGCTCGCTGGTCAGACGCTGCCTAGCCTGAGGAATAGCACTGGGAACAACCGAGTCTCCCAGTTTATCGGTGAGTTTAAGTTCTAGCTTATCAACGACATCGCTAATCGGGCGATCTCGAAAAAGACCCATGGCAGACCACTAGCTCGGCAGGTAGCTTGCGTCGTCTTATGCTAGCTTTATCGGTCTGCTCTAGTGGGGTGTGGATCCAGTCCAGAGGAATGTGTTTTTGGAATGTAGATAGGGTTTCGGAAGCCGCAAACGTATCGGTGTCGAGTAACCAGTGTTCAAGCAAAATAATACCCTCACACCAGATGGTGATGAGGGTATTTTGGCACTACCTAAATATCGGTCAACCGCTCGCTCAAGTTTCTTAACTGAATGGTGTTAACGCTATGAGTGACATGTCCGGTTGTGTGTCGCCAGCTGCTGATGGGTTTCTCAGGAGATTGGATGATGGCAAGAAAAGACCCCGCATAGCTAAAAGTATATGCAGTTTATATAAATAATATATGGATACTAAATGTATCTAAGATGTTAACTTTTTGTGAGTGCTAGGCGCTGATCGGGCATGGGTATCGATTAAAGGGACATAATAACATGAGGGAGTGGAACCTATGAATGCGATTGTTTTAGCTATTTTAGTGATGGTAGCGCTATGTTTGGCTCGGGTGTCTATTGTATTTGCGCTGGTGGTTGCCGCTCTAGTGGGCGGGCTCTGGGCAGGAATGTCGGTAGACCAAGTAATCGATGCTTTTAACGAAGGATTAGGCAGCGGCGCAACCGTGGCGCTAGCTTATGCCACCTTAGGTGCCTTTGCCGTGGCGCTGTCGCGCACCGGTATTACCGATTTGGTAGCCAGCAAGGCTCTGAGTTGGGTTGGCTCTCGGCGCGATCCGGGCCAGCTAAGCAGCGTAAAGTGGTTTATGTTCGGTGCTTTGCTCATCATTGGTGCCGCCTCCGGTACCGTGGTACCGGTTCATATCGCCTTTATTCCCATTTTGGTTCCGCCTCTGTTGGGGCTGATGAGTATGTTGAAGCTGGATCGACGTGCAGTGGCGTGTGTGATTACCTTCAGTATTACCATCATGTACATGACCGCGCCGGTAGGTTTTGGCACCATCTTCCTCAACGATATATTGACCAACAGCGTCAATCAGGCCGGTAACGAACTGGGCATGTTCGTCACACCATCTATGGCACCCAAAGCGATGTTGTTACCCGCACTGGGCATGCTGCTCGGACTGCTGGTGGCGGTATTGTTCAGCTATCGTAACCCACGGGAATATCAGCAACAGGAAGTGTCAACCGTCGATAGCAGCAAGAAACAAAATAAACTCAGCCGTAAGCAGCTGTTCATGATTTTGGCCGCCGTCGTTGGTGCTTTAGTAGTACAGCTAATGACAGGTTCTATGGTGCTAGGTGGTTTGCTGGGCTTTGCTTTGCTGTCGATGAATGGCCTGTTCAAGTGGAAAGATCAGGACGATGTCTTTACCCAAGGCATGCGACTGATGGCGCTGGTGGGGTTCATCATGATTGCCGCCTCCGGTTTTTCCGGCGTAATGAAGGCCTCGGGTGCCATCCCTGAGCTGGTAGCTGGATCAGGTGCGCTAATTGGCAATAGCCCTGGGTTGGCGGCGCTGGTTATGCTGCTGGTAGGGCTCTTTATCACTATGGGCATCGGCTCTTCGTTTTCGACCATTCCCATTATCGCCGCCATTTATGTGCCGTTGGCGATAAGCTTTGGCTTCTCACCGCTGGCAACACTGGCGTTGGTGGGCACCGCCGGAGCGCTGGGGGATGCCGGTTCGCCCGCGTCCGACTCTACTCTAGGGCCGACCGCCGGGTTGAACGCGGACGGTCAGCATGATCATATTCGTGACTCGGTGATCCCCACTTTTCTTCATTACAACATTCCGCTGGTGATCTTCGGCTGGATAGCGGCTCAAGTGTTGTAGACAGTAAGTAATAGGTAATAAGTAGTAAATCAGACCGAGAAACTCTGGGTTCAGAAAATGGACTCAGGGTTTCTCGGTTTTTTATGGTCGCCAGTGCGGCTTGCTCGCCACTTGGTCGAGAAATAGCTGTGCGGGTATGGATAACGGAAATGCGCGGGAGCTGGCCAACACTACTCTCTGGGGAGGGAATTCATCCAGCAGTGGTCGGCAGGCCAGTGGGACACCATCGTAGCTTTGGTCACCCGCCGGGCGGGTGCAAGACAGTGCCACGCCATGACCGTGAGCGACTAATCCCCGTTGCATCTCGAATGAGGCGGTGGTGTGGATATGAGCGGGTTGTAGATCCTGATGCCAAAATAGCGACATGAAATATTCTTGAGTTAGCGGCATATCCTGCAGTATCAGGGTCTCTTTCGCTATATCAGCTAGGCTCAGCGTTGGCTTTTCGGCAAGTTTATGCCCAGCAGGTAATAGAGCGTAAGGCCGTAATTCGTCCAACACCTGGGTGCTTACCTCTTGCGGCAACCCCAGCTCATAGCTCAGAGCCAGTTCGGCGTGGCCCTTTTTTAGGGCTTGATTGACACCTGCTAAGTCCTGCTCTTGCATCACTACTCTTATTTTTGGGTAGCGACGCTCAAACTCGCTGACCAACCGGGGTAGATAATAGGGAGCTATATCCCGAAAACAGCAAATGACTAGTTGCCCCTCTACTTCGGTATCGTCCTGCTGCAGTCGTGCTAGTAGGTTATGAGATAAGGTGAGGATCTGGCGGACGTCTTTGAGCAGCTCCTCTCCTCTTGGGGTGAGGCTGACTCCCTGACCGCGATGGCGCTGAAACAACGGCTGGTTGAGTAAGTTTTCTAGCTGATGAATAGCGATGGATACTGAAGGCTGAGATACATGCAGTGTTTCGGCAGCCTTACTGATGCTGCTGTGTTGGGCCACGGACAAAAAATAACTAAGCTGACGAAAAGTGAAGGGGATAGCCATTTATCTATGTATCCTACATGTAAACTATATTCATATTCTATGTGCCTAGGGTGTTAAAGTCGATTTGAACTTAATTCAAGGGAAGGAGAGCAGCATGACTACGCCTGTAGCTTTACAGCAGTGGCTGACACAAGAACAGAAAATTGCCTATGAGCGCGATGGAGCCATCGTCATCAAGGGAGTCTTTAAAGAGTGGATCGAGATCTTGCGCGCAGGCTTCGACAAAGTATTGAACGATCCCAGCGAGCATGGTCGTGAAAACGTCACCGGCACCGATAAGGGGCGTTTTTTTGAAGATTACTGCAACTGGCAGCGTATTCCCGAATTTAAACAGTGGATTGAACAGTCGCCAGGAGCCGCGATCGTCGGCGAAGCCACCGGTTCTAAGCAGGTGCAGACGTTTCATGATCATATTCTGGTAAAAGAACCCGGCACCTCAAAGCCAACGCCTTGGCACCAAGACTTGCCTTATTATTGCGTTGAGGGCGAGCAAACCGGAAGCTACTGGATACCACTGGATCCTATCACCCCAGAAAACGCGTTGCAGGTGGTGTTAGGTTCTCACCGCTGGCCCAAGCTGGTGCGACCAAGCAAGTGGTCAACTAATGCCTCTTGGTATGAAGAAGACAGCCACTTCATGGACATGCCGGACATCGATAGCGGTGATTTCGAAATTATGATTCCCGAGCTGGAGCTGGGTGATGCCTTGCTGTTTAATTTTAAGACGGTACATGGTGCGCCGGGTAACCAGACGATGAACCGTCGCCGCGCCTTTTCTACTCGGTTCATGGGCGACGATGTACGCTATGTAGACCGTGGTGGCGCTACTTCGCCGCCTTTTGACGGTATTAACCTTAAAACGGGTGACAAAATGCGCGAAGACTGGTTCCCTGTGGTGTGGCAGCGTTAGGCGATTGCCAATAATCAGAAAAGCCGGCTAAATAGCTAACACCGATCAGTTAATCAATTTTTGCGATCCGTTGACCGATCCTTATACGGCGTAAAAATACCCTCATCACACATGGTATGAGGGTATTTTTTTGCTTGCTCACTGGTACTCGACACCGATACATTTGTCGTTCCTGAGTCGTTATCGACCTTCCACAAACGTAGCTGTTCACCCAGAGTGGCTGACGCACACAGGTTCTTCAGGAATGGGGTAATTCGTCTTCTCGATGCAGGCTCGGGCGTCACCATGCATGAGGATAGCGTTTAAGGTGCTTGGCTGTTTCTACCAGAAAGAGAATACGCTGACAGAACTGCTCTCCCCGCAGAGATCAAAAGCCATAGCTGCGTTTGTGCCACAGTACATAACCGCGCAGCGCACGCTCTGTTTCATTGTGGGTCAAGGACACTTAGTCGTCTTGCAGAAACTTCCATAGCATGTCGTCATTCCTGAGAAGTTACAGCCCCATCTGAGCCTGCTCGCGTTGTCGGCACCGCCTCAACCACCGTTGGTACTGTGCAGGAGTCAGCTCTCCGCTTTCCCAACGGTGCAGGGTGCGGAACACCGTATCAGCCAGCAATACCAAACATGCCCACATGGGATGATTAATTCGTTCGCAGCTGTCGGTACTTACAGCCACATTAAGGGCTACATGGGCCCAACATAACTGGCGTTGGGCATTATCAATGAAGTGATAGCCGGCATACTGGTCGGTCACCAGTACCGAGGTTTCCGGCACGTCATCCAACAACCGTCGAGCAGCATCCTGCGCCCCGACCGAACGCGGTCATGAAGCAGACCGCTACTTTGCTCAGGGCCAGCCACATCCAGCGCCGCTCACCTCCGCGCTGATGGCGGGTTTCATCGGCATGGATATGCGCAGCTTTTTGCACCTGTTGTTTAATGGCCTGGTATGTGGGTGTCAGCATGCTACTGACCCGGCCCTGAGCCTCGCTGATGGTTCCCCGGCTAAAACGCAGTCCGAAGTGCTGTTTGAGCTGGCTCTGTATCTGGCTGATGGTTTGATGATACTGGCCGCTTTGCAGAGTACTGTATGGCTGACCGTCTCTGACAGGCTCAGGATAAAGTACCAGCCGCGCTTGCCAAGAATCTGGCAATGAGGGAACTAATTTTCTCACCTGAGGTGACACTTACCTTTTCACTAAATAATCACGTTCTGAAAATGAGTGCAGCACCGTATGTTGGGTTTTTCTTTTTATGAGTACAGCCCATTGCGCGTAGAGATGCTGGCGTTGCCAAACTCTGCATTGATATAACAATGGTCAAAGACGGGCAGGCTATGTCGGGAACATGCGCTTGGCATAGGTGGCCTCGCCCTGATGACTCGGGCCAAAAGCAATATTATGAACCATGCGGCTGCGCAGTGAACGTAAAGATACGTAGATGAACAACTGGGTATTCGGCTAAATCAGGCGTATCAGCAATACGAAATTGCGTACCGTCGACAGAAAAATTTGAACTCCATCCATGCCAGTATCTTTATCGTCTTCTTCAAACCAATGTGCATCTGTGAGGTAAATCAACGCGGCTAATGGCTCGCTAGTTAAACGTTCTTAACTTGGGTAATGGCACTGGTGTGGCTGAAACTCCCTGCTTATCGGTGAGTGTCAGATCGAGTTTGTCCATGACATCCTAATCGAACACTTTCGACATAGCCCCATTATGATAACTAAGACCACCAGCTCAGCGGGTAATTGCGCCACCTGATACTTGTTTTATCCGATTGCTCTAGTGCGGAATGTATCCTGTCCAGAGAGAGGTGTATGTGGGAGGTAGATAACGACTCAGGAACGACAAATGTATCGGTGTCGCGTAACTATTAACTAAGAAAAAACACCCTCATATCATGTGGTGATAAGGGCGGTCGACCGATCGTTTAGGTCCTTAACTGAGCGGTGTCAGCCTGTGAAGTGATTCGCAAGCTGTATAGACAAATGTGACTTTTTCAGCATAACGCGTAAACTGGAAGGGTCACCAACCAGAACGGATACCAATACAACATGAGCAGCACACTCCCCCTCTATCTTCAGATTCAACAGCACCTGCTGGAGAAAATCCAGAATGGTGAGTGGTTACCTCAACATAAAATCCCGCCTGAAGAGCAGTTAGCTCGCGACTTCGGCGTTAGTCGTATGACCGCCAACAAGGCGATTCACGACCTGGTTCAGCAGGGCTATCTGATCCGCCAAGCGGGCGTTGGCACTTTTGTGACAGATTATAAAGCGGAATCGTCACTGGTCGAAGTACACAACATTGCCGACGAAATCCGCAGCCGAGGGCACGAACACGATTGCGTGGTGGTGGTTGCGGAAGCCCGCAATGCCGACGATGAAATATCCATGCGCTTGGGCGTGCGACTGGGTACTCCGATCTTTCACACGCTGATTCTACACCGCGAAAATGGCATTCCCATTCAGCTCGAAGACCGCTACGTCAACCCCCGGCACGTGCCGCATTATCTGACCACCGATTTTCACCAACACACCCCCAATGAAGTCCTGGTATCCGCCTGCCCGATTACTGATATTGAGCATGTTGTCGAAGCGATATTGGCGGAGAGCGCAATCGCAACGCTTCTGGACATCACCACCCAAGATCCTTGCCTGCTACTGATTCGGCGCACCTGGTCAGGAGACCAGCTGATCAGCTACGCACGCCTGACCCACCCTGGCGATCGCTATAAACTGCGCTCGTCACTGCGTACCGCAGGCTAACGACCCGCACCTGTATATACATAAAGATTTTTAAAGCCGACCCCATAATTAGACTTTAGTCTAATTATTTTTAATCGAACTCAATTATATACAAACCAAATTAATTATTTAAAACAGTTAGTTACCACACAAACATCTTACTTACTCACCTCAACTCATCGATTTAGATGAAATTAGGGCTGGCGCGTTCAGAACTTCTTCGCTAACCTCAATTGTATATACATTGAAGCGAGCAAGGAAAAGTCATTATGGCCAGCCATGTTCAAAATTGTCGCATTTGGCGCGACGTTGTGGTCTTCGATGGCCTGCAGACCCTTAAGGGACCTCAGGCCGTTATCATCGAAGGTGAGACTATTGTTGAAATTCTGCCAATGGAAAAGCTAGGGGGCACGCACTACAACGACTACCAGAACATGGGGTCAGGCGGTGTGATTACTCCCGGGCTGGTGGATTGCCATACGCACCTGGTATTTGGCGGCCACCGCGCAGAGGAATTCGAAGCTCGCCTAGAAGGTGTCAGTTACGAAGAGATCGCCCGACGTGGCGGCGGCATTCTGAGTACCGTTAATGCTACCCGCCAGGCCAGCGAAGAAGATCTGATCGAAAGCGCACTGCCGCGACTGGACGCCATGATTGCTGATGGCGTTTGCACCGTAGAAATTAAATCTGGTTATGGCCTGAGCGTCGAGCATGAAATGAAAATGCTGCGCGTGGCGCGCCGGCTCGGCGAATTGCGCCCGGTGAGAATCGTCACCACCCTGCTGGGTGCTCATGCCCTGCCACCGGAATTCAGCGGCAACAGCGACGGCTACATTGATTTGGTTTGTCGCGAAATGATCCCCGAGGCCGCACGTCAAGGGCTGGCCGATGCGGTCGACGTATTCTGCGAAAAAATTGCCTTCTCCGTGGCGCAGTGTGAGCGTGTCTTCGAGGCTGCCAAGGCCCATGGCCTGCCGGTCAAAACCCATTCTGAACAACTGTCCAACCTTGGTGGTACCGCTTCGGCTGCCCGCCATGGTGCGCTGTCAGCGGACCACATTGAGTATCTCGATGCCACGGGTATCGAAGCCATGCGTCAGGCGGGCACCGTCGCGGTGATTTTGCCCGGCGCCTTTCACACTCTGCGCGAAACCCAGCAGCCGCCTATCGAGGCGCTGCGTCAGGCTGGCGTGCCAATGGCGGTCGCCACCGATGCCAACCCCGGCACCTCGCCGCTGTATCAGCCCACGCTGATGCTCAACCTGGCCTGCACCTTGTTTCGCATGACCCCAACTGAGGCATTAGCCGGCATGACCGCCCATGGCGCTCGTGCACTGGGTCTGACCCACACAGGTCGCCTCGCAGCGGGTCTGTCAGCCGATCTGTGCTACTGGAACATCGAAACTCCGGCGGAATTGGCCTACGCCGTACAATCCGGCCGCCTCATCCAGCGTCTGTTTCGCGGGGAGCTGACCCATGAGCACTGAAATGGATCGGACCGTCTGGCAAGGGCGCATCGACCCGGAGCCCAATAGTGATCGCTGGCACCAGCGCATCGAACCACTGACGGACAACGCCGTTCCTGGTTGCGCCCTAATCGGCTTCGCCAGCGATGCCGGCGTCGCCCGTAACCGCGGCCGGATCGGTGCCGCCGACGGGCCCACTGCCATTCGCCAGGCTTTGGCTCCATTAGCCTGGCATCGCCAAAGCCCTGCCTATGACGCTGGCAACGTCAGTTGTGACGGCGATGCACTCGAAGCCGCACAACAAACCCTAGCTGAGCGCCTCGTCCCGCTGCTCGATGCGGGGCATCTACCCATTGTTTTAGGCGGTGGGCACGAAGTGGCCTACGCCAGCTGGTGTGGTCTGGCATCGCACCTAGCGCGCGAAGAGTCCCGCCCGCGAGTGGGCATCATCAACCTTGATGCCCATTTTGATTTGCGTGACCACGCTCACGTGCGCTCCTCCGGCACGCCCTTCTCGCAAATTGCAGAGGACTGTCAGACCCGGGGCTGGCCTTTCCACTATGCCTGTCTCGGTGTGAGCCGAGGTGCCAACACACCGGCGCTGTATCAGCGTGCCGAAACCCTGAACGTTATGATTCGTGAAGACCGCGACATGCACATGGCCGCGCTCCCTGAACTGCAGCGAGACGTGAAAGCGTTTATGGCCCAGTGCGACTACCTGTACCTGACCATTGATCTTGACGTGTTGCCTGCGGCAGAAGCCCCTGGCGTAAGTGCTCCGGCTGCCCGTGGCGTCTCCCTTGCTTTGCTGGAACCCTTAATCGAGACCATACGTGACAGCGGCAAGCTCAAACTGGCTGATCTGGCAGAGCTGAACCCCAAATTTGATATTGATCATCGGACAGCACGAGTCGCCGCCCGACTCGTGCACCTGCTAACACTGAACGGTTAACGGTTAACGATTAGCCAACGTCAACAAAAAGGAATCTATCACATGTCCAATATAGACAAGCGTCACGACCCCAGTCGCAACATCGCCGCACCTACCGGCACCACACTCAGCTGCAAAAGCTGGCTGACGGAAGCACCGATGCGGATGCTGATGAACAATCTGCACCCAGACGTCGCCGAACGCCCCGAAGACCTAGTGGTTTACGGCGGCATCGGCCGGGCCGCGCGAGATTGGGAGTGCTATGACAAAATTATCGAGACCCTGCAGCGCCTCGAAGACACGCAAACGCTGCTGGTTCAGTCCGGTAAACCGGTGGGAGTGTTTGAAACACACAAGGACGCGCCCCGGGTGCTGATCGCCAACTCCAACCTGGTGCCGTCTTGGGCCAACTGGGAGCATTTCAACGAGTTGGATAAAAAGGGCCTGATGATGTACGGCCAGATGACCGCGGGCTCGTGGATTTACATCGGCTCTCAGGGCATCGTTCAGGGCACCTACGAAACCTTTGTGGAAGCCGGCCGCCAGCATTTTGGCGGCAGCCTTAAAGGCCGCTGGGTGCTCACCGCCGGTCTTGGCGGCATGGGCGGTGCTCAGCCGTTGGCCGCAACCTTGGCCGGTGCTTGCTCGCTGAACATTGAGTGTCAGCAATCCAGCATCGATTTCCGCCTGCGTACCCGCTATCTCGACGAGCAAGCGACCGATCTCGACGATGCACTGGCAAGGATTAAGCGTCACACCGCTGCAGGCCACGCGGTGTCTATTGGCCTGTGTGGCAACGCCGCCGACATTCTACCGGAACTGGTGAAGCGCGGCGTACGCCCGGATATGGTCACCGACCAAACCAGCGCCCACGACCCCTTGCACGGCTATCTGCCGTCCGGCTGGACCTGGGAAGAGTACGTGGCGCGCGGTAAATCCGAGCCAGGAGTGACGGTTAAGGCGGCTAAACAATCCATGGCAGTGCACGTGCGTGCCATGCTCGAATTCCAGAAGATGGGCATTCCCACCTTCGATTACGGCAACAACATTCGCCAGATGGCTAAAGAAGAAGGTGTCGACAACGCGTTCGATTTTCCTGGATTTGTGCCGGCCTATATCCGTCCACTATTCTGCCAAGGAATAGGTCCGTTCCGCTGGGTGGCACTGTCTGGTGATCCTGAAGACATCTACAAAACGGATCAGAAGGTTAAAGAGCTGATCCCAGACGACCCACACCTGCACAACTGGCTCGACATGGCCCGTGAGCGCATCGCATTTCAGGGTTTGCCAGCACGTATTTGCTGGGTCGGTCTCAAAGACCGCGCCCGCCTGGGTCAGGCCTTCAATGAAATGGTCGCCAATGGCGAGCTCAAGGCTCCAATCGTTATCGGCCGCGACCATCTGGATTCCGGCTCAGTCGCCAGCCCCAACCGCGAAACTGAAGCCATGCAAGACGGTTCTGACGCCGTGTCTGACTGGCCGCTGCTCAACGCCCTGCTGAACACCGCCGGCGGAGCAACCTGGGTTTCCCTCCACCATGGCGGCGGTGTCGGTATGGGCTTCTCTCAGCACGCCGGTGTTGTCATTGTGGCCGACGGCACCGATGATGCCCACGTCAGACTGGGCCGGGTACTGCGTAACGACCCGGGTACCGGCGTGATGCGCCATGCGGACGCCGGTTACGATATCGCCATCAAGTCTGCCAAAGAAAATGAGCTCGACCTTCCCATGATCACTACACAAGAGAGCAAATAATGACTCATTTGGAAATTTCTCCCGGTAACATGACCCTAGCGCAAATGCGTCGGGTGTTCGCAGCACCCATTCAGATCAGCCTGCCAGACAGTGCCAACGCCGCCATTCAGCGCAGCGTCGACTGTGTGAATCGGGTGGTGGAAGAGGGGCGCACGGCCTACGGTATCAACACCGGTTTCGGCCTGCTGGCACAAACCCGCATCGCCAACCACGAGCTGGAAGATTTGCAGCGTTCGCTGGTTTTGTCCCACTCCACCGGTATCGGCGCGCCCATGGACGATGCCCTGGTGCGCTTGATTATGGTGCTCAAGGTCAATGCCCTCGCGCGCGGTTTCTCGGGCATTCGCCGCGAAGTGCTGGACGCACTGATCTCACTGATCAATGCCGAAGTGTACCCGCGCATTCCATTAAAAGGCTCCGTGGGTGCCTCAGGCGACCTGGCTCCACTGGCGCACATGAGCGCGGTACTGTTAGGGGAAGGCCACGCCCGTTATAAAGGAGAATGGATACCGGCGCGTGACGCACTGGAAATAGCCGGTTTGACTCAGATGGCGCTGGCACCCAAAGAAGGCTTAGCGTTGCTTAACGGTACTCAGGTTTCCACCGCCTATGCCTTGCGTGGGCTGTTTGAAGCCGAAGATCTGTATGCCGCCGCCACCGTCTGTGGCGCGCTGACGGTCGAGGCAACGCTGGGCTCTCGCTCGCCCTTTGACGCCCGAATTCATGAGGCCCGGGGCCAGCGTGGCCAGATTGATGCCGCCGCTACCTACCGTTACCTCCTCGGCAACGGTAGTGAAATCGGTGCTTCTCACCTTGACTGTGACCGGGTGCAAGATCCCTATTCCTTGCGCTGTCAGCCTCAGGTTATGGGTGCTTGCCTGTACCAGATTCGTCAGGTCGCCAGCGTGCTGGAAGTAGAAGCCAATGCGGTGTCTGACAACCCCTTGGTATTTGCCGACGAGGGTGACATTCTATCCGGCGGTAACTTTCACGCCGAGCCTGTCGCCATGGCCGCCGACAACCTGGCGCTGGCCATCGCTGAAATCGGCTCGCTGGCCGAACGGCGCATATCGTTGATGATGGACAAGAACATGTCCCAGCTACCGCCCTTTCTGGTCGACAAGGGCGGCGTTAATTCCGGTTTCATGATCGCTCAGGTATCAGCCGCCGCACTGGCCAGCGAGAATAAAGCGTTGGCCCATCCACACAGCGTTGACAGTATACCGACCTCTGCCAATCAGGAAGATCATGTCTCTATGGCACCTGCCGCTGGCAAACGCCTGTGGGAAATGGCTGAAAATGTCCGCGGTATTGTGGCTATCGAATGGCTGGCAGCCTGTCAGGGACTGGACTATCGCAAGGGTCTGTCCACCACTGAGCTGCTGGAAACGGCCCGCACAGCATTGCGCGAACGGGTCGCTTACTACGACAAGGACCGGTACTTCTCCCCAGATATAGAGGCGGCCATTGAATTGTTGTCTAACCGCACCCTCAGTGGCTTGGTGCCCAATACGCTGTTGCCGAGTTATTGAGTGCAAAAGAACATTTCCGTTCCCCGCGCCATTGTGGCGTGGGGGATTTAAATAAATCAAAATTGTAACTATTCAGCTTAAAAATCTAAGTTGAATAGTTACCACTTCGGTTACGTTAAGCACAGTAAAACGGCCCATACTGAATACCCCGTGGTTCGTCTGTGTGCCTTCAGTTCTCCGCGCAGCCGCATGGTTCATCATGTTGCTTTTGGCCCAAGTCATCAGGGCGAGGTCACCGATACCAAGCAACTGCTTACGCATGTTCCCGATCACAACCTGACGATATTCGACCGTTGTTATCTCAGTGCAGAATTATTGATTAACTGGCAACGCCAGCATCTCAACGCGCAATGGACGGTACCCATAAAAAGCAATACCTAATATACGGTGCGGCACTCGTTTTCAGAGTGCGATCATTTGGTGGAAATCAGCCGCATTGCTCACGAGGCAGACGTCTCACCGCTGCGGATTAGTTTTATGATGCCGTTAAGAGATATTCAGGATGAAGTAATGTGGTGCGCCATCGCCGCCCCCGGCACGATCCCCAAAAAGCTGAGGGCCATGCGCGAGCGGGTGAAGTGTTATATTTTGCCTGAAAAAAGAAAACGGCCCAAGAGTAGGACCGTTCGGATATCAAAAACTCGATACACCATTCGGTCTAAACACGCTTAATTGAATGGTGTTATCCTTTATCAGGAGGCCTTTTTGTGGCAAGGCAAAAGAATAACATCTCCGTCTACAAATTCGGGAGGTGACTCATCACTCTTTACCCCTCACGCATCACATTCAAGCCAAAGTCACCTTAGCGAACTTGCGCTTGCCCACTTGATACACGGCGGTGCCCGCTTGTACTAACAGCTTACCGTCTTCCAGCTTATCGCCATCTACCTTCACCGCGCCCTGCTTGATCATGCGCAAAGCTTCAGAGGTAGAAGCCACAAGACCTGCGTCTTTTAGCAGATTGGCGATGGCCACGCCCTCGGCGTTTGCTGCTAAGGTCACTTCTGGCAGGTCGTCGGGAATGGCGTTTTTCTGAAAACGATTCACGAAGTCTTGGTGCGCTTGTTCGGCGGCGCCATGATCGTGATAACGACTGATAATTTCTTTAGCCAGCAAGATTTTAATGTCGCGCGGGTTAGTCCCCTCGGCCACTTGCTGCTTTAGGCCAGCAATCTCATCCAAGCTCAAACGTGACAATAACTCAAAGTAGCGCCACATGATCTCATCAGACAGCGACATGATTTTACCGAACATCTCACCGGCGGCTTCATCTACGCCAATGTAGTTATTGGCCGACTTAGACATTTTCTTCACGCCGTCTAGGCCTTCCAGCAACGGCATGGTAATCACCACTTGTGCCGGTTGGCCCGCATCTTTTTGCAGCTCACGGCCCATTAGCAGGTTGAACTTTTGGTCGGTACCGCCCAGCTCAATATCTGCTTTTAGCGCCACTGAGTCATAGCCTTGCAACAGCGGATACATAAACTCATGAATGGCAATCGACTGGCCACCGGCGTAGCGTTTTTTAAAGTCGTCGCGCTCTAACATGCGTGCCACTGTCAGCTTAGAGGCCAACTTGATCATGCCGGTAGCGCCCAGCTCGCCTAACCAGCTGGAGTTATACACAATTTGGGTTCTATCTGCGTCCAACACCTTAAAGGCTTGTTCCGCATAGGTTTTGGCGTTGTGCGCTACTTGCTCTGCCGTGAGCGGCGGGCGAGTGCTGTTCTTGCCGCTTGGGTCGCCCACCTGAGCGGTAAAGTCACCAATCAGCAATAACACATCATGACCTAAGTCTTGAAATTGACGCAGTTTATTGAGGATCACGGTGTGACCTAAATGAATATCGGGAGCGGTAGGATCCATGCCCAATTTAACGCGTAACGGCCGGCCCAGTTTTAACTTAGCGACCAGCTCTTCTTCTACCAAAATTTCTTCTACACCGCGCTTAATTTCAGCCAGTGCCGTTTCTAGCTCGGACATGACGACTATACTCCTGTGCTGTGCACCTAAATAGCTGTTCTGAAATGCTCAAATAAGATGCTCGCCGCTCGAAACGGCTATTTAGACAAACCAAACAAAATAAGGCGAGCATATTACTGGAATGGCAGATAAATTGGAAAGCCTGTAAAATCTTTCCCATATTTTCGCTTGTGCCTTAGGCCTCTCATGATTGAACGCTTCCAGCGGTTTCCTCGCCCCCATAAGGTGGCGATTTCTGTATTGAGTGTAATGATCGGACTGCTCTCTTTCGCGCCTTCAGAGCCTGTCGTTGCCAGCCGTATCCAGCCCGAACCTGAGCTGGGCGGCGAAGTGCTCGGTGAGCGCCAGCCGTTAGCCTTGGCCATCAACGTAGCAGAGTCAGCAGCTGCAGATGCTCATCCGGTGACCCGCGAGCGCTCGGTAAAAGTGCGCAGTGGCGATACCTTATCCGCTATTTTTGCGCGTACCGGCCTTTCTTCCAGCTTGCTGCATGACATTAATCAGCTTGGCGGCAGCGCCGATGAGCTGAAAAAGATTTATCCCGGCAATCTGCTCACTTTCACTTTTGATGAAGATGACGCCTTTAGCAGTCTGCACTATCCGCTCGATAACAGCCGCACCTTGCTGATTAGCCAAACGCCGAGCGGCTTACAGTCACAGATTGATAGCACTGAATTGGAGCTGCGCACTGAGTTTGCACAAGCCAGCGTTAACTCTAATTTTTGGAACGCCGCCGCCAGTGCAGGCCTCACGCCCAACCAAATTATGGCCTTGGCCGGTATGTTTGCCTGGGACGTGGATTTTGCCCTCGATATTCGCGCCAACGACAGCTTTACCGTGCTTTATGAGCAGCATTTTAAAGACGGCATCTTGGTGGGCACCGGCAATATTTTAGCCGCCGCCTTTACCAATCAAGGCAAAGCTTACCAAGCGATCCGCCATACCGACGGCTATTATTACTCGCCCGAAGGCCGCTATATGCGTAAGAGCTTCTTGCGTGCACCGGTGAACTTCTCGCACATTAGCTCTAATTTTAATCCCCGTCGCTTACACCCGGTCACCGGCCAAATTAAGGCCCACCGTGGCATTGACTACGCGGCGCGCACCGGCACCCCAGTAGTGGCGGCAGGCGGCGGCGTAGTCGTAGAGTCGGGCTTTAGCCCCTTTAACGGCAACTACGTGGTGATCCGCCACGACAGCACTTACATCACCAAGTATTTACACTTGCACAAGCGCATGGTGAATAGGGGCGAAAAGGTAAAACAGGAGCAACAAATTGGCACTGTGGGCGCCACCGGCCGAGTGACGGGTCCGCATTTGCATTATGAATTCTTGGTCAACGGCGTACACAAGGATCCAAAGAGTGTGGACTTGCCTCAGGCGGCGTTTTTATCAGCAAAAGAGCTGGCGGTATTTAAACCCCAAGCCAATCGCTTGATGGCACAGCTGACCAAGGTGAGCGACATTATGTTGGCCAGTAATAATCGTTAAAGGACATAAGGCGTGAGGCGTGAAAGCATAATGTCAAACTTACTCGTTTTGTCTATTGCGCCTCACCATTACCCCTAGCTACACCTCAAGCAGCAATGAAGCCCTTAATGCTGCTTAAGCGAGTTTGCCATAGGCTCACTTGCGTATGCGGCTTGTCATAGGCCAGTGCGGGATGCTTGCCCCAAATGGGCGCCGGCCACGCAGCATCGCTGCTAAAACGCGCCACATGATGCACATGCAACTGGGGCACCATATTACCCAGTGCGGCCACATTAATTTTCTCCGCCCCCAACTCTACCTCTAACAGCTGAGCAACAGCACAAGACTCACGCATTAGCTGTTGCTGGTCTGACTCGCTTAAGTGATGAATTTCACGTAGTTCTGCTTGTTTTGGCACCAAAATCAGCCACGGGTACTGACGATCGTTCGCCAGCAACACCACGCACAACGGCAGCTCACCCAAGAGCAAACTGTCAGCCACTAATTGCGGATGTAAGCAAAACTCGCTCATTTAAGTACGGCGGCGTGCAAGCGCAGATAGGCAATAATATCTGCGGATTCATACAACCAATAAAACAGACCGGGCTCAGACTCAATACGCAGGCAAGGCACCATGCGCTGGCCGCCACCATGCATTAACGCTTGTAAGTGCTCGGGCTCGTTAATATCGCAATGTTGGATATTAAGGCCTAATTCCTGAATTACGCTTTTTACGCGCTCGCAATAGGGGCACCAATCTTTTTCATACAATGCCAACTGCTCAACGCTGTCAACCGCAGGCGCAGCTAAGTTTGACTCAGGAGCATCACCTTTAAACCAATCAAGTACAGACATTAAAACCTCTCATAAGGGGTAAGCGACATCAGGGCGCAGTGGCAGTTACACGCTAAATGACGAGCCACAACCACAGGTGCTGGTGGCATTAGGGTTAGTCACTAAAAAGCGCGAGCCGGCCAGGCCGTCAATATAGTCAACGGTGCCGCCAATCAGGTACTGCAGGCTCATGCTGTCGACCACCATGATCACGCCGTTTTTCTCGATCACCGTATCGCCATCATTGGTTTTTTCATCAAAGGTAAAACCATATTCAAAGCCTGAGCAACCGCCGCCGGTAATGTATACCCGCAGGCGCAAATCAGGATTTTCTTCTTCCGTGATCAAGGCTTGGATTTTGGTGGCTGCCGCATCACTCATCTGGATTGGCAAGGGGATTGCTTCGCTCATCACTACCTCTTAGATTAAATTATCGACCGAAATTATCTAATACCCGACTAAACAGATCAAGTATTCTCCGGCTTTGGCCAATTAAGGCTCAGGGTGCGGGGTGCTTTACCGTCTAAGTCTAACTGTAATTCTAACGTTTGTGCCTGACTGTCTTCGGGCAGTTGCAGCTGACCGGTTAACACCTGAAAGTGACGAAAATCGAGGGTGACCGGTGTCACGCCTAGGGTGTCGTCACTGAACAGCACGGACACGCCCGCCTGCAGTGCGCGCACTTTCACTCGTGCTTGGCCGGTAATGCGCTTATTGGTTTGGGTGGGCTGTAACAGTACCAGTCGATAGGTAAATAAGCCCGTTTCAGCGAGCGGCGTAATATCTTCATGGGTTAATAGCAGTTCGGCACCGGAGTCGCTAGCCATCACTTGTCGATATAAGGCCAATTGCTGTGCTTGCTCGGCCAGTTGGCGCGCCTGCAGATCCAATTGCGCCAACTGACTGCTTTCGGCACTCAGTAGCGTTTGCAAGTCTACGCGCAGCGCCAGCAGCTCTTGTCGATTGCGCTCGGCTTGAGTCTGCTGCTGGCTCAATAACTGCTGTTGCTCCTGATAGCGCAGTGCGCCAAAGCCCAGCAGTAACGCCAACACCACACAAACCAGTAAACACAGTATAAAACGACGATCCAAAGGTGCAGTCATCATCATCTCCAATAGGTAAGGCCGAATTGTGCCAAAGCGCAGCCCTGGGCGCCAGCAAGGCTTTGGTTAAGCCTTAATTTAACCGATGCCCGCCACAAGCATGACAAGCGAGGCACCCTTTTTGATATTTTGATATAGTCAGGCCACATTGGCAGCGCCTGCTGTCACAGCCCCAATTCAAAGGATGCTTACATGTCCAAGTCTGACGATTTATTTGCCAAGGCCCGTCTCGTTATTCCGGGCGGCGTTAACTCTCCGGTTCGTGCCTTTAACGGCGTAGGCGGCACACCGCGCTTTATTGAACGCGCCGATGGTGCCTATATTTTTGATGCGGACGGCCAGTCCTATGTAGATTACATCGGCTCTTGGGGCCCGATGATTTTGGGCCATAACGCCGCAGTAGTACGCGAGGCAGTGATTGAAGCCGCAGAGCGTGGCTTAAGCTTTGGTGCCCCCACCGCCAGTGAAGTGACCATGGCGGAAAAAGTAAAAGAGCTGGTACCCTCCATGGAGCTAACCCGCATGGTGAACTCCGGCACCGAAGCCACCATGAGCGCCATTCGTTTAGCTCGTGGCTTTACCCATCGCGATAAGATTTTAAAATTTGAAGGCTGTTATCACGGCCATGCGGACTGCCTGCTGGTGAAAGCCGGCTCCGGTGCCCTCACCTTAGGCCAGCCTAACTCACCGGGCGTACCGGCGGATTTTGCTAAACACACCTTAACCGCGACTTTTAACGATTTAGACTCAGTAAAAGCAGCTTTTGCCGCGGCACCCGATGACATCGCCTGTATTATCGTGGAGCCGATTGCTGGCAACATGAACTGCATTCCTCCTGCGGACGGCTTCTTGCAAGGCTTGCGCGATATTTGCGATCAATACGGCGCCTTGTTGATTTTTGATGAAGTAATGTGTGGTTTCCGCGTTGCCTTAGGCGGCGCGCAGCAGCGTTATGGCGTGACCCCGGACTTAACCACACTCGGTAAAATCATCGGTGGCGGCATGCCAGTGGGCGCCTTTGGTGGCCGTCGTGAAGTGATGGATCATTTAGCCCCGACCGGCCCCGTGTACCAAGCCGGTACATTGTCCGGTAACCCCATCGCCATGGCAGCCGGTTTAGCTACCCTTAACGCCCTGAGCGCACCTGGCTTGCACGAAAAGCTAGAAGCCAGCACTAAGGCCTTGGTTGATGGCCTGCAAGCGGCGGCCGATAAACACGGCATTCCTTTTACCACTACCCAAGTGGGCGCCATGTTTGGCTTTTTCTTCACCACTGAAAAAAATATCACCTGCTATGAGCAAGTGATGCAATGTGATACCGAGGCGTTCAAACGCTTCTTCCACTTAATGTTGGATCAAGGCGTGTATTTGGCCCCGTCTGCTTTTGAAGCGGGCTTTATGTCTTTAGCGCACGGCGAGAAAGAAATTGCCCATACCTTGGCTGCGGCAGATAGCGCTTTTGCGGCCATGAAGGCTTAATTAAACCCCGTAACCTGTTAAACACAGGCTAACGGGTCTAATCGGGCTGCTGGATATTCACCAGCGGCCCTTCTAATAGCTCAACGCTGTTCCCGTCGGGGTCCATAATAAATACGTAGCGGCCACAGCTTTGCCCGCGTACCACAGACGGTTTATCTGCTAGTAATCCCGCCCCATGCAAGGCACTCAACGCCTCATCTACATCGCTTACTTGCAAGGCAAAATGCCGTAGCCCTAATCGAAATCCGTTGGCCCAAGGCGGAAAGGCCGTCTGCGCCTCCATCTCCTGGTCGGGTTTAAAGCAATACAACTCCAACAAGGCTTGCCCTAACTGCAAATGACAAATTTGTAACTGTTGAGCTTCATCCTGCCAGCGATACACGGGCTCAAAGCCTAAGCCTTTATAAAAGGTTTCAGACACCGCCAAACTACGGACACTAATGGTCAAGTGATGGAAAGAAAACATGACACGCCCTCCGATTAGATACCTTTGAGCATATACCAGAAACACAGCTATCAGCGGTCGGCGTTAAGCGCTCAGCTAAGGAAACATGCTTCTTTGGTAGAGACCACTTTAGTCGGCCAGTTCTACGAAGCTAAACGAGGGCTCTGAGAAATTGGGGATAAACAGAGCGCTGGCTGGCGAGTTAAAAACGGACATAAAAAAACAGGCACCTGATTGTGATCAGGTGCCTGTTTAAGTTGAGTTTAGTGCTTAATGCTAGGCGCTCGCCTCACACTTTACCCTTTACACTTCACGACGAAGTTAGCGTGCGAAGTTAAAGATGTCCTTTAACCAATCGCCGACTTGTTCACCGGTTTTGGGTAAGTTGTAGGTCGGCTCAGCCGGCTGACAGCCGCGCACCGGCGGCAAACTTGCAGACTTAGCTGGTAACAAGCGCGTTTGCTCACAACGTGGATCTGCGGGCTGACCATCGCTGTAGGCAAAGTTAGCTTGTTCGATTCCCGGAGGAGCCTTAAGCTCCAGCGAGTCGACGCCACGGCTGTCTAAGTAGCGGCTATACACTCGTAGCGCACCACTGGAACCGGTTAAGCCAGTACTGGCGTTATTATCCAAGCCGACCCACACACTGGCCAGCTCTTCGTTATCTAAGCCCGCATACCAAGCATCACGCAAGTCGTTGGTAGTACCGGTTTTGCCCGCCATTACCCGATTAGGAAAGCGTGCGGCTAAGTGCGCAGCCGTACCACCGCCGACCACCCGCGTCATGGCATAGAGGGCTAAATAACCCGCCTCTGGCTCCAATACTTGCGTGGCCTTGGCCGTGTGCTGATACAAGATTTCGCCTTGCTCGTCTTGAATGGCACGAATCGAGGTAAGCGGCTGATACAAGCCTTGGTTCGCCAGCGTTAAATACAGCTGATTCACTTCCAGCGGCGTCAACTCCAGCGTGCCTAACATCAAAGAAGGGTACGCAGGAATCGGTTGGCGCACGCCCATACGCTGCAGGCCTTTAATCACATTATCTAGCCCTACTGCCATGCCTAAATTTACAGTCGGTACGTTCAGCGATTTAGCCAAGGCATCCACTAGCATCACCTGACCGCGAAACTGACGATCATAGTTATTAGGTTTCCACACTTGGCCACCTTCACTGCGCAAACTAATCGGCTGATCTTTAATGGCGCTGCCTAAGGTAAAGCCATTGGCCAGTGCTTCGGCATAGACAGGCGGCTTAATTAACGAGCCAATGGCTCGGCGAGCAGACAGCGCTCGGTTAAAGCCGGCAAAGCTTGGATCGGCACCGCCCACCACTGCACTCACCTCACCTTTACGCCAATTAGTCACCACCATGGCCGCTTCTAAGTCCGGCTTTTTGGTATTAGCGCGCAGCTGTTTTACTTGCTCGATGATTGCCTGCTCGGCACTGTGCTGGGCAATAGGATCCAAACTACTGAATATTTTCAGGCCATTTTGGCGTAAAAAATCACTGCCAAAACGCTCTTGTAGCTCTTGGCGCAGCATGCCCATAAAGGCAGGCGTGCGACCATAACCCATGCGCCCGCGTTCAATCAGCTGCAATGGTGTTTCACTGGCTTGCTCATAGATGGCACGGCTGATATGACCGTCATTGGCTAATAAACGCAGTACTAAGTCGCGACGCTCGCGAGCGCGCTCGGTATTGCGCCAAGGATCGTAATAAGACGGGCCTTTTACCAGCGCCACCATCAGGGCAATTTGGTCGGCATTCAATTCATTAAGCGGTAAGCCAAAGTAGAAGTAACTGGCTAGTCCAAAGCCATATACTCCTTGGCCACCGTTTTGACCCAAATATACTTCGTTTAAATAGGCTTCTAAGATCTCGTCTTTGTCATAACGAAAGTCGATGATCAGCGCCATATAGGCTTCTTGAATCTTGCGCCATAAACTCCGGTCTTGGGTTAAAAATAAGTTTTTTGCCAACTGCTGAGTCAGGGTACTGCCGCCTTGTACCGTACGGCCGGCTTTCACGTTCACCACTAATGCACGCAGGATCGCCATCGGCGACACGCCGTCGTGACTATAAAAGTCTCTGTCTTCCACGGTAATCAAGGCGGTTTTCAATAGCTCAGGCACTTGGTCTAAGCGCACCAACAAACGGTCTTCACGTTTTTCTACGTTTAAGCGGTCCAGCAATACCGGATCCATGCGCGCGTAACCCAGCTCACGACCATTGGTGGGGTTTTTTATCGCTTGTAGGCGCTGGCCCGAGAAGGTCAGTCCAATTTGGCGGGCATCTTCAGGGCCATCGGAGAAATTGAACGGACGGCGATGAATTTCGATACTGCTGTTATTCGCCGAATATTCACCGGGGCGACTGGGGCTGGCAACCTTGCGATAGTTTAACAACTGCAGCTCACGCAACATCTGGGCATGAGACAGTTTTTGGCCCGGGAAGAGCTCCAAGGGCCGGCTATAGACCAAGGCGGGCAGCGCCCACTTTTGGCCATCAAAGCGCTCTCTGACTTGGCTATCGAGGTAAATACCAAAAATGCCCATTATCACTGCAAACACCAGTGTTAATTTAAGCAGCAGGCCCCACCAAAAGCGGTTTTTTCTCACCGGCTTCTTTTTGGATTTTTTCTGAGTTCGAGTCTGTTTTGCCATAATCAGTGCTTTATATGCCTCTTGGTGTACTGGGTTGGCGCCGTGGTGGCTGGGCTATCTGGCCAGTGGTGCTTAGGGTAGCGCCCCCGCATTTCTTTTTTAACATCTTGATAAGAACCGGCCCAAAACGCGGCCAAATCTCGGGTAATTTGTAACGGTCGACGCGCCGGTGACAATAGCTCTAACACCAAAGCAATGCGCCCCCTGCTAAGGTGGGGCTGTGCGACTGACCAAACATCTCTTGTAAGCGCACCGGCAAGACGGGATCGTCTGCTTCTCGATAACGAATGCGCACTTGAGTGCCAGTGGCCATGGTCAGTGAGTTGGGTAGCAGGGTATCCAGCAATTGCTGCTGTGACCAGTCCAGCCGACTTTTAAATATCTGCGCCCAAGGTAGGCGCGCCAGTGCCTCCCAACGGCCAAGCCCCGTCAAATAAGGCAGTAACCATTGCTCGGCCTCCTCAAGCCACTCGTTTGGCTCGCAAATGGCAAAGCCGCGATCGGCCAGTTTTTGTCCGGCGAGCCGTAATCTCAGCCAATATTGGTCGGCCGCTTCATCTAACGGTAACGCCTGCCAACCGCGGCGTTTAACCTCGGCCAGTAAACATTCGGCTTTTTGCTGGGGGCTAATATCGGTTAAGGGCGCGCGCTGTAAAATTAAACCGCCGAAGCACCATTGGCGCTCGGCTCGCACTCTATTAGCCTCATTATCCCATTCCAAGTGCGCCTGCTCACTAAAATGCGCGGGCATAAAGGCTTGTAATTGCGCCAGCTCAACCGGCTCTGCTGCTTGAATAAAAACGCCCCGCTCGCTGCGGCCTAACGCCGCAATAGCCAACATGTTTTTGCCTTGTAAAGGGCTGGCTTGAGGCAAGTCGGCACTTAAGCCACCGGCTAGGCCATAGCGTATTTGCTGGCCTGATATCTTGCCTGTCGCTTCGGGTCGTAATAAGGCCACCCACTCGGGCCGTGCGTTGGCCAGTAGCGGCCCAACATACTGCCCTGAGGGCGCTATTGGTTGTGCTTTAAGCCGGGTAAACCAACGCTGAGCCGCCGATTTAAGCGCGCCCTGTCGTGCTAAAATTTGTCCCGATAAAGGACCTGTATCCCAGCGGCCTTCTTCTAATAAAGCCACCAAATACACGGCATCGGCCAGCGCACCTTTATGCCCTTGTTGTTGCCACGCTTGGGCACAGAGCAGTAACTGGCCAAGCCTTGGCTCACAACCCAGTTGCCAGACTTGGCGGCCCAAAGGGGTAAGCTGAGTGCCATTAAGCAAAGTTAAAGCGGTTAATTGTTGGCGGGCGGCGGCCAACAGCGGCGCAGGAGGCTTGGTCAGCAACGCCAACTGCTCGGGATCTGCCCCCCAAGCGGCGCACTCCAGTACAAAATTGCTCAAATCACTTTGTTCAATCTCGGCGGGCCGGCGCACACTCAAGCGCTGTTGTTGCTCTTGGCTCCACAGCCGCACGCAACTGCCGGCTTGCACCCGACCGGCACGGCCCGCTCTTTGCGTGGCCGAGGTTTGACTAATATGACGGGTGTGTAAGCGTGTGATACCCGATTGCGCTTCAAACTCGGCACGCCGCTCAAGGCCACAATCCACCACCATACTGATGCCATCAATTGTCAGCGAAGTTTCCGCCACATTAGTGGCCAACACTACCTTGCGCCGCCCGGCAGCAGAGGGCGCGATAGCCAATTGTTGCTCGTGTAAACTCAAACGGCCATATAAAGGACGCAGCTCCACTTGCTCATCGGTTTTGCCCTCGAGCCAGCGCAGGGTGTCGCGAATTTCTCGCTCGCCGGGTAAAAAGGCCAACACGCTGCCTGAGTGCTCGAATAAGGCCGACACTATCGCCCGCCCCATGGCTTCATCAAGACGCGCCTGCAGATTACGCGGCTGATAGCTCACCGCCACCGGAAAGCTGCGCCCATGACTGTGAATATTCACGGCATTGGGCAGCAATTCGTCCAGCGCCAAGCCATCCAGCGTGGCAGACATGATCATAATGGTCAGATTATCGCGCAGCTCTTGGCATTCTAAGGCAAAGGCCAAGGCCAGCTCGGCGTGCAAGCTGCGCTCATGAAACTCATCAAAAATCAGTAAGTCGACCCCCACTAGCTCAGGATCGCCTTGCAGCATGCGCGTTAACACGCCCTCGGTGACCACTTCTAGGCGAGTGTGTTTGCTGACGCAGGTTTCACCGCGCATCCGATAACCCACTTGCTGGCCTGGCTGCTCGCCTAACTGTGCCGCTAAGTACTGGGCTATGCTGCGCGCCGCCAAGCGCCTAGGCTCCAGCAATATAATGCGGCCTGTGATCTCCGGTTGCGCTAACAGCCACAGTGGCAAGCCCGTGGACTTGCCCGCCCCCGGCGGCGCTTCAAGAATAATATGGGGCGCCATTAAGGCCGCCTTTAATTCTGGCAGCACTTGGGCGATAGGAAGCTGATGCACGTGATTACCTACTGGTTTAACAACGCTTATATAGTGCCAAATAACCGCGTAAAGCGCGATCAGTAACGCTGGCTTTCAGCCATGTTTAGCCACAGTGGTCTACGATCCAACTGCACGCAGACCACAGTCGTTGGCGATGAACGGAAGAACGAACGACTTGAGAGGTTGAAAAATCAGCGGCCGCAATAAACAGCTTACTGCTCAATCTAAGGCGGCTCACTCTAAGGCTGCTCAATCTAAGATAAGCACGCTATATTGTCGTTATTAAACATAAGACCATGCGGATTATTAATAGTAGGTTAGTTAACAGACATTATTTATCATCACTTTACGTTTTGTTTGGCATCAATTTATATGAAGAGGTAAACTTAGCCGCCGCATTAACATTCATCGCATCGAGACTCACTCAGGGATAAAGATTGATTAATAAAATAAGGATATTAGTTTCCTTGATGCTATTAAGCCTCACGCTTACGGCGTGTGACGAAAGTTCAAGGTCAGCTAAACAGCCAGGATTAACCACTATCCGCATAGCCAGCTGGAGCCTACCGATTACCGAGCAGATCAATCTCTTGGCCGAAGATAAAGACTTCTTTTCTCCACACCAAGTGGCCATTAAATTTATTCCTGGTGCCGGCGGCAGTGATGCGATCAATAAAATTATTGCCGGTGAGGCAGACATTGCCTTTGCCGATCCCGGCGCCTTATTTTCTGGCTTAGCCAGAGGCGAAAAACTGGTCGCCCTTTATGATATCTATCCGCAAAACGTATTTAATGTGGTGTCTTTAACGAGCAGTAATATTCGTAGTCCAAAAGATTTAAAAGGCAAAAAGATTGGCGTCTATAGCGATACCAGTGGCACTAAACGAAATTTATTAGCGGTGTTAAGACAAGCACGATTAAGAGCAAGTGATGTAGAAATCATTGAAACCGGCGTCCTGAATTTCGATCCCTTAATTCACGGCCAAGTAGATGCTACCTCCGCCACAGATACTGCCTTGGTCGCCGCTCAAGCAAACGGCTTAGGTGAAGTGAATGTGATACAAGTTAAAGATTACTTTAATTACTCCAGTGATTTATTTGTGGTCACAGAAGCAACCTACGCTCAAAAAAAAGAGCAGCTGCACGCATTTTTAGCTGGCTATAAAACCAGTGTCCGATGGATGATAGAAAACGTAGACGAAGCCGCACAACAAGCCGTTAAATATGCGGTTGACGGCAAAAATATCGCCCACAACGCCACTATTATTACGCTGCGTAATACCAGTAGCTTACCGCTTTCTGGTGAGCTTTCGGAGTTAGGTTTGATAGACTTTAATAACTTACAAGATGCCGCCAATATGTACTACGAGATGGGGCTAATTAGTCGCCCCCTCGACTTAAGGCCTGTGGTGGACTCGCAATATAGACTGCCCCTGTGGTCGGGGAATAACAGCTCTATGCTTACCCGATAATAGTAAACCTCTCCAGCATTAAGCCCGCCTTGCTAATTACCCATCACCTAGGCGCTACAGAATAAGACGTTCTTTAATTTGATGTTGCGCAAAATATTTCTACAAATGACTCTGTGACTGACTTTACATTTATTGCTACAAGTTAGCTCCATATGATGCTCAGCACCTAAACCTATGTATAGTGGTTAGTAAGTAACTAAAAAGGTTTGTTGCGCTGATTTAGGTCTTGTTGAGTCGCCTGCCTAGTGCCGCAAAACTACCACACTCAAAAATCCCTGGAAAACCAGGTAAGAGAAATAAATGCTTACATTCAGGCTCAGCAGCCTTTATCCCCTAATAGCGTTTGTGTGTATTTTTGCAGCAGGGGCTTATTACACTCACCTCAGTATTGTGGCTGACCGCAAGGATTATCAGCTGCTGATGGAGGAGGTGGTGAGTGTTCAAGCCGCCGCCATAGAGCGCCGCCTAAATAGCTCGTTATCGTCGACCTTTATACTCGCTCAAGAAGTACGGCGCAGTAACGGTCAGTTCAAAGATTTTGACCTCTATGCTAAAGAAGTGATGCAGACCTTGGGCGCGGTTTCCAATCTGCAACTGGCTCCAAATGGCGTCGCTCAGCAAATTTATCCGCTGGCTGGCAATGAAAAGGCCATTGGTCATGACCTGTTATACGTCGATGAACGTAGAGCTGAGGCTTGGGAGGCCATTAACACTAAGACACTAACACTGGCGGGCCCCTTTATGCTGGTGCAAGGGCAAATGGGCATGGTGGGACGAAACCCGGTCTTCCTAGAAAAAAACGGCGAGCAGCAATTCTGGGGATTTACGACGGCATTAATTTACTTGAAGGATTTGCTGTCATTTACAGAACTGGATCAGCTAACACAAAAAGGCTATGCCTATGAGCTGTCGCGCTTACACCCAGACACCGGCCTGATTGATATCTTTGCCCACTCCAGCAGCAAGCTGACAAACCAGTTAGTAAGAAAGAAAATTCGGGTTCCCAATGATGAGTGGACGCTCGCGATGGGCCGGCCCACCGACTTCACCTCCCAGATTATCGTGGGCCTTATGCTCAGTCTGTTCACAGCGGGCATATTCACATTACTGGTACGCCGTATTCTGTTCGAGCCGAACCGGTTACGCTCATTGGTAAAAATACAAACCCTCCAGCTGGAACTGCTGGCATTCAATGATGAACTCACGGGTTTGGCTAATCGACGATCTTTTACCGAGCAGCTAGACCAAGCCATTCTGCATACTCAACGTGCAGGACAGAGCCTAGCTTTATTGTATTTGGACTTGGATAATTTTAAACGCATCAACGACTCCACAGGGCATGCAGACGGCGACCGATTATTGACTGAAGTGGCGCAGCGACTTCGAACCTCGGTGAGAGAAACCGATATTGTCGGCCGCTTAGGCGGGGATGAGTTTGCGGTGATACTGATGAATATAAAAAGTGTCGAGCAGGTACGGACTGTCGCCGCAAAAATAATCGCCCACATAGGGAAGCCAGTACAGTTGGCCCAAAATGAAGCCATCGTTGGCGCCAGTATTGGCATTACACTGGCACCAGAAGACGGCACCAGCAGTGGCGAGTTATTGCGCAATGCGGATTTGGCCATGTATGAGTCGAAACGAGCGGGCAAAAACCAACTGTCTTTTTATAACTCAGCCATGCAAGAGCAGGCGCTGCTCTCAATACGGCTCGAAGAAGAGCTACGCCAAGCCTTGGCCCACGAAGAATTCGCGCTGGCATTTCAACCCATCATTGACCTGAGTAATGGCCAGACGGTGAAGTTTGAAGCCCTGCTGCGCTGGCAGCATCCGGTTCGAGGTATACAATATCCGGGTAGTTTTATTGAGATAGCGGAGCAAACCGGGCTGATTGTGCCTATGGGTTACTGGGTAATCGAGGCGGCTGGTGATTTTATTCAGCAACAAATGCAGGCGGGGCTAATGGTAAAACCGGTGGCCGTTAATCTAAGCGTCTGTCAGTTACGCGAACCTGACTTTGCTGAGCGGGTTGATGCGCTGTTAAAGCGCAGGAAGATCGCCCCCCATTTACTGGAGTTGGAAATTACCGAGTCCATGCTGATGGAAAATGTTGAGCTCGCCATGACTTTGATAGCAGACTTGAGGCGCCTAGGAATCCGGATCGCGATTGATGACTTTGGCACCGGCTATTCTTCGTTATCACAACTGCGCTTGGTGCCGGTAGATATTCTGAAAATCGACCGCTCTTTTGTGATGAACCTAGAAAGTAATCCTGTTGACCGGCAAATGGTGGAAGCTATTACCGTTATGGTGCATAAGCTGGGACTCAAAGTAGTAGCTGAAGGCATTGAAACGGTTGAGCAGCTGTGGTTTCTGAAAAGTATCGGCTGTGATTATGGCCAAGGCTTTCTGCTTGCTCGCCCCCTTGTACCCGAGCAGGCACTGCAATATCCAGGGTATGCTGATTTAGCGCTGAGCAAGAGTGCGCCTCGTGATAACAAAACCTGCGTGGCGACCACCAGCTAGCAAGGTACGGGGCTCAGAAAGACTGGCTAGCTGGCTGGAAGCAAAAAGAAAGCAAATAATGAAGGAAAAAGTCAGATAAGGCAGCAGACAAGGAGGAGATACATGGCAAATGACGACAGTCGGCTATTTTTGGCTTTTCCTGCCGATACGGTGGCGGCACAGCTTCATCAGTTACAAGACCGGCTGGCATTGCCAGGGCGGCGCATTCCCCGTCGCCAGTTTCATTTAACCTTACGTTTTTTAGGTGCGCTCAACGACACTCAGTCCACGTCCTTGATCAAACAACTGCCACGCATGCAGCTGCCCCGCTTTACTCTTGAGCTTAACCAACTTGATTGCTTTCCTCGGGCCAAGGTGGTGTGGGTAGGGCCTACTCAGGTGCCCGAAACCTTACAGGCATTGTATCAAGAGCTAAACAATCGTTGTGGAGCATTAAAGCTAGATCCGCCCCATAAGGCGTTTCGGCCCCACATTACCTTGTTTCGCCATGACTGCGTTGTTGAGCTGCCTCCCATCACGCCCATCCGCTTCCAACCTAGCCAGTTATGCCTGTATAGCTCAATACAAAGCGAGCAAGGCCCGCACTATGAAATATTGGCGTCTTGGAAGTTAAATAATGGCGAGGGGTGAGTAGTGAAGGGTGATGGGTGAAGGTGCGTCGCTTTTCCACTTTACCCTTCACTCTTCACACCCCCCCCCCCTCACTTACCCAATAAACGGCAGCTCTTGCACCAAGTACATGCCTTGTGGGCTGATATCGGCCCGCCAAGCGAAACACTCCACACCCATGGCCATGGCCTCGGTCACCAGAGCGCCGTAGACAGGGTCTAGATGATGCGCAGGGCTAACACGAGTAATGCCTGTATGTAGCACACAAAACAGCAACACGGCTCTGTGTCCGTCCTGTACGCACTGCATCAGCTCACGCACATGCTTCTGTGCCCGTTCGCTCTTGGTGTCAGGAAAATAACCTTGGCCAAGCTCCCTCTTGCTCGTCTCATCCCGCTTTTGGCTATCGAGAGGTTGGTCATCTAACAGCGTCACGCTCTTCACTTCTACGTAGCAGTCCGGTTGATTATCGGCGCGCAATAGAAAGTCGATCCGGCTATTTTCACTGCCGTAGCGCACTTCGGCTTTTATGTCTGAATAATGGGCCAAGGGCATGATAACGTGATTCGCCAAGGCCTCGGCAACCAGTGCATTAGCTTGATTGGTATTGACGCAAATAAAATGGCCTAGATTATTTTGTACTAGCTCCCAGGTGTGCGCATATTTGCGTTTAAGATTGCTAGAGGTCGAAAAATAAATCGGCCATCCGGGTTCGGCACACCCAGTCATTTTGCCGGTATTGGGGCAATGTAGCGTCAAGGCTTGACCTTGAACGTCTACATCGGCTAAAAAGCGTTTATAGCGCTGGATTAGCACCCCTTGTTGCAAAGAAGATGAAAACTGCACAATCACACCTATAATCCACACGTTAATAGTTAAACAAACACCCTCGTCTTCGCGCATTTGCTCTTGAAAACCCTCTTCATTGTCCCCATATGGAGGAAGCATCAAGCAACTGCATAGGCTTGATGGGGCAAGATCAGGGCCAATTTAAGATAAATAAAGCGGCCTCAGTCCTGTTTCAAGTAGATTTTTCACTGAAATAGCACGGCAAAATTGCCTTGTTAATAGGCTTTCTGCTATAGATAGCCGCTTAAAAAATTTGGTTGGCGCAATATTGCTTCTTAGGAGATACGGAATGCCAGCAGTCGAAATCAAGAAATCTCTCGGTATTCTGGCCATTGCCGGTGTTGAGGCCTATCAGGCTAAGCCCGATGAAGAATACATGAACGAAGGGCAGAAAACGCACTTTCGTAAAATTCTGGGCGCTTGGCGCACTCAGTTGCGCGAAGAAGTCGATCGCACCGTGGGCTACATGAAAGACGAAGCTGCCAATTTCCCCGATCCGGTGGACAGGGCCGCTCAAGAAGAGGAGTTTGCACTTGAGCTGCGTGCTCGAGATCGTGAACGTAAGTTAATCAAGAAAATCGAAAAAACACTGCAGAAAATCGAAGAAGATGACTTCGGCTACTGCGAGCACTGCGGTGTAGAAATTGGTATTCGTCGTCTAGAAGCCAGACCGACCGCCGATTTATGTATCGATTGTAAGACTTTGGCTGAAATCAAAGAAAAACAGATGGCCGGTTACTAGCATTATATGAATAACAGCGCGCCCAAGCCTTATATTGGGCGCTTTGCCCCCTCACCCAGTGGCCCCCTGCATTTTGGCTCGTTAATCGCCGCCTTAGGCAGTTACTTGCAAGCCAAACGTTCTCAGGGAAGCTGGCTGCTCCGCATTGAAGACTTGGATCCGCCCCGCGAAATACCGGGCGCGGCCGACGACATTTTATTTGCGCTCGACGCCTTTGGCCTGCATTGGGACGGCCCCGTGGTCTACCAAAGCCAGCGCCTGGACGCTTATCAAGCGGTGCTCGATGAGTGGGCGAACCTTGGCCTCACTTATTATTGCCATTGCAGCCGAAAAACCATTACCGAAAGCGGTGGCTTTTATACCGGCCATTGTCGTGACTTAGGCCTGAGTGCAACACAGGCTTCAACGCGCTTAGTGATGACCAATCCGGTGTATGAATTTTATGATCAACTGCAAGGCTCGGTTAAAATACCGACCGCGCTTGCAGAAGAAGATTTTATTGTACGTCGCCGTGACGGTTTTTATGCGTATAATCTGGCGGTGGTATTAGATGATGCAGCAGCGGGCATTACAGAAGTCGTGCGCGGAGCGGATTTGTTGGAGCCCACGGGCCGACAAATTGCGCTGTATCAAAGGTTGAATGCACCTATTCCCAACTGGCTGCATCTGCCCTTAGCTACCCTTTCTGGCCAGAAACTATCGAAGCAAAACCATGCGCCCGCCTTGGATTTACACCAAGCTGGCTCGCAATTATGTCAGGCCTTGGCTTTTTTAGGTCAGGCGCCGCCCGCTTCTTTATGGCAGGGCCAGATAGATGAAATTTTAAATTGGGCCATCGCACATTGGCAGTTGCCACACGTGCCTGGTACCACACAAGTTGAGTTGAAGTGCACAGAGAATTCGCATTTTCAACGCCCTGCGCTATTATAGTGCGCAAAATTTAAGGTCTGTTGACCTTTGCAAAACGATTTTTGCAGCCCTGCGGGTTCGGCTACACATATGTAGCTCGAACAAAATATAACCGCGACAGGTCAACAGACCCTAGCTAAAGGCCATGCGAGGTGTCCTATTTTTTCCCAGATTGCTGGCTTTTGTAAGAAGCTACTAAACCGAACTCCACAAGCCCGAGCCGAACAGGAGACGCTACCGTTGCAACCCGTGGTATTAACACGCGACCAACACGGTATATCACGCCAACAAATCAGTGATAACGCGCTCAAAGTGTTGTATCGCCTGAACAAATCTGGATTTGAAGCCTACTTAGTGGGCGGCGGTGTTCGTGATTTACTCTTGGGTCGCCAGCCCAAAGACTTTGATATTGCCACCAGCGCGACGCCCGACCAGGTTAAGCAGTTATTTAGTAACTGTCGCTTGGTGGGTCGTCGTTTTCGCTTGGCCCATATTTTATTTGGCCGTGATGTGATCGAAGTGGCGACCTTTCGTGGTCATCATCATCAGGTTAATAACAATAAGAATGCGTCAGACCAATCCTCTGAGGGCATGCTGCTGCGTGACAACGTCTACGGCACCATAGAAGAAGATGCGGAGCGCCGCGACTTTAGTGTTAACGCTTTGTATTACAATATTGCTGACTTTAGCGTGGTGGGTTTTTCTAATGGTCTTAAAGACTTAGAAAACCGCAGCTTAGAGCTGATTGGTGATCCGGAAACCCGCTACCGTGAAGATCCGGTGCGCATGATCCGCGCGGTACGCTTTTCTGCGAAGCTGGGCTTAACCATTAGCCCGCGCACCGCCGCACCCATCCGTGATTTAGCGCCCTTGCTGGGTGATATTCCGCCTGCACGTTTGTTCGAAGAAACACTTAAGTTATTGCTGGCCGGTTATGGGCTTGAAACCTACCACCAATTACAGCGTTATGACTTGTTTGCGCCTTTGTTCCCTGAAGCCGCCGATGTGATGGGCCAAGACGATAACGATTATCATCGTTTTCTCGAACTGGCGCTGATCAATACCGATGAACGTATCGCAAAAGATATGCGTGTTACGCCAGCTTTCTTGTATGCAGCGCTGTTATGGGGACCGGTAGAAACCCGCACCCAACAGTTTATGCATGAAGGCGGCCTTAACTATTACGATGCTTTCTTGCTGGCCATGGATGAAGTGCTGGGTCGCCAAGTGAAGAGCGTAGCGATCCCGCGTCGCTTTAGCTCGGTAGTACGTGATATTTGGATGTTACAAGACCGCTTAACCAAGCGCAGCGGCAAACGCCCGCATCGCTTACTAGAGCATCCTAAGTTTCGTGCCGGTTATGACTTCTTGTTATTACGCGCCGAGCTCGACCCTAAGCTGAAAGAGCTAGCCGATTGGTGGACCGAGTTTCAAGTGGCAAACCCAGTGGACAGGCAGCAGTTATCTCGCGCCGCTCAGGCCCGACATAATCAGTTTGGTGGCGAAGACCCGGCTAAAGCGCGCAAGCGCCCACGTCGTCGCCCGCGGAAGAAAAAAGAAGCATGAGTCAAGTGTACGTAGCCTTAGGCGCCAACTTAAGCGAGCCTTTGGCACACATTAAGGCCGCGCAAGCGGCACTGGCAGGCTTGGCCACAACCGGTAGCCTGCGTCATTCACCGCTTTATCAAAGCCAACCTATGGGGCCGGCAGATCAGCCGCCCTATATCAATGGCGTCTCGGTGTTTGAGACCACCTTGGCCCCGCACGCACTACTAGATGCGCTGCAAGCCATAGAGCAAACCCAAGGCCGCGTGCGCAAAGGCGAGCGCTGGGGGCCGCGTACTCTGGACTTAGATATCTTGTTGTATGACGACTTGATAATGAAGGATGACCGCTTAACCCTGCCCCACTACGGCATGAAGCAGCGCGAGTTTGTGTTATACCCGCTGGCGGACTTGTGCCCAGACCTGATTTTACCCTGCGGCACGGCTCTAGCGCCCTTGCTGCTGACTTGCCCTATCAATGGCATGACGCCACTGCTCTCGTAGTCAAAGGAATCTCTCATGAGTAAAGTAACCACAGCCCGCCTGTTAGCGATGAAACTCGATCAGCAAAAAATTGCCATGATCACCGCCTATGATGCCACCTTTGCTAACGTATTTGAGCAAGCCGGTGCTCACGCCATTTTAATTGGCGACTCGCTGGGCATGGTATTACAAGGCGAAGACAGCACGCTAAAAGTTACGGTCGAAGAAATGGCCTATCACACCCGTTGTGTGGCCAAAGGCTGCACCAAGGCGCTGATTGTCGCTGACTTGCCGTTTATGAGTTACAGCAATACCGATCAAGCCTGTACTAATGCGGCGACCTTAATGCGTGCCGGCGCGCACATGGTTAAGCTGGAAGGCGGTGATTGGCTGGTCGAGACCATTACTCAGCTAACCCGCCAAGGGGTACCTGTGTGTGGCCATTTGGGACTAACGCCGCAATCGGTACACGTGTTTGGTGGCTTTAAGTTACAGGGCCGTGAGCGCGCCCAAGCAGAAAAAATTAAGCAGGATGCAAAAGCACTGCAGGCCGCAGGTATTCAGCTATTAGTACTGGAATGCGTGCCCAGCCCGCTCGCTAAAGAGATCAGTGAATTATTGAGCATTCCGGTGATCGGTATAGGTGCCGGTCCAAACACCGATGGCCAAGTGTTGGTAATGCAAGATGCCTTGGGCTTAACCACGGGTTATGTGCCTAAGTTCACCAAGAACTTTTTGGCCGAGCATCCAAGCGTGAAAGCCGCCATTAGTGCTTACGTAACAGACGTAGCCGAGGGACGTTTTCCTGGCCCTGAGCACAGCTTTAACTAACGCATACTCACTCTTAATAAATTTTAATTAAAACCAAGCACAGCAGAGAATCGAACATGCCGCTTATTTCTGATATCTCCTCTTTAAGAGCCACCATTAATGAGTGGCGTCGCCAAGGGTTGCGCATCGGCTTTGTGCCGACCATGGGCAACTTGCACGCCGGCCATCTGCAGTTAGTCAAGACGGCGCGCCTGCACTGCGATAAGGTGATAGTTAGCATCTTCGTCAACCCCATGCAGTTTGACCGTGCAGCAGACTTAAGCGCTTATCCGCGCACTTTAGAGCAAGACTGTGAGCGCTTAGATGAGTTGGCCGATGCGATATTTACGCCCACCCCTGAATTGATGTACCCCAACGGCCAGCAGCAGCAAACTCGCGTGGTGGTGCCCGGTGTTAGCGAAGTGCTCGAAGGCGCGCTGCGCCCCGGCCACTTTGATGGTGTGAGCACTGTGGTGTGTAAGCTGTTCAACCTAGTACAGCCAGACTTGGCCTGCTTTGGTGAAAAAGATTACCAGCAATTAGCGCTGATCCGTAAAATGGTCAGCGATTTAAATATGCCGGTCGAGCTGATAGGCGTACCCACGGTGCGAGCGGAAGACGGCTTAGCCCTGAGCTCGCGCAATGGCTATTTAACGGCCACTGAGCGCGAGCAAGCCCCCGAACTGGCAGCGACTATGTCATGGTTAGCCGAGCGCATTGTTCAAGGTGAGCGCGATTTTGCAGCACTGGTAGCAGCTGGCAGCACCCGCTTAAATAATGGTGGTTTTACCACAGATGCCATTGATATCGTGGACGCCAGCACGCTACTGCCCGTTACCGAGCAAGCCCAAGCCGTGGTGATTTTAATGGCAGCCTTTTTAGGTAAAGCACGATTAATAGACAATCAGGTCGTGTCTTTATAAGATGCGCCTTCTTTTTGGCAAGATTTTTCTGCAGACTTAACTGCAGACAGACGGATGCGTGTATTAAGGGTCAATAAACCCTCAGCACTTACAACGGAGATCAGGAAACATGGATATGCAACGCGTTATGCTGAGAGGCAAACTGCACCAAGCACGGGTGACTCACGCTGAACTGAACTACGAAGGTTCTTGTGCCATCGATCAAGACTTACTGGATGCAGTGAACATTCGCGAATATGAGCAAATCGATATTTATAACATCGAAAATGGCGAGCGTTTTCACACCTATGCAATTTCCGGTGAGCGCGGCTCTAAGATGATCTCACTCAATGGTGCCGCCGCCCGCAAGGCCGCCGTGGGTGATCGCATCATCATCTGTGCTTATGCGCCTATGAGCGAGCAGCAGATTGAACAGTATCACCCAAGCTTGGTGTATCTGGATGTGGACAACAACATAGTGCGCACCAGCAAAAACATCCCGCTGCAATTGGCTTAAAAGCAGCCGTAAGCTAAACGTCGTACGCTGTAACTAGTCATTAAAAACCCGAGCCTTAAGCTCGGGTTTTTTTATTGGTGGCGAGATCTGTAATTATTAAGAGGTAAGCCAAAGCTAATAGGAGGCGATTTTAGTATGCCGTTTTCTCACTTCAAGCTAGCACTAATCCCTATGGCTGATCTCCACGCCGCGGCTGTGCTATGTGCAGAGGCCATGGCTGATAATCCATTGCACCTTAAAGTGTTTGGCCAAGATATACATAAGCGCCAGCAACGGCTTACACGGCTGTTTAGCGGTTTACTGCCTTATATCGCCCGCAATGGTGAGCTAAGGGGCGCTTATGCAGGCCAGCAGCTAGTCGGCGTCTTAGGACGGTTAGCTCCCGGCCGCTGCCAACCCAGTTATATAGAGACATTAAAGCTGGCACCGGCCTTATTAGCCAGTAACTCACCGCTAGGTTGGCTGCGTACCCTGCGTTGGCTAAAGCAATGGTCGGCACTGGATCCTAAAATACCACATTGGCACCTAGGCCCGCTTGCCGTAGCCCCAAACCATCAGCGCCAAGGCATAGGCCGCGCTTTGATGGAAGTCGTCATTAATGAGGCCAACGGCGTTAGCTTATATCTGGAAACCGATAAGCTCAGCAATGTGCAGTTTTATCAAAAACTAGGCTTTAATATCATCGCCACGCCCATCTTGTTGGGTACCAAAACATGGTTGATGCTTCGCAGTGAGGCGTGAAGAGTGAAGAGAAAGAGCTGGAAGTAAGATATAAATACCAAACCATTCTGCCTAACATGTAGAAGCCGCTTTAGCCGGCTGGTTTTGCATAGCAAAACGTCATTTGAAGCGTGAGAGCTGGAAGCTGATAGTTCCGCAAAGAGGTTTATCTATAAAAAATGGCAGCCCATTGGCTGCCATTCCTCTCTTCACACTTTACTCTTCACGTCTCACGAAAAACTACGTCCGCAAGCCGCGACCGGTACGGATCAAATACCAAGCCCACCAGTAGAACACCAAGATAAAGCCGATAATAATGGTGTAGGCCACACTTAAGCGCACATCCGACACCCCCAAAAAGCCGTAGCGGAAAGCGTTCACCATATAGAGCACCGGATTTATCTGCGAGATGTTTTGCCACACGGTTGGCAACAGGCTAATGGAATAAAACACGCCGCCTAAATAGGTCAGCGGCGTTAAAATAAAGGTCGGAATAATGCTGATATTATCGAAACTGCGGGCGTAAATAGCATTCAGTAAACCGGCCAACGCAAATAACACCGAGGTCAAAAATACGGTAAATATTACGCTAAACAGATGCTCAATATGCAAGTCGACAAAGAACAGCGACACTAGGCTAACGATTAAGCCCACCAGCAAACCGCGCACCACACCACCGCCTACATAGCCGGCAATGATCACATAAGTGGGCACCGGGGCCACTAATAGTTCTTCAATGTTATTTTGGAACTTACTACTGTAAAAAGAGGAGGCCACGTTAGAGTAAGAGTTGGTAATCACCGACATCATAATCAAACCAGGCACAATAAAGGCCATATAAGAAAAGCCGTCCATCTCGCCAATCCGACTACCAATCAGGTTGCCAAAAATAACGAAATACAGCGTCATGGTAATCGCTGGCGGCACCAAAGTTTGTACCCAAATACGGCCAAAACGCACTACTTCACGAGATAAAATACTGCTAAAGGCTACATAATAACGCATGCCGCTCATACTGCTGCTCTCCCGTTTTCTACTAGCGTTACAAATAACTCTTCTAAGCGATTGGCCTTATTGCGCATGCTTAACACCCGCACCCCTTGCTCGTTAAGCTGAGCAAAGACATTATTTAAGCCCTGCTCTTTCTTCACTTCCACTTCTAAGGTGTGATCATCGAGCAGCTGCCAGTTATAGCCAGATAAAAATGGCTCGCGGCCGTCAACCGCTAAGTCCAGAATAAAGGTTTCTACGGTTATTTTACCGAGCAAGCCTTTCATGCTGGTGTTTTCTACTAACAGCCCTTTATCTATGATGCCAATATGACGACAGAGCAATTCCGCCTCTTCCAGATAATGGGTGGTCAGGATAATAGTGATGCCTTGCTCGTTAATCAGCTTTAAAAAGTCCCACATGGCGCGACGAATTTCGATATCTACCCCCGCCGTCGGCTCATCCAAAATCAATAACTTAGGCTCATGCATTAAGGCGCGGGCTATCATTAGGCGGCGCTTCATGCCGCCAGAAAGGGTGCGCGAAATGGCATGGCGCTTATCCCACAAATCCAACTGCTTAAGATAACGCTCGGCGCGAACTTTGGCTTCTTTGCGCGGTACACCGTATAAGCCCGCTTGGTTGATTACCACCTGTTCGACTTTTTCAAACTGGTTAAAGTTAAACTCTTGCGGCACTAAACCAATTTGGCTCTTGGCATCTTCCAAGTGGGTATCGATATCAAAACCAAACACCTTTACCGTGCCGGCAGTTTTGTTCACTAAGGAAGAGATAATGCCAATGGTGGTGGACTTACCTGCACCATTAGGGCCTAACAGCGCATAAAAGTCGCCCTGCTCTACGGTTAAATCTATGCCTTTGAGCGCTTCTACACCACCGGCATAGACCTTGCGCAAGCCTGCAATTTCCAGTGCTTTGGTCATCAATAGCTCCATAACATAAAAAAGCCCGCGAGCAGACTCGTCACTAAACTGCCTTTAAGACTAAAGACTTTTTGCAACGGAACCCACAGAATGCGCGGAAATATTAAGCTGAGATAAGTTCGAAAAAAGCTAAGAGATCTTATTGGTAAAAGCTAGAACAAAGCCGGCAGCTGTAAGCGATCAGCGAAGACAAACACCGAGCCCTGTAGCCTTGCGCTTTAGCTGCAAGTCCTGCGGAGCAGGATGGTTTATTAGTACATATTACCCAATTAAATCACTTTCAGATTTGATCTCTATTTTTCCGTGGGTTCCGTGGATTCCGTTGCGAGAGGGTTTGGTTTTAGTTTTTTCTTCCTGCTCGTCCACTTCACCCTTTACTCTTCACCCTTGAACAGCAAATCAATCCAGCGGTATTACCTTGCCGATGTAGGGCAGGTTGCGATAGCGCTGGGCGTAATCGATGCCATAGCCCACCACGAATTCGTCGGGTATGGTAAAGCCTACCCAATCTACCGGCACATCCACTTCTCGACGATCTGGCTTATCGAGCAAGGAGCAAATGGTCAGAGAGGCAGGTTGGCGCAAGGACAAAATCTCTTTCACCTTACTCAAGGTGTAACCCGTATCTATGATGTCTTCGACGATTAACACGTGCTTACCGTGAATTTCATCATCTAAGTCTTTGAGAATGCGCACATCACGATTACTTTTTGTGCCACTACCGTAGCTGGAAGCCGTCATAAAATCGAGCCGTACCGGTAATGGGATTTGGCGGCAAAGATCGGCCATAAAGACACAGGAGCCGCGCAGCAAACCCACCATCACCAGCTCATCTACGCCTTGATAATGTTGAGTAATTTGTTCGCCTAATGCTTGGATCCGGGCATTAACCTCATCGGTGCTGATCAGGACATCCACTCTGTGTTTCATTTTCGCTCCGTTCGGGGTAGTAACGCCCGATTGTGATTAAAGACGTATTCTAACGGAAATCTAACTGGGCTGCATGTGGCATGCGTGAGGCGTAAATACGCGGTAAGCCTTACGCCGTCAGACAAAGCCGGTCGAATGAATTCGACCCTACTGCTTGGCGCTTGGTGCTAGGCGCTGTATTTTAAGCCCCATATCCCCAACGCGACATCAAAGTATGATCTAGGTCTAGATGGTCAAGAATGCGCGCCACCATAAAGTCCACTAAATCACTGATACTTTTCGGCTGGTGATAAAAGCCCGGCGAAGCAGGCATAATAGTTACGTTTAAACGCGCTAACTTCAGCATATTCTCTAAGTGCAGCGCCGAATAAGGTGACTCGCGCGGCACTATGATCAGTTGGCCTTTTTCTTTGATCACTACATCCGCCGCGCGCTCAATTAAGTTATCTGAGTTGCCCATGGCAATAGCAGCCACTGTACCCATAGAGCACGGGCAAATCACCATCCGCCGTGGCGCACCAGAGCCTGACGCTACCGGTGAAAACCACTCTTCTTTACCATAGACTTTAAGTTGCTCAGGCTTGGCCTGATAACGCTCGCTAAGCAAGGCTGCCAAGGCCGCAGGTTGCGCCGGCCACTGCTCATCTTGTTCGGTGGCCATAACTACTCGTGCGGCACTGGACACCAATAAGTGCACTTGTAAGCCGGCCTCCAGCAAGCGCTGTAATAGCGCCAGCGCATAAGGCGCGCCCGAGGCACCGGATAGCGCCAAGGTGATTTGCTGCTGGCGAGAATACAGTATCGGTGATGACTCGTTGTTAATGGTACTCATGATTTTTTATCCACATTCAGCTGTAAGGCATCTAACAACCGCTGGTGAATACCACCAAAGCCGCCGTTGCTCATCACCAATAGATGGTCATTAGGTTGGGCCTCGCTGACCAGTGCCGTAATCAAGGCCTCCAAGTCTTCATAAATTTGGCCTTTAGGGCAGGCATTGGCCACCGCATCTAAGTTCCAATCAAGACCACTGGGCTTAAAGAAATAGCTGGCGTCCGCTTGTTGCAGTGAATCGGCTAACGGCTGCTGATGAATGCCCATCTTCATGGTGTTAGAGCGCGGCTCTAATACCGCCAATACTCGGCCGTTGCCTTGGGCCTTCACTTGGGCTTTTAGCCCCGCCAATGTAGTGGCAATGGCGGTAGGGTGATGGGCAAAGTCGTCCCAGACGCGAATATTACTGACCACGCCTTTTAGCTCCATGCGCCGCTTAGGCGACACAAATAAGCACAAGGATTTAATCGCCTCATGCACTGGCACGCCGGCATGGCGGGCCGCAGCCAAGGCCATTAGACCGTTGTGTACGTTGTGCAGGCCCATGCAGTCCCATTGCACTTCACCTACCTTTTGTCCATCAACCAGCACCGCAAACTGACTGCCATCTTCGCGTAACGGCTCTACTTGCCACAGGCCGCCTTCACCTAAATATTCCACATCACTCCAGCACCCCATGGCCAGCACTTCATCTATGGCCGGCGTTTGAGTGGGCACCAACACGCGGCCGTGGCTGGGCACCATGCGTAATAAATGATGGAATTGGCGCTGAATGGCCGCTAAATCGTCGAAGATGTCGGCATGATCGAATTCCAGATTATTTACAATCAGCGTACTGGGTCGATAGTGCACAAACTTGGAGCGCTTATCGAAGAACGCACTGTCGTACTCATCGGCTTCAATCACGAAAAACGGCGCTTCACCTAAGCGCGCCGACACCTCAAAATTCCCGGGTACGCCACCGATTAAGAAGCCTGGGTTAAGGCCACAGTCTTCTAAGATCCACGCCAACATGGCTGCGGTGGTGGTTTTGCCATGAGTGCCGGACACCGCCAACACCCAGCGGTCTTGTAATACATGCTCAAGCAACCATTGCGGGCCAGACGTGTAGGGCAAACGACGATTCAGCACTGCCTCCACGCACGGATTGCCGCGGCTCATGGCATTACCGATCACCACTAAGTCGGGAGTATCGTCGAGCTGGGCAGGATCGTAGCCTTCGATTAATTCTATACCCTGCGCGGTAAGCTGAGTGCTCATAGGTGGGTAAACATTGGCATCGCTGCCGGTAACCCGATAGCCGAGTTGTTTAGCAAGAACGGCTAATCCGCCCATAAAAGTGCCACAAATTCCGAGAATATGGATGTGCATAACGTGCCTCTGGCTGCTGTAATGGGCCCATTCTAACAATGTGCCTGCACTTTGGGCACTTGTATGGTGATCTCTACGACACTAGTTATAATATCGCTCTATATCGTCGTTACCCATTGGTATAATCGGACCCGCCCTCTAAGCGTGGTAAACTCGATTATTCAGTTTGTTATCTATTAATAAAGGAAGTCTCATGAGCCTGAAGAACGTCCCTGCCGGCCTTAATTTGCCCGAAGATATTTACGTGGTCATCGAAATTCCCCAGAACGCAGATCCTATTAAGTACGAAGTGGATAAAGACACAGGCGCGCTGTTTGTGGACCGTTTCATGTCTACGCCTATGTTCTACCCGTGCAACTACGGCTACGTGAATAGCACTTTGTCTTTAGATGGTGATCCGGTTGATGTGTTGGTGCACACCCCGTATCCGTTAGAAGCCGGTTCTGTGATCCGCTGCCGTCCAGTAGGCGTGCTCAACATGACCGACGAGTCTGGCGTTGATGCCAAGATTATCGCCGTACCGCACAGCAAGCTGAGCAAAGAATATGAGCACATTCAGGACATCAATGATGTATCTGAGCTGCTGAAAGCCCAGATCCAACACTTCTTTGAGCACTACAAAGAATTAGAAGTGGGTAAGTGGGTGAAGTTAGACGGTTGGGGCGATAGAGCTGCCGCCGAAGCAGAAATCTTAGACTCTGCCGAGCGCTTTAATAAAGCCTAAGTAGCAAAAGCTAAGCTACATTAAAAAGCCCCCAATTAACTGGGGGCTTTTTTTATCCGTGTCACGATAGGCTCCTGCTCTGTTGAGCTGGGCACTTAGTGTTATCTTTATCTCCTCGCGCTTTACTCCTCACCGCCTGAACAATTTGACAATTTATTAACATCACTTAGGCTGATTGAGTTAACCCCTCTCAAGGAGTCATTTGATGTCGATGAGAATTGGAATATTACTGGCCTACTTGCCCCTCGCTTACCTGCCGATGGAGGCCTTGGCTCATAATCTGCAACTCAATCAAGCCGCCCCTGCGGTGGCGGTGACTAATCAAGGCGAATTGATACTTAATAACGAGCAACTGAGCGCGCGCAATTGGCAGTTAAGCAAGGGAGCTGGCAAAGTGCGCTTGGTACAACATATTGCCGGACGTTCCAGCGCGAAGGAGCTCAATGCACCCTTAGTACGGGCCATTACTGCGGCCAAGCTGCCACGGGACCGTTATCAAACGGTGACCATTATTAACGTCAAAGATGCCATATTTGGCACCTCGGCTTTTGTACGCAGCAGCGCTGAGAGCAGTAAGCGTGAATTTCCGTGGTCATCGATAGTGGTAGATGAAAATGGCGTCGTGGCACAGACATGGCAATTAAAAGCGAAAAGCTCGAGTGTTGTGCTGCTTGATCAGAAGGGAGTAGTGCTTTTTGCTAAGGAGGGGGCATTAACTAGTGAGCAAATAATGGAGGTCATGATGTTAGTGCGCGGCGCACTTAAAAATTAAAAATATAAGCCTCATCAAGATCTTACGTTTTGATTAGGCTTATTCTATGATGGCGATAATGGTCGCTAAAATACCCAGACTGGATAAATAGCCCACCACTAACAGTATCTTGGCCACACTGTGTTTGGCCTTGGGATTTTGTTGCATATACATGCGCCACTCCATTTATAATTCAGGCGCGAATTTTAACATGGAAACAACATGGTTAACAATAGAAACTGATGACGCGAAAAGCCGCAACACTGGATAATAAACTCAAGAATCGTAAGGCTCTGTTACAGCAGCTCGCCGAGCAAAGAGGCATTGCTGGATTACTGCATGGCGACACCAAAATCAGCTTTGGTGAGCGTTTTAAAATTCGTCATCAGCTCGATGAAGCGGCGCGGCAAAAAAATCTAGAAACCATAGTGGAGCTAGCCAGTCTGCAAGATAATGATGAGGTCGGTAATGAGCCAGACCCAGACTGGCTCAGCCATTTCCTTGAATTAGCAGAAAATATTCGCCATCCCGCTATGCAACAATTTTGGGCCAATATTCTTTCGCAAGAAGTCCTCAACCCAGGGCATTGTTCGATTCAAGCCTTGAGCCGCTTACAAATGATGACCCAAAAAGATGCGCTGTTATTACAAAGAGCCAGCGCCCTCGCCTGCCACTTTGGCGATGAAAATTTAAGGTTACTGTTTGGTTATCAATATCGCACCTTGTTACAAGGCCAGCGCCAGCAACGGCTTAATTTAGGCCGTTATCGCCTGCCTTATGCGGGGCTGATGCAATTATTTGAGCTGGGTTTGTTACATCAAGCAGAATTAGAGTCCGGTGAGTTGTCGCAGACTTCGCCGCTGCGCGTAATATTAAACAATCAGCCCATGACTTTGCAGCCACAGCGCAAAGGCATACGGTTATTGTATTACCGCTTTACTACCGTTGGTAACGAGTTAGCCGCCTTGATCACAGAAACCACCCCTGCTGATTATCGTAACGAGCTACAAGATCTATTAGCGCCACTGGGGCAGTTGAGCCTCAAGATATAGCGCCGAGCGCCCAGCACCAAGCACCTAGCTAAAACCAACCTCCGCTTATGATGATTTGGTGCTCCATCCGGCATCACATCATTATCTGATAGATTCCACTGCTTAAGTTAAGCCAACAAAACACAGGCAAAAAAATACCGGAACAAGTCCGGTATAAAGGTGGTTTGCAAATAAGGTGTTATCTTGAGATTTGCTCTCGTTGTAGCTGGGCGCTTGGTGCTCGGCGCTGTGGCTTAAGCATATTGCTCTTGAGCTACGGCCTGTGCCGCTTCTGTGCTCCCCTGCGGCTTAAACCAAGCCAGTGAATCTGCCAATGCGGCCACTTCGCCAATTACCATCAATGACGGACTGACTACTTGCTCAGCCAGCACCCCTAACTCACTTAAGGTGCCGCGCACTACCCGCTGCTGTGGCGTGGTGCCGCGCTCAATTAAGGCCACGGGTGTGCTGGAGGCTAAGCCATTTTCGATTAAGCGCTGTTGAATATGTGCTGAGCGCATTAGCCCCATGTAAATCACCAAGGTTTGGCGGCTTTGCGCCAGTGACGCCCAGTTCGGCTCTTTGCCATCTTGTTTGCTGTGGCCGGTAATAAACACCGCACTTTGCGCATGATCGCGATGGGTCAAGGGAATGCCCGCATAGGCGGTAGCCCCCGCAGCGGCAGTGATGCCTGGCACCACTTGATAAGCAATTCCGGCTTCTTTTAATGTTTCTAATTCTTCAGCACCGCGACCAAACATAAAGGGGTCGCCACCTTTAAGACGTACTACGCGCTTACCGGTTAATGCCTGATCAACCAATAGCTGATTAATTTGCTCTTGGGGTACGCTGTGATGACCAGCTTTTTTACCCACAGCTATCAGCTCGGCTTCTGGGCGAATTAAGGCCATAATTTCCGGCGAGACTAGTTGGTCGTACAGCACCACTTCGGCCTTTTGTAATTCATTTAAGGCTTTAATGGTGAGTAGATCAGGGTCACCGGGGCCGGCACCCACCAAGATTACCTCGCCTAATTGCGGTTTGGCTATCGACTGCTTTAACCAGCGCTCGGCTTCTGCGATTTTACCTTGGGCTAACAGATGATTAAGAGTGACGTCATCTTCGGCGCGCGCCCAAAAACGACGGCGCTCATCACTGGTAGCAAAGGCGCCTTGCACTTTAGCGCGCAACTTGCCAGCTACGCGGCTTAGGTCACCCCAATGTTTAGGTAATAAGGCATCTAGGCGAGCGCGTAATAAACGCGCCAGCCAAGGGGCGTCACCGCCGGTACTAAAGGCCACTTGCAGCGGAAAACGCTCCACTATGGAGGGAAAGATCACCGCTGAGCGCTTGCTGTCATCAGCCTTATTGACCAATAAACCACGCAAGTTCGCCGCCTGATAGACGCGAGCGTTCACTTCCTTGTTATCGGTGGCCGCCACCACTAAAAATTGCTCATCAAGATAGTGCTCTTCGAACACATCGTTTTGCCAAATAAACTGCGACTGCAGCGCAACAAGCTCTGGGCACAACTTTGGTGCTACTAGGGTTAAGCGAGCACCGCGTGCCAGCAAGACCCGCGCTTTACGAGCGGCCACTTTGCCTCCCCCCACTACCAAGCAAGGGCGGTGTTTAATTTTAATAAATAGGGGTAGGTGTTCCATGGCAATGTCCGCTCATACAATAAAGTAGAAACATTGTAAGGCAGATCAAGTAGATCTCAAAAGAATGGATAATGATTTTTTATTCCAAAAAGGAATAACAAGGGCAGCGCCGAGCGCCCGACACCAAGCGCCTAGCTAGAAACTAAAAATACTAGATTAAGTTCGGTGGTCGAACTAGAGCGAGGGTTTGTTTTTCTTTAGCTGGGCGCCGGACGCTTAGACCCGTCATGCGGGCTCGACCCGGTATCGGCGCTGCTTTTATTTGATCATCTGGCGCAGGAGATCTTTCCAAGACACCAAGCCGATTAGCTTTTCTTGCTCAACCACCGGCAAACAGCCGATGTTGTGTTCAAGCATAATACGGGCGGCACTTTGCAAGGTAGCAGCACCGGTAATGGTGATGACATCTCGGCTCATCACTTGGTGCACGCGCCTTTGTAAGGTGTCTCGATCCCGCTCAACTTCTGCATCTGTGCCCAAATATGGGCTGAGCGCGCGGCTCATGTCTGCATGGCTAATAATGCCACATAGCTGCTCTTGACCATTTAGCACTAATAAATGGCGAAAGGCAGACTGAGTAAAAATATCTTGCACAAACGCCAGTCGATCGTCTTGATGGACAGTGGCAATCCGGCGGGTCATGATTTCCTGAACTCGCATGCGCTCTCCTTATAAAGGTCTATTGACCGGAGAAAGCATACGGTTTAGATACCGCTACCGTCAGCTTCCTGCGAGTCATGAAGACCACATTCACGCTTCATACCAAAGAAACGCGTATCTGCCTCAGACATGCCTGGTTCCCATTTCGCCGTGGTGTGCACATCGCCCACTGAGACGTAACCTTGTTCCCACAGCGGATGATAAGGCAAATCAAACTGTTGCAGGTAATAATGCACGTCTTTGTTGCTCCAGTCGATGATCGGCAAGAACTTAAAACGCCCGCCTTGTACGCCCAGCACTGCTAACTTATCGCGGCTCTCAGACTGACTGCGGCGCAAACCAGAAAACCAAGTGCTGGCTTCCAATTCACGCAGCGCCCGCTGCATCGGCTCAACTTTATTCAGCTGGTTGTAACGGCTCAGGCCTTCAGCGCCCTGCTCCCACAAGTTGCCGTAACAGGCTTCTTGCCAAGCAGCCGAGCGACTGGCCTGATAAATCTTTAGGTTTAAGCCTAAACGCTCGGTTAATTCGTCGATAAAGCGATAGGTTTCCGGAAATAAATAACCGGTGTCGGTCAAAATCACCGGCACATCGGCTTTTTCTTTGGTGACCAAGTGCAGCATCACCGCCGCCTGAATACCAAAGCTTGAGGACAACACGGGAGCACCCGGTAGGTGCTCCAATGCCCAGCGCACCCGCTCAGGCGCGCTCATGGCCGCTAGCTCTTGATTGAGCGGGGCCAAGGCCGCCGCTCGTTCAACAGCACTCAGGTTAGTCAGCTCAGATAAGCTAAGTAACACACTAGACTGCGGCATAAAAATCCCTCGCCGAGTCGATAACAGGGGCTATGATGCCAGCACGAATAACAAAGTCACCAAAGCCTTCACCGCTGTTACGTTCCGCAGACCAACGGCCAATCAGCTCATCCAGCTCCGCCATAATTTGGCGGTCGGTGATGTTTTCTTTGTACATGCGCGGAATACGCGTACCTTCGCGGTTGCCGCCTAAGTGCAGGTTATAACGACCTGGCGCCTTACCCACTAAACCCACTTCCGCCAACATGGCACGACCACAGCCGTTCGGGCAGCCGGTGACACGAAAGACAATGTTGTCATCACTAATGTTGTGCTTGGCCAAGTAACCTTCGAGCTCAGTCACGTACTCTGGCAACACCCGCTCCGACTCCGCCATGGCTAACGGGCAGGTAGGCAGCGCCACACAGGCCATGGAGCTCTTACGTTGCTCGGACACTGAATCTTCAATTAAACCGTGCTCGCGAGCTAGCTGCTCAATGCGCGCTTTCTCACTGGTCGGCACGCCGGCAATGATCAGGTTTTGGTTGGCGGTTAAGCGGAAATCACCTTGGTGAATGTTAGCAATTTCGCGCATGCCAGTTTTCAGGGTTTTACCTGGATAATCCAGAATGCGGCCATTTTCGATAAACAGCGTTAAGTGCTGCTTACCGTCGATACCTTCTACCCAACCAAAGCGATCGCCACGGCTAGTAAATTCATAAGGACGAACCTCGGCAAACTCGATACCGGCACGTTTTTCTACTTCCGCCTTAAATACCTCTACGCCCACGCGCTCTAGGGTATATTTGGTCTTGGCGTTTTTACGCTCCACACGGTTACCCATGTCACGCTGCGTGGTCACTACCGCTTCGGCAATGGCGATGGTGTGCGACAGCGGGATAAAACCAAAGTCGGTAGCTTTGCGCGGAAAGGTAGCGGTGTCGCCGTGGGTCATGGCCAAGCCACCGCCCACTAACACGTTAAAACCAACCAGCTTGCCATCTTCGGCAATGGCCACGAAGTTTAAGTCGTTGGCGTGCAAGTCCACATCGTTATGCGGTGGGATCACTACCGCAGTTTTAAACTTACGCGGCAAATAAGTGGCACCCAAAATTGGCTCTTCATCGGGCGTGCCTAAACGCTCGCCGTCCAGCCAAATTTCTAAGTAAGCGCGAGTCTTCGGCAACAAATGCTCGGAGATCTTCTTCGCCCACTCATAAGCTTCTTGATGCAGCTCTGATTCAACCGGGTTACTGGTGCACAACACGTTACGGTTTACGTCACCTGCAGTGGCAATGGAGTCGATACCGGTGCTGTTCAGGGTTTGGTGCATGTGCTTGATATCGCGCTTTAACACCCCGTGAAACTGGAAGGTTTGACGGGTAGTCAGGCGAATACTGCCGTAGATGCTGCTTTCTTCCGCGAACTTGTCGATCACCAGCCACTGCTCAGGCTTGATGATGCCGCCGGGTAAGCGAGCGCGCAGCATAACGTTATGCAAAGGCTCCAGCTTTTGGGCAGTACGTTCGTTACGAATGTCGCGGTCGTCTTGCTGATACATGCCGTGCACGCGGATCAGTTGGAAGTTATCGCCGTTAAAACCACCGGTGAGACCATCGCTTAAGTCTTGCTCTATGGTGCCGCGCAGAAAGTTACTTTCGCCCTTCATGCGTTCGTTATCGGACAGCTTTTGTTCGCTCATTAGTATACATCCCTCTGGTAACGCTTAGCACTGCGCAGCGCATCTACATATTCGGTTGCTTGATCGGTGGTCTTGTTGCCGTGCTCAGCCACTATGTCAATGAGGGCATCGTGCACATCTTTAGCCATCTTGTTGGCATCGCCACACACATAGAAGTGTGCGCCTTGCTCTAACCAAGCGTAAACCTCAGCGCCTTGCTCACGCAGCTTGTGCTGCACATAGATTTTATCTTGTTGGTCGCGGCTAAAAGCCAAGGAAACCTTGTTCAATAAACCAGACTTCACATAACGCTGCCATTCCAACTGGTACAAGAAGTCTTGGGTAAAGTGTGGATTACCGAAGAACAACCAGTTTTGACCGCCGGCAGAGCGGGCATCACGCTCTTGCAAGAAGGCGCGAAACGGCGCTATACCAGTACCCGGGCCGACCATGATCACCGGGGTGTCATCATTGGCGGGCAGGCGGAAGTTATCGTTATGCTCGATGAAAACGCGTACTTGGGCGCCCTCTTCCAGACGGTCCGACAGGTAAGCAGAAGCGCCACCGTTGCGGGCCTCGCCATCTTGGTCAAAACGCACCACACCTACCGTGAGATGTACTTCGTCTTCTACTTCAGCTTGCGATGAGGCAATGGAGTACAAACGCGGTGTGAGGCGGCGCAAGCTGGCTTGCAGTTGCTCGGCGGTCAATGCACCTTGTTGTTCACGGGCGATATCTAAAATTTGGTGATTAGCGCAGTATTCACGCAGTGCCGCTTTATCATCGACCAGTGCACGTAATTTAGGTGCATCGGTTAACTCAGAGTAAGACTGCACAAAACTGGCATAGCCTTGGGTCAGCTCATAACTGTTGATCAGCGCTTCACGTATGGTGACGCTTTGCTCATCCACAATCACTTCGCTTGCCGCATCAACGCCGGCCTGCGCCAACAGCGCATCCACTACTTGTTCGTCGTTGCTAAACCACACGCCGAGCGCGTCGCCGGGCTGATAGCTTAAGTCTGAGCCTTCCAGTGAAATCTCAAAGTGGCGCACATCTCTATCTGAATCACGACCGACAATCGCTTGATTGGTCAGCAGCTCAGCAGCAAAGGGATGCTTCTTGTTATAGAGGCTAGTGGCACCGGCAGTCAGTGGCACCACCGGGGCCAGATCGTTGGCGGCCTCAGACTTGAGTGCTTCTTTAACCAACGCAACGGCTTCTTGGCTCCAGCTTTGGCACACAGCGTCGTAGTCCACATCTGCATCTAAGCGCGCTAACAATGGCGTGGCACCGGCTTTGCTGAGGTATTCATCAAAGTCTTTACCGGTCTGGCAATAAAACTCGTAAGAGGAGTCGCCCAGACCAATCACACCGTATTGCAGGCCGTCTAACTTGCCCGCCTTACCGGCTTTTAATTCTTTATGAAACTCGATTGCGTCGTCAGGGGCTTCGCCCTCGCCGTTGGTACTGGCGACGATCAACACATGAGTTTCTTTTTTCAGATTGCGGACTTTGTAGTCTGCGGCATTAAACAGGCTCACTGCCACGCCATTGGCACTGGCGCTGGCTTTAAGCTCTTCGGCCACGCCTTTCGCGTTACCGGTTTGTGAGGCATAAATAATGGTCAACTTACCGGCCGGTTGCGCAACTGCAATTGGGCCAGGGGCGGCAATACCCGCGGTATGTTGGCTAATGCCGTAAAAATAACCGCTTACCCACGCCAGTTGAGTCGCACTTAACTCGGCTGCCACCTGAGTAAGCTTATGGACTTGTTGTTCGTTTAGCGGGCTGGCAGACGCCGCGAGTTCTTTTAACAGCATGACATTCACTTCCACTTTTCCAGATGCATATAGCTTAAACGAGGATGGCCGCAACAAGAAAGAATAAAAGATGATTTTTTATGCTTTAAAGGAATAACGAAAGGAAGCGCCCTGCGCCGAGCCAAAAAACAACATATTGCCCCCTGTAGAGGCCGCTTTAAAAGCGTGCTCTCCTTGTTGGTCGAAAGTTTTTTATAAACAAGCGCGCCACTGCGAAGGACAGCGCTAGTACAAAAGACAGTGTTCACCTTAAATGGATGGCACAAGGCGGATCGTGGCTTCAGATGTATGCTTGTCTAATATCTCTAACCTTTTACGCTTCACACTTTACCGCACGTAGCATAAAAGACGCATAATCAAACAATGTCTCCTCACTCAGTAAAATGTAAAAAACCAATTAAATAAAACCACCCTGCTACTTATGGTCTGTAGACGGGAGCGGGGAGGGGGTGGTCTCATCTATATATGAATGAAATAAAAAAACAGTTTGGCAAAAACGTAAAACTATTTCGCCAAAAAATAGGAATTTCACAGGAAGCACTAGCCGAAAAGTCATCTCTTCATAGAACCTATATTGGCTCTGTTGAGAGAGGTGAAAGAAATATTAGTTTAGAAAATATCGTTCACCTTGCTAGTGCTTTAGGCGTTACTCCAGAAGAGTTACTAAAAGGAATAAAATGAGTGGAACTTTCACCATATACAAATCAACCAATTTCAAATTGGAGCAGTATCACTGCAAGCTTAATAGAAAAATATCCAGTTCCTTTAACAGAGATATTAGAAATAGCAAATCTATCATGGTCTAGACTTTGGAGCTCTGTTGTCGGAGGTGAAATAAAAATTAATGAAGTAGAATTACCTGCCACTGTTGTAGGTTATTTTTTTCAGAAACTATTTTCACATGAACTTTCTCGAAGATACCCAAATGAATGGCAAGGCGAAAAACATAAAAATGACAAAGACTTAGTTAACATAAAGAAACCTGACTACTCTACAGAAATGAAAGCATCCGGTCAGTTAGGGTACGCTCTATTTGGAAATAGAAGTTATAACCAAACATCAGAGTCATCAAGAGAGAGTGGGAAAAACAAGTCTGGGTTTTATATAACATTAAATTTTCACGGCCAAACAATGACTTTATTAAGAATTGGCTGGATAGATCAAGCTGACTGGATACCTCAAGGGTCTCAAACAGGACAGGCAGCGGTATTGAAGCCCGAAGTATACGACCACAAGCTAATAATAATAAAAGGTGACTATATTAAAGAAAGCCCTATCCAATTATTGCCTGGCATAGGACCTAAAACAGCACAACACTTTCATAGCCATGGTGTACGTAATTTTCATGAGCTCAAATTTTATAAAGGTTCCGATAGAATAATTTTAAACACCAAATTAGCACAACAAAATTATTTGACTGCATTCTAGAACTAAAGTGTTAATACACTCTGCCTTGAAGATAGTTCTTTATCTTCAAGGTAGCTATCTATTCTTTGTTTAGCATATCCTATATATTCTTCTTTCAATTCAAAACCAATGACATAACGCCCATTTCTTAATGCGCATTCAGCTGTACTGCCAGAGCCCATAAAAGGATCTAAAACAATATCATTTTCATTACTCGATGACTTTAACATTCTTTCAACTAAGGCGAGTGGGAACTGTGCCGGATGCGGAGTTCTTTCTGCCGATGACCTATTTTTACCAGAGGTTACCTTCGTTATTTGCCAAACATCGGAGGGGTTTTTTCCTAAAGGATTACATCTTAGCTTTCCGTTTTTTTTCTGGTTAGGATATTTAACATCGGGATCTCTAACGGAGTCCAAATTGAAAGTATATGACTTGGAATTCTTTACATACCAAAGTAACTTTTCATTACGTGGGGAGAAACGCTTTCTGCAGGCTACACCTGCAGCGTAATTCCAAACAACTTCTTGTAAAAAATAAAACGGGGTTTTATTCCAAAGTAAATAAGGAATAGGAACTGCAAGCCCTTTTTCCTTTACTTCAAGATAGCCCATATTTAGCCAAAACGTTCCATCTGCCACTGTAATTCGATGTATTTGTGCAATCCAACTTTCGCACCAATCTATATAACTATCCAGCTCAGAAAACTCTTCGTACTCTTTACCAATATTATATGGAGGTGAAGTTATAGTTAAATCTATTAATTGTTCAGGTATTTTTTCCATACCTTCTAGACAATCCATTTTATATATTGCTACACCGTCACGTTCAAAATTTGGTGTTCCAAGAATATCTTTAATAAGATTAAACCGTTCCAAACTCATAATATCTTTCTTTCTTACAAATAAGATGATTTGCATTGTATTAAAAAAAAAACATAAACGCAAAAAAATATTTAAATTAAATGATTGACTTTTACTGAACCGCCTAGTCTAAGTATACCTAATTACCCACAAAGTTCAGCCATAACCCATTGAACTCATCATCAATTAATTACGTGGATGTTCCCGTCTCTTCAACAAAGATTACCTCGTCCCGGTTTGGTGTTTTTATTTAAAAACTGCCAGTAAAGCTAGCCTGCCGAACAAGTTAGCAGCTACAAAAAGCAAAACATGACTGCATAATGGCTGATGTTCATAAGGAATCAGGAGAGTATAAAACTTCTGGCAGTGAAACCACAGACCATATTAATTTTAAACGGGCATTTTTTCGGTATGCCTTTTTGAGTCAGGTGTGATTTGATAGCTTCTGTGGCGCTAGGCGCCATCGGCCAGCTAAAGCGGCCTCGACCAAAATCAAGAATAAAAAAAGGCCCCCTTGCGGGGGCCTTTGTTATCAGCGAGTCGAGATTCGTTGCTTGTTACTTATTTGGTCGCGTTCAACAAATTAGCGAGATTCTGTTCGACTTCATCAGCCGATACAGGCACTGCTTGATCTGGATTACGCTTGGCATTGCGTGCCTGATGGTAGGCAAACCCCGTACCCGCAGGTACCAGTCGGCCTACAATCACGTTCTCTTTCAGACCGCGCAAGTTATCTACTTTGCCGGACACTGCAGCTTCCGTCAGTACTCGAGTGGTTTCCTGGAAGGACGCCGCCGAGATGAAAGATTCAGTGCTCAAAGAAGCCTTAGTGATACCCATCAATACATGACGGTATTCTACTGGCTGCTTGTTCGCCGCAATCAGCGCACGGTTAGCCTGACGAATACGTACCACTTCTGCTTGCTCACCGTTAATGAAATCGGAATCGCCCGAGTTCATTATTTCGGCACGACGCAGCATCTGACGCACGATAGTTTCAATGTGTTTATCGTTGATCTTAACGCCCTGCAAGCGGTAAACCTCTTGCACTTCGTTCACGATATAGTTGGCGACGGGGCTAATGCCACGCAGACGCAAGATATCGTGTGCGGATTCTGGACCATCGGCCAAGACTTCGCCTTTTTCGACCTTCTCACCTTCGAACACGTTCACGTGACGCCATTTGTGGATCATCTCCTCAAACGGTTCGCCACCATCTAACGGCGTGATCACCAAGCGGCGCTTGCCTTTGGTCTCTTTACCGAATGCGATGGTGCCCGAAATTTCCGCCAAGATAGCCGGCTCTTTCGGTAGACGCGCTTCAAACAAGTCAGCAACCCGTGGTAGACCACCGGTGATATCTTTCGTACCACTGGATTCCTGTGGAATACGCGCAACCGCGTCACCCACGTTTACCACGGCACCATCTTCTAGGCTGACAATCGAACGGCCTGGTAAGAAGTACAGCGCAGACAAGTCGGTGCCGGGGATAATCACATCGTTGTTGTGATCATCAATCAGCTTAACTGTCGGACGCAGCTCTTTACCTGAAGCCGGACGTTCGTTCACATCCATGACTACAATGCTGGACAGACCGGTCAGTTCATCGGTTTGACGGCTGATGGTCACGCCATCAATCATGTCGATAAACTTAACATGACCTGCCACTTCGGTAACGATTGGGTGGGTGTGCGGGTCCCACGTGGCCACTAACTGGCCAAGTTGAACCTGCTCGCCGTCCGCTTTTTCCAACAAAGCACCGTAAGGCAGTTTGTGGTTTTCACGGGTTTGACCCAATTCATCGATAATGGTCAGTTCAGAAGAACGAGACACGATGACCGTCTTACCGTCGTTATTAGTCACAAACTTTGCGTTAACCAGCTTCAAGGTACCTGGGTTTTTCACCTGGATACTGTTTTCTGCTGCCGCTCGTGATGCTGCACCACCGATGTGGAAGGTACGCATCGTTAACTGGGTACCCGGCTCACCGATAGACTGAGCGGCGATAACGCCCACTGCTTCGCCTTGGTTAACCAAGTGGCCACGGGCCAAGTCACGGCCGTAACAATGAGCACATACGCCATGATCGTTATCACAAGTAATAACGGAGCGTACTTTAATGCGGTCTACCGAGCTCTCTTCAATCTCATCACACCACTTCTCATCGAGCAGGGTGTTACGAGCCACCAAGATTTCATTCTCGGTACCCGGGCGGATCACGTCTTCGACCACTACTCGGCCCAATACGCGGTCACGCAACTGCTCAACCACATCGCCGCCTTCGATCAGTGAAGTGATCCACAGACCGTCGAAGGTGCCACAGTCGTCGGTGGTGATCACCAAGTCTTGCGCCACGTCTACTAGACGACGAGTCAGGTAACCGGAGTTAGCCGTCTTCAATGCGGTATCTGCCAGACCCTTACGGGCACCGTGCGTGGAGTTAAAGTACTGAAGTACGTTCAAACCTTCACGGAAGTTGGCGATGATTGGCGTTTCGATGATGGAACCATCTGGTTTCGCCATCAGACCACGCATACCCGCCAACTGACGGATCTGAGCGGCACTACCACGAGCGCCGGAGTCGGCCATCATGTAAATGCTGTTGAACGAGTCTTGCAGCACTTCGTTACCGTCACGGTCGATCACCTTGTCTTTCGACAAGTTTTCCATCATCGCTTTAGACACACGCTCGTTGGCGCTGGCCCAAATATCGATAACTTTGTTGTAACGCTCGCCCGCGGTAACCAAACCAGACTGGAACTGCTCCTGGATTTCAGATACTTCGGCTTCGGCTTCTTCGATGATGTATTTTTTCGCATCAGGAATAACCAAGTCGTTGATACCCACAGACACGCCAGACAAAGTGGCGTACTGGAAACCGGTATACATCAATTGGTCAGCAAAGATTACAGACTCTTTCAGGCCCAAACGACGATAACAAGCGTTCATCAGCTTAGAGATCTGCTTCTTGCCCATGGCTTGGTCGATCATGCTAAAAGGCAAGCCTTTAGGCACCACCAAGCTCAAGATGGCACGACCAATAGTGGTCTCACGGATAGCCGTGGTTTCCACTTCAGTGCCGTCTTCCATACGCTCAGAGTCGGTGATGCGGATTTTCACTTTGGCATGCAGTTCAGCATGGCCACCGCGATAAACCTTTTCCGCTTCTTTGGCGCTGGTCAAAATCATGCCTTCGCCTTTGGCGTTGATCTTGTCACGGGTCATGTAATACAGACCCAGTACTACGTCCTGTGAAGGAACGATGATCGGCTCGCCGTTAGCAGGAGACAGTATGTTGTTGGTCGACATCATAAGTGCACGAGCTTCAAGCTGTGCTTCTATGGTCAGCGGTACGTGGACCGCCATTTGGTCACCGTCGAAGTCGGCGTTATAGGCCGCACACACTAATGGGTGCAACTGAATCGCTTTACCTTCGATCAACACTGGCTCAAAGGCCTGGATACCCAAACGGTGCAAGGTAGGTGCACGGTTCAGTAATACTGGATGTTCACGAATTACGTCATCCAATACGTCCCAAACCACCGCCTCTTCGCGCTCAACCATCTTCTTGGCCGCTTTGATAGTCGTGGCTAAGCCACGCGCTTCCAACTTGCCATAGATGAACGGCTTGAACAGCTCGAGTGCCATTTTCTTCGGCAGACCGCACTGGTGCAGACGCAAAGTCGGGCCCACTACGATTACCGAACGACCGGAGTAGTCAACACGCTTACCGAGCAAGTTCTGACGGAAACGACCCTGCTTACCCTTGATCATATCTGCCAAGGACTTAAGAGGACGCTTGTTAGAACCGGTGATGGCACGACCGCGACGGCCGTTATCGAGCAACGCATCCACAGATTCCTGCAGCATACGCTTTTCGTTACGCACGATAATATCGGGTGCCGCTAAGTCTAATAAACGCTTCAAACGGTTGTTACGGTTGATCACGCGACGATATAAATCGTTCAGATCAGAAGTCGCAAAGCGACCACCGTCCAGCGGTACCAAAGGACGCAAATCCGGTGGCAATACTGGTAATACGGTTAGCACCATCCACTCTGGCTTGTTGCCTGAGCCATGGAAAGCTTCCATCAGTTTGAAACGCTTGGTAATTTTCTTACGCTTGGTTTCAGAGTTGGTTTGACCCAGCTCTTCACGCATTACTTCAATCTCGGCACCGAGATCAATAGCGCGCAGCAAAGACAGTACCGCTTCGGCACCCATCTTGGCGTCAAATTCGTCGCCCCACTCTTCTAACGCGTCTAAATACTGCTCTTCTGACAGCATTTGACCACGCTCTAAGCTGGTCATGCCGGCTTCGATAACCACGAAGGATTCGAAGTACAGCACGCGCTCGATATCACGCAGTGTCATGTCCAGCAACAAACCGATACGGCTTGGCAGGGACTTCAAGAACCAGATGTGAGCAACCGGACTGGCCAGCTCAATGTGGCCCATGCGCTCACGGCGCACTTTGGTCTGGGTAACTTCAACGCCGCATTTTTCGCAGATCACACCGCGATGCTTGAGGCGCTTGTACTTACCACACAGACACTCATAGTCCTTGACCGGACCAAAAATCCGGGCACAGAAAAGACCGTCACGCTCCGGTTTGAAGGTACGGTAGTTGATGGTCTCAGGCTTTTTGACTTCGCCAAAAGACCAAGAGCGGATCATGTCTGGGGATGCCAGACCGATTTTGATCCCGTCAAACTCTTCTGTCTTATTCTGCGCTTTCAAAAACTTAAGTAAGTCTTTCACATTAGTCTCCTGTGAGGAGTTCTACCAGGTGCCCCCATTTTTCTAAAAAAGAGGGCACCGTTATTTCTTCGGCAGTCTAGCCTTAACTTTCGTCCAGCTCGATGTTGATACCGAGAGAGCGAATTTCTTTCAACAGTACGTTGAAAGACTCGGGCATGCCCGGCTCCATGCGGTGATCACCATCGACGATGTTTTTATACATCTTAGTACGACCGTTAACGTCATCCGACTTGACCGTCAACATTTCTTGCAAGGTATAGGCGGCACCGTATGCTTCCAGTGCCCACACTTCCATCTCACCGAAACGCTGACCACCAAACTGAGCTTTACCACCCAGCGGCTGTTGCGTTACCAGACTGTAAGAACCAGTAGAACGGGCGTGCATCTTGTCGTCCACCAAGTGGTTCAACTTCAGCATGTACATATAGCCCACGGTCACGGCACGCTCGAAAGCAGTACCAGTACGACCGTCATACAGCGTGATCTGACCAGATTCTGGCAGATCGGCCAGCAGCAGCATGCGCTTAATTTCGTGCTCATCGGCACCATCAAACGCCGGCGTTGCCATTGGCATGCCGTGGCGCAAGTTATTGGCCAGCGTCTGCACTTCGGCATCGGTGAAGGTAGACAGGTCTACTTTCTGACGGATGCCATCACCCAGGTCGTAAACTTCCTGAATGAATTCGCGCAGACGAGCAATCGCTTGCTGCTCTTTGAGCATACGGTCAATCTTCTCGCCGATGCCCTTGGCCGCTAAGCCTAAGTGCGTCTCGAGGATCTGACCGATGTTCATCCGCGACGGTACACCCAGTGGGTTCAATACCATGTCTACCGGTACGCCATGCTCGTCATGCGGCATGTCTTCAACCGGAACAATGATAGAAACCACACCCTTGTTACCGTGACGGCCGGCCATCTTATCGCCAGGCTGAATTTGACGTTTCACCGCCAAGTACACCTTAACGATTTTCAGCACGCCCGGCGCCAGATCATCACCTTGGGTGATCTTGCGACGTTTGTTTTCGAACATCTTATCGAAATCAGCTTTCAGCTCAGCTTGTTGCTCGGCAAGTTGCTCAAGCTCAATTTGCTTGGCTTCGTCATCAATTGACTGTTCCAGTAACTGGTTACGGGCAATTTTAGACACTTGCTCAGCAGACATACCAGAAGCTATCAAGACATTACGAGCACGGGCGTAAACGCCGTCTTCGAGGATGCTGAACTCTTCAGTTAAGTCTTTCTTGGCCTGCTTCAACTGCATGTGCTCAATGTCTTGGGCACGCTTGTCTTTTTCGATGCCATCACGGGTAAAGACTTGTACGTCTATTACCGTACCAAACACTGAGTTAGGTACACGCAAAGACGAGTCTTTAACGTCGGAGGCTTTTTCACCGAAGATGGCTCGCAGCAGCTTCTCTTCTGGCGTTAGCTGGCTTTCACCCTTAGGGGTTACTTTACCAACTAAGATATCGCCGGGACGCATTTCTGCACCCACGTACACGATACCGGACTCATCAAGCTTGCTCAGCGCAGATTCACCCACGTTCGGGATATCGGCGGTGATTTCTTCTGGGCCCAACTTGGTATCACGAGAGATACAAGTCAGTTCCTGAATATGAATGGTGGTCAGGCGGTCATGCTCTACCAGACGCTCATTCAGCAAGATGGAATCTTCGAAGTTAAACCCGTTCCATGCCATAAAGGCCACGCGCAGGTTCTGACCCAAGGCGAGTTCGCCCAAGTCAGTTGAAGGACCGTCGGCCAATACGTCGCCGCCCAGTACCCGCTCACCCGGCATCACACAAGGACGCTGGTTGATACAGGTGTTCTGGTTAGAACGGGTGTACTTGGTCAGGTTATAGATGTCGATACCGGCTTCGCCAGGCAGCATCTCTTCTTCGTTAACTTTTACTACTATGCGTGAAGCATCGGCGTAATCGACGATACCGCCACGCTTGGCTACTACGGTTACACCGGAGTCGACGGCTACTGCACGCTCAATACCGGTACCCACTAGCGGCTTATCGACGCGCAGTGTTGGTACGGCTTGACGTTGCATGTTCGAACCCATCAAGGCTCGGTTAGCATCATCGTGCTCAAGGAAGGGTATCAAGGACGCCGCAACAGAAACTACCTGTTGTGGACTCACGTCCATGTACTGCACCTGATCCGCGTTCATATAGGTGGCTTCACCTTTATGACGGGACGCAACCAGCTCTTCAGTCAGACGGTTGTCGTCATCAGAAGCGGCGTTAGCCTGAGCGATCACGAAGTGACCTTCCTCGATGGCAGACAAATAGTCTACATCGTCGGTAATTTGGCCATCGACCACTTTACGATACGGGGTCTCAAGGAAACCGTATTCGTTAGTGCGCGAGTAGCAAGCCAATGAGTTGATCAGACCGATGTTTGGTCCTTCTGGCGTTTCGATAGGACACAAACGACCGTAGTGGGTGGTGTGTACATCTCGAACTTCAAAGCCAGCACGTTCACGGGTCAAACCACCTGGGCCTAATGCAGAAATACGACGCTTGTGCGTCACTTCTGATAGCGGGTTGTTTTGGTCCATAAACTGGGACAATTGGCTGGAGCCAAAGAACTCTTTCACCGCTGCCGAAATCGGCTTGGCGTTGATCAAGTCTTGTGGCATCAGGGTGTCAAGATCGCCTAATGATAGACGCTCACGCACCGCACGCTCAACGCGCACTAAACCAACACGGAACTGGTTTTCTGCCATTTCGCCCACAGAGCGAATACGACGGTTACCCAAGTGGTCGATATCGTCCACTTCGTCATTACCGTTACGGATGTCGATCAAGCGCTTCATCACGTCAACGATATCTGACTTAGTCAGAGTACCCGGACCATCAATCTCATCACGGAACAGACGACGGTTAAATTTCATCCGGCCCACGGTGGAGAGGTCATAGCGGTCTTCTGAGAAGAATAAGTTCTCAAACAAGGTGTCAGCAGCATCGCGGGTTGGCGGCTCGCCTGGGCGCATCATGCGATACACTTCGACCAGCGCTTCTACGCGGTTGGTGGAAGAGTCGATACGCAAGGTGTCAGACATGTAAGCGCCGTGATCCAGTTCGTTAGTGAACAGGGTCTCAAACTGCTTAATGCCAGCCACAGACAAGTTGGCCAACACTTCTAGTGTTAGCTCGCTGTTGGCGCCAATAACCAGTTCGCCGGTGTCGACGTTAACATAGTCTTTAGCAACCACTTTACCGACGGCATATTCCACCGGTACTTCGATTTTTTCGATGCCAGCTTTTTCCAGTTGACGAATATGGCGCGCAGTAATACGACGGCCAATTTCAACCAGAACTTCACCTTCAACCAGAATGTCGAACGAGGCGGTTTCGCCACGCAGACGCTCAGGCTTAAGTTCCATCATTAACTTGCCGTTCGCCACTTCAAAAGTGGTAGTCTCGAAGAACATTTCCAGAATTTCTTCTGTGGTGAACTCAAGGGCACGTAACATGATGGACGCGGGTAGCTTGCGACGACGGTCGATACGGACAAACAGGTTGTCTTTCGCATCAAACTCAAAATCGAGCCAGGAACCACGGTAAGGGATCACACGCGCGTTATACAAAACTTTACCGGAAGAGTGAGTTTTGCCACGGTCGTGATCGAAAAACACACCCGGGCTGCGATGCAGCTGGGAGACTATTACCCGCTCGGTACCATTGATAACGAAGGTACCGTTTACAGTCATGAGCGGGATTTCGCCCATGTAGACTTCTTGCTCTTTAATGTCTTTGACAGTGCCAGGTGCGGCTTCTCTGTCGTACAGCACCATGCGCAATTTAACGCGCAAGGGCGCCGAATAAGTTACACCACGGATTTGACATTCTTTAACGTCAAAGACGGGCTCGCCCAAACGGAAACTGACATATTGCAATTCAGCATTGCCAGAATAGCTGGCGATGGGGAAGACGCTACGAAAAGCCGCTTCCAAACCGTGTTCGCCGCGCGGATCTGCTTCAATAAACTGTTTGAAGGAATCAAGCTGGATTGATAGCAGGTAAGGCGTGTCCAAGACCTGGTCACGTTTACCAAAGTCCTTACGAATGCGCTTTTTCTCTGTGTAAGAGTAAACCATAGGGTTCCTCAGCTCGCTGATAAGTGACCCATCTGTCCAAATGGGACAGCTCTAAATAACATCGTTTTTTCGACACGGACGTCTCGACAACATCCGATGGCTGGTACTACAAGAGGCACAAACGATGTGAAAATTCCTCTCATCCTACAGCGCAAAAGGGCCGGTGAATAATATTCACCAGCCCTAGCCTAATTGCTTAGGCCGCTAAGCTAAAATTTAGCTTATTTAAGATCAACAGAAGCACCTGCTTCTTCGAGCTCTTTCTTCAACGTCTCAGCTTCGCCTTTGCTCAGTGCTTCTTTAACTGCACATGGAGCGGCTTCAACCAGACCCTTGGCTTCTTTCAGGCCAAGACCGGTAGCAGAACGTACTGCTTTGATTACAGATACTTTGTTCGGGCCAACTGCAGTCAACATAACGTCGAATTCAGTCTGCTCTTCAACAACAGCAGCTTCGCCAGCAGAGGCAACAGCAGCAGCAGCAGAAACGCCGAATTTTTCTTCCATTGCTTCGATCAGTTCAACAACTTGCATTACAGACATTTCTGCAACGGCTTCAATGATTTGGTCTTTAGTGATAGACATGACTCAAATTCCTAATGTTCTGAAGTATTTGGGTTTCAAACAACAAACAACAGCTTATGCTGCGTCGGCGGCTTGTTTTTGGTCGCGCAGAGCTGCGATAGTACGTACCAGCTTGCCAGCAGAAGCTTCTTTCATAGTCGCCATCAGCTGTGCAATTGCTTCGTTGTACGTCGGCAGTTTTGCGAGACGGTCAATATCGGCTGCGGGGATAAAAGCACCCTCGTATGCCAGACCTTTCACCTCGAATGCGGCTTGCTCTTTAGCAAAGTCCTTGAACAAACGAGCAGCAGCGCCCGGGTGTTCGTTGGAAAACGCAATCAGGGTAGGACCAACGAAAACCTCATTGAGGCACTCATAGTTGGTCTCTTTAACTGCGATGCGAGCTAACGTGTTACGAACTACCTTAAGGTAAACTCCGTTGTCACGCGCTTGCTGGCGCAGTTTGGTCATGGCAGCTACAGTAACGCCACGTGCATCGGCTACTACTGCAGACAGGGCGCCCTTGGCAGCTTCGTTGACTTCAGCAACTATTGCCTTTTTGTCTTCGAGTCTTAATGCCATTGGCTAAACTCCTGGATCCACCTGGGATAAAACCCAGATTAAACACACGCCTCTGTTAAAACAGAGACACCAAGATGACAGATTCCAGAAGAAAAAATATTTTCTAACTGGGTCCCGGCACCATCTACGCTGGATCATTAAGACGATAACGTCTCCAGCGGTCTTGGACGGGAGTCGAAGCCCCCAACCAAATCACAAGGCGCAAAATACTACGTGAGTTGATGCGCTTTGTAAATGCTTATTTCTTTTCGTCTAGGCTTGCTTGATCAACAGTAACGCCGGCACCCATAGTGGTGGACAGGGTTACTTTCTTGATAAAGATACCTTTAGAAGTTGCAGGCTTAGCACGCTTCAGTGCTACCAACAGGGCTTCCAAGTTGCCTTTCAGGTTCTCAACGGTGAAATCAACCTTACCAATAGTGGTGTGGATGATACCGTTCTTGTCGTTACGATAACGAACCTGACCAGCTTTAGCATTCTTAACAGCTTCAGCAACGTTAGGAGTAACGGTACCTACTTTAGGGTTAGGCATCAGACCGCGTGGGCCCAAGATTTGGCCTAACTGACCTACAACGCGCATGGCATCAGGAGATGCGATAACGACGTCAAAGTTCATTTCACCTTTCTTGATTTGCTCGGCAAGATCTTCCATGCCAACCAATTCAGCGCCGGCTTCTTTAGCGGCTTCAGCGTTAGCGCCTTGAGCAAATACTGCAACGCGTACATCACGACCAGTACCGTTTGGCAGCACAGTTGCGCCACGTACGTTTTGGTCAGATTTACGAGCGTCGATGCCCAAGTTAACAGCAACGTCTACGCTTTCTACAAACTTGGCAGTGGCCAATTCTTGTAACAAAGCAACGGCTTCATTGATTTCGTAATTTTTAGTGCTTTCAATACGGTCACGAATAACACGCATGCGCTTAGTTAATTTAGCCATCGTCTTAACCCTCCACTGCCAGGCCCATGGACCGAGCAGTACCTTCGATTGTAAGAACGCGGGCATCAACATCGGCACCGGTCATGTCTTTTTCTTTGATTGCTGCAATTTCTTCTAACTGAGCGCGAGTAACAGTACCCACTTTCTCAGAGTTAGGCTTAGCAGAACCAGACTTAACGCCAGCTGCCTTCAGCAACAAGAACGCCGCAGGCGGAGTCTTGGTTTCGAAGGTGAAAGAACGGTCGCTGTACACAGTAATGATTACTGGGATTGGCGAGCCTTTCTCTAGGCTTTCTGTACGAGCGTTAAACGCCTTACAGAATTCCATGATGTTAACGCCGTGCTGACCCAGAGCTGGACCAACCGGAGGACTTGGGTTTGCTGCACCGGCTGCAACTTGCAGCTTGATGTAGGCTTGGACTTTCTTAGCCATTGAGATTACCTCGTTATTGGGTGATAGCGCCGTCAAGCTGTGCTTGTAATCGGCTCCCCTGTATTAAAAGGGCGGCAAATTCTAGTTCTTTTTACCGCCACTCGCAAGTTCTATGAGCAAACTTTAATCAGGACTTTTCAACCTGACCAAACTCCAGCTCAACGGGGGTAGAACGACCGAAGATCATGACCGACACCTTAATGCGGCTCTTCTCATAATCGACCGACTCCACCACGCCGTTAAAGTCGGCGAACGGACCTTCAGATACGCGCACCAGTTCACCCGGTTCAAACAGGGTTTTTGGTTTCGGCTTATCAATCGCATCTTGCAGACGATTCAAGATCAAATCTGCTTCTTTATCAGAAATAGGTGCCGGACGCTCAGGCGTACCACCGATAAAGCCCATTACGCGGGGAATGCTGCGCACTAGGTGCCAGCTGGCATCGTTCATCTGCATTTGTACTAGCACGTAGCCGGGGAAGAATTTGCGCTCGCTCTTACGCTTTTGACCCGCGCGCATTTCGACCACTTCTTCAGTTGGCACTAAAATTTCGCCAAACTGCTCTTCCATCTCATTCAGCCGGATATGCTCGATCAGCGATTTCTGAACGCGGCCTTCGTATCCGGAAAACGCTTGGATCACGTACCAACGCATTCTTTGTTCTGGTTCAGACATGGTTAATCCTTATACTCCGGTGACCAGATTGACCAGCCATACCAGCAAGCCATCCAGCATAAATAGAAACAGGCCGACCACAGCAGTGACAGCCAGTACAATCAGGGTAGTTTGGATCGCTTCTTGGCGGTTAGGCCACACCACTTTGCGCATTTCCAGACGAGATTCTTTAGCAAAGGCGACCGTAGTCTTACCTTTGTGGGTTTGGTAGGCCAATAATCCAGCCACGCCTAAGGCGACGACAACGGCCGCGGCACGAATGGCCACCGACAGCTCGCTATAAAGAGAGTTAGCCACCACGGTTGCTACCAAAATAATAAACACTAGTCCCCATAACAGGGAATCTTTGGCCCCGCTTTGGCTCTCAATATTTGCACTCATAAGGCTACCTGTCTAAAACTTGAGTCCATTACGGACGCGAAGACCCCGCTATCGGCGAGGTATATGGCAGGGGCGGAGGGATTCGAACCCCCAGCCGTCGGTTTTGGAGACCGCCGTTCTACCAATTGGAACTACGCCCCTATACACAATAAGGGCCGCATTATAAGGGCTTTCGGCTGGGATTGTAAGCGTAATTATCTGCTGATTTTTCAGGTAAACGTGATGGGTGAGGCGAAAGGACAGCGCCGAGCTAAAGCAAACACCGCTCTTGGCCGTCTTCCTGAACTTGCTTCAGGATCTCGCTCTTTATGTTTAACTCCTAAAACAAGATCCTGACTGTCGCCAGGAAGACGGCTAACCCCTCCGAAGAGGCGTATGGCGTGAATGACAGGATCGAAAAATCACACTGCAAGTTGAGTGTGCTAAATAGTGGAAAGTGCGTGGGATAAAACAAAGATGGTGCTGATACCCGGATTCGAACTGGGGACCTCACCCTTACCAAGGGTGCGCTCTACCAACTGAGCTATATCAGCAACTGGAGCGGGCAGCGGGAATCGAACCCGCATCATCAGCTTGGAAGGCTGAGGTAATAGCCATTATACGATGCCCGCAAAACAGAGTTATTTAACTTTACTCGAATACGTCAGAGTTGAGTTAAATGAGATAGCGCAGCGTGCGATATCTAAAAGATGGTGGAGGGGACTGGATTCGAACCAGTGAAGGCTGAGCCGTCAGATTTACAGTCTGATCCCTTTAGCCACTCGGGAACCCCTCCAATGTTATGGTGCCGGCACCAAGAGTCGAACTCGGGACCTACTGATTACAAGTCAGTTGCTCTACCAACTGAGCTATGCCGGCACTAGAACGAGGCGAATACTAGGCCATGGGCATGCCGTTATGCAAGCGTTGAATGCTAACTTTTTGCCTCAACCGACCTAAGTGCGCAATAAATAAACAACAAGACCGCTTTTTACCTCATTTTGCCGCCGTAGATGCCCCTTGCGCCTAAAATCTGCTCAGTTATTTTTTTTGCTGCAAGCCCATGCTTAAGCTCAGTTGAGCTGCGGCTGGCTTGTCGACGCTTAAACCTTGGTGTATCGTCGCTAAGCGACCCACAGCACGGCCTCATAACCCCATACTTATGACCAAACCCTTATGACAATAGACAACGACTCCCCTTATCTCGACTTTTCTCGCGAAGCTTGGTCAGAGCTGCGCGATACTGTGCACCAGCCGTTAAGCGAAGCTGAGCTAACGCGGCTACGTGGTATTAATGACAAAGTATCACTGGATGAAGTCAGGGATATCTATTTGCCGCTGTCACGCTTGCTCAATCTCTACATTAAGGCCAAGCAAAGGCGCAGTAAGGTATTGGATCAGTTTTTGAGAAAAGAGCCTCGTCATCTGCCCTATATTATCAGCATCGCCGGTTCGGTAGCTGTGGGTAAAAGCACCACTGCCCGCATTCTGGCTGCGTTATTAGAACGCTGGCCGCAGCACCCCAAGGTCGCTTTGGTCACCACGGATGGTTTTCTGTATCCGAATGCGGAGCTAGCAGCGCGCGGCTTAATGCATAAGAAAGGATTTCCTGAGTCTTATGATATTCGCCGCTTAGTGCAGTTTGTGTCTGATATTAAGTCCGGCAAGCCTAGGGTCACGGCACCGCTGTATTCGCACTTAAGTTACGACATTATACCGGACGCTGAAGAAGTGGTGGAGCAGGCGGACATAGTAATCATCGAGGGCTTAAACGTGTTGCAAAGCGGCATGGACTACCCTCATGAGCCGCATCGGGTATTTGTGTCAGACTTCGTGGATTTCTCGGTGTTTGTCGATGCGGATGAACAATTGCTGAGAACTTGGTATGTGGAGCGTTTCTTAACGTTACGCGACGGCGCCTTTTCTGACCCTGACTCCTACTTCCATCACTACGCCCATTTAACAGAAGCGCAAGCGATAGCCACCGCCAGTCGTATTTGGCAAGATATTAACTACCAAAACCTCAGGCAAAATATCTTGCCAACTAAAGACCGCGCCGAGCTGATCCTCACCAAAGGCCAAGACCACGGCATAGAGCAGGTGTGGCTGAAGAAGTAACTCTGAAAGAAGCGCCCAGCTCCCAGCGCCCAGTAAAAACGCCGTCTTTGTTTTGCCGTGTTGAGTATTATGTCGAGCTGGGCGCTCGGCGCTCGGCGCTCGGCGCTGTATCTTCCCCGCGCAGCGACACTTCGCCGCCTAAGAAGCGCTTGATTTTGCCGTCGGCTAATTCCAACAACAGTGCGCCTTGCTCATCTATGCCGCGAGCTGTGCCCTGAATCACTTGCTCACCCATCAATATGCGCACCGGCTTGCCGTTAAAATAGTCCAGCTGATTCCATTGCTCGCGAAAAGCACGAATACCGTGGGCTTCAAAAATGCTTAAACAATGCTGCAGGTGCTGACTAAGGGCTATCACTAAGCCGTTACGATCGTTAATTTCCCCTAACTCGGCTAATTCAGCAAAAGGCTGATTGATGCGTGCTTGTTCGCTACTCGGCAAGAGTAAATTTAAGCCCAAACCAACCACCAATTGACAAGGCCCACCGGCGGTGCCGGACATTTCTACTAAGATGCCGGCCAGCTTGCGGCCATTCACATATAAATCATTGGGCCATTTAAGTTGTACGCCACTAAAGCCTTGAGCCTCTAATGATTCCACCACCGCTATGCCCACCACTAGACTCAAGCCCATGGCCGCCGCCATGCCCTGCTCGAGTCGCCAATACATGCTCATGATTAGCTGGCCACCAAAAGGCGAAACCCAATTGCGACCGCGTCGCCCTCGACCCGCCGTTTGGCACTCAGCCACACAGATATCACCGTTATTAAGCTGATTAAGCTGTGCCAACCAATGCTGATTGGTCGAGCCAATCACCGGGATAAGCTCCACCCGCTGCGGCGCCAGCTCACGACTTAACCGATGCTGATCCAATAACTGCAAGGGCACCGCCAAGCGATAGCCCTTACCACTCACGCTGTACACTTCTAGCCCCAGCGCCTTAATGGCTTGCACATGTTTACTGACCGCAGCACGACTGACCGCTAGCTGCTCACCTAATTGCTCGCCAGAGTGAAACTGTCCATCAGCCAATAAGGTAAGCAAAGCCTCGCGCAACGGGCTTAGCTCTTGTTTAGGTTCAGATTTAGGCTCTTGTTTAGGCATAGAGTTTAGCTCAGACACGCCAGCGCCTCATCCAAATAGGTTTCACCCGCCGCTCCTATCATGCGCACTTCGGGATCTAGGCGCACACCAAACATCTGCTCTACGCGCTCGCGCACCAAGGCCGCCAAACGCAATACATCTTCCGCCGTGGCTCCGCCCAGATTAACCAGCACTAAGGCTTGTTGGGTATGCACACCGGCACCCCCTACTTTCACGCCTTTTAAGCCCGCTTGTTCAATCAGCCAACCAGCGGCCAGCTTGCTAACTCCCGGCTCGGCGGCAAATACAGGCAACTTAGGCCACGCTAATTTAAGCGCTTCTGCTTGTGCCGTGACCACTTTGGGGTTTTTAAAGAAACTGCCCGCATTGCCGAGCACCACAGGATCAGGCAATTTGGCTTGGCGAGTAGCGCACACTTTTTCAAAAATTTGCGCCGGTGTGGCGGCTTCACCTAATTCGGCCAGCGGGCCATAACCGAGCACTGGCTGCCAAGCTTTAGGTAAACGAAAGGTCACGCTAACGATTAAGTGCTGTCTGGCCTCATGCTTAAACACGCTATCGCGATAACCAAAGGCGCACTCCTCATTAGACCAGGTTTTATACTCGCCGCTTTGCCAGTCGAAGCTTTCAACTTGCTGACAAAATTGCGCCAGCTCCACTCCATAAGCACCGATATTTTGCACCGGCGATGCCCCCACAGTGCCGGGGATCAGGGCTAAATTTTCCAGCCCAGGCATATTCTGTGCTAAGCACAGGCACACCAATTGATGCCAGTTTTCTCCGCCCTCCACCGCCACCAACCAAGCATCTTCAGTCTCGGTCACTGCGATGCCTTTCAGTCGATTAACCAGAACCAGTCCGCTAAAGGGGGCGGTAAACAACAGGTTAGAGCCTTCACCGACTAATAATAACGGCGTTTGCCGATAGGCTTGCCATACGCGTTGCAGCTGTTCGCGTGCCGTTAGCTCTACCAATTGTTCGGCAGTGTGGTTAAGACCAAAAGTGTTATAGGGGGCGAGAGCAGCCGAGGTAACTTGCATGATGAGGATTCCTAAATAAATGCCGGCTCAGTGTACCTGAACTCATGAGTCGTGAGGAGTGAGACATGAGGATACAAGCACGACAAACTGCACACTCGCTCCGAGGTTGTAGATTTAGTATTTCTCTTCATCCTTTACTCTTCACTCGCCACTTTTTACGCCTTACGCTTCGTCGTTTTAACGCGCCCTTTACGCTTTTTAAAGTTTGGCGCTTTACCGCTGCCTTTCAAGCCCTTAAAGGCGTTCACATCCACCGCTGCAATTAACTGCGGCAATGACGTTTCCAGATCCGTCATAAAGGCTTGGTAACCGGCTTGCTTGCGACTAATGGCGTCCAGTACCGACTCCCAGCGAGCCGTCATATCCGGCGTGGTGGCAGAAGCTGGTAAACTGGCTATCAGCTGGGCGCCGGCTTCTGTGGCACGAATTTGCTTACCTTCGCGGCGTAAGAATTGACGGGTAAACAGCAATTCGATAATCCCCGCTCGCGTGGCCTCAGTGCCTAAGCCATCAGTATCGCGCAGTATCTTTTTCAGCTCGCCGTCCGTTACGTAGCGGGCGATATTGGTCATGGCGGCCAACAAGCTGGCATCGGTAAAATAACGCGGCGGCTGAGTGAGTTTGTCGAGTCGCTCACCGCGTACACAAAACACTGTCTCCCCCACTGTTAACTCCGGCAGCTGTGACTGCAGCTCTTCATCCTCAGGCTCTGCTGGGTTGGCTTGGCGAGCTTGCGCAAACAACTGCTTCCACCCTGGGCTGCCTTGTTGACGGGCGCGAGCCACAAAGCGGCCACCGGCAATCTCCAGCTCCAGTAATTTATCCTCGTATTGCCAAGGCGGATAAAACTGCGCCAAATATTGGCGAGCCACTAGCTGATACACCTTGAGCTCGGTGCTGGATAATTTGCTGCCATCCATGGCTTTAGCGGTGGGAATAATAGCGTGATGCGCCGCCACTTTTTTATCATCCCACGCCTTACTGCGCCGACTTAAATCAGCACCGCTCACCGCACCTGCCAGCTCAGTGCAGGTGTTAGCGATAGCCTGCGTCACTGCACCAGCTTGGGAAAAATGTTCGCTGGGCAAATAGCGATTATCGGAGCGGGGATAGGTGAGCAATTTATGGCGCTCGTAGAGCGTCTGACAGATATCGAGTACCTGCTTGGCGCTTAAGCCAAAACGGCGCGCGGCATCTATTTGCAAGGAGGATAAATTATAAGGCAAGGGCGGTGGCTGTTGGCGGGATTTAGTCTCAGCTTTAGTCACACGACCGTTTTGCTGGGTAATACGCTTGACTACGTTGTCGGCCAAACTCTGAGATAACACCCGCCCTTCTTCATCCTGCCAAGGCGCACAGGCTGCGCTAGGTTGCCATTTAGCCTTAAATGCCTGAGCTTGCTCTGTGGTGAGATGCGCTTGTACTTCAAAATAAGGCTTGGCAGTAAAATCGGCGATCTCTTGGTCGCGGCGTACCACTAACCCCAGTAGCGGCGTTTGCACGCGCCCCACCGACAGCACACCTTGATAGCCCATTTTTTGTCCCTGAATGGTGCACAGCCGACTCATATTAATGCCGTACAACCAATCAGCGCGCGAGCGGGCCAATGCCGAGACCGATAAGGGCACAAACTCTTTATTGGAGCGCAGTGCCGCCAGCGATTTTTTCACCGCACTGGGGTTAAGATCACTGATTAAACAGCGCTGCACCCGATCACGCTTAGCGCTAGACACACCACAAAAGCTGATCACTTGATCTACCAACAACTGACCCTCGCGATCTGGGTCCCCCACGTGCACTATCTCGGTGGCTTGTTTAAGCAGCTTTTTAACCACTGCTAACTGACTGCGGGTTTTAGGCTTAGCTTCTAACTTCCACTCGCGAGGAATAATGGGCAAATGCTCTAAGCGCCATTGTTTAAAGGCAGGGTCGTAAGCATCAGGCTGGGCCTGTTCAAGCAAATGACCAATACACCAAGTAACCACATCACCATTACCCAGACGAATAAAGCCTTCATCCTGTTGCTGAGGTTTTGGTAAGGCTGCTGCTAGGGCGCGCCCGAGACTAGGCTTTTCGGCGATATAGAGGATCATGACTCAACTTAAGATAACTGTATATGGATACAGGTTAGCAGCAATCTCAGCGCAAACTCAATAATCGTCTTCGAGCAAGAAGTCGTCCATACACTCCACCAAGTAAATCCAGTCGTCTTCTACTACTGGTTCCACTGGGTCTTCGTCACCTTCGCCATACTCTTGCCAATAAAAAGCACGCAGCGCCAGCGGAAAGTCACCGTAGTCTTCGGCCAGTGCCGACAAGGGGCCAAACCACAGCAGGCGCGTTAACCCTACGGTGAGATCGTTAAGGTACTCGGTTAATACCTCCGGCTCTGGGTATTGCTCGATTAATAACTCGAAGCGCTCTTTGGCGACCAAGACCTGCTCCGGCTCTAGCTCACCTAATTCAGCCACATAGTTCAGGTAGTCATTCAGCAAGTGTTCAAAGGCATGCTCTTCATCTTCCAGCCACTGGCAGCGGGTTTCTTTACGACTGATCACCGACATAGCGACCCCTTCATCCAGAAAACACAGTGCCCAAGCCTGATTATCCATTCGCTACTCCGCCGTTGATTAGCAATACATTAGCTATTTATTTAAGGCGTCAGTTTAGCTGAATGTGGGCAAACATGAGAGGGAAACCCAGCGCCGAGCGACCAGGCTAATGAAGAACAGAGAAAAAACGGACCAAGAGCACTGGTTGTTCTTTCAAGGATAGTGTGGCGAGAAATCGCTACCTGCGCTTAGTGCTGGATGTTTGACGCTTAAATAGGCCCTTGAGTGGGCGCAGCAGCTTGTCACGACGCCACCATAATAAGCTGAGGCTCAGCAGCAGATAAATAAGCGGTTGGATCCAGCCCGACTTAACCGCCCACCAATAATGAATGGGGATCAAGACCGCCGCCAAATAGACCCAGTTATGCAACCGCTGCCAGTAGCGGCCTAAGCGTCGTTGGATCTTTTGCAGTGACGTTAAGCTCAGCAGCAACAGGATCAACCAAGACAGCATGCCCAAGGTGACAAAGCCGCGTTTAATAATCTCGCTGCCAATTAGGCTCCAGCCCCATTGCAGATCCAGCCATAACCACACCAGTAAATGTAAGCTGGCATAGGCAAAGCTCCATAAGCCGATCAGGCGACGCACCTTAATCAAAGGCGCACTTTTAAGCGCCTTGGCCAACGGCGAAACACATAAGCTCAGCAATAAGATGCGCAGCGCCCAATCCCCAAAATATTGGATCAGCTCAGGAATAGGGTCGGCACTAAAGCGGCCGACCGAAAACGCCCACGGCAACCACACTAACGGCAAGATGGCCGCAAGATGCAGCAGTATTTTAAGGCCGGTTATCTTCTTCGGGCTGAGTTTTATACGCAGTGCTTTCACCTAATAAAATTTCCGTAAATCCATGCCTTGATAGAGGCTGGCCACTTCATCTTCATAGCCGTTAAACATCAAGGTAGGCTGACGCCCACTGCCAAATAAACCGCCTTCGGCGATAACTCGCTCGGTGGCTTGGCTCCAACGAGGGTGGTCAACCTTGGGATTGACGTTGGCATAAAAACCATACTCGTAAGAGGCCAGCTTGTTCCAAGTGGTGGGCGGTTGTTTATCGGTCAGGTGAATATTTACGATGGACTTAATGCCCTTAAAGCCATATTTCCAAGGCAGTACTAAACGCACCGGCGCGCCATTTTGCGGCGGCAAGGTTTTACCGTACATGCCCACCGCTAACAGCGCTAAGGGATGCATGGCCTCATCGAGTCGCAAGCCTTCTACATAGGGGTACTCAATACCGCCCCCCACAAAGCGTGACGATTGGCCGCGCATCTGTTTAGGATCATACAAGGTTTCAAAGGCCACATACTTAGCTTTCGAGGTAGGCTTAGCCGCCTTAATAATGCTACTTAAAGGCACGCCCAACCAAGGGATCACCATAGACCAAGCTTCCACACAGCGATGGCGGTAAATACGCTCTTCCAGCTGCTGCTTCTCTAACCAAGCCCAGACATCTATGGTTTGTGGATGCTCCACTTCGCCAGAAATGGTAATGGTCCAGGGCTTAGTCTTAAATTGCTGGGCGTAGCGTGCAGGATCGGATTTGTCGGCACCAAACTCGTAGAAGTTATTATAGGTGGTGGCGACCCCCTCGGCGGTGGGTGCGATATCAAGTTGATAGGCTTTAGGTTGGCTAAAGGTGAGTGGCTCAGTACTGGCTATCACTTCTTTAGCGCCCTGCTCTTTCGTCTCTTTACTACCGAGAAGAGCATCAAATAGACCGGCGCTGGCCGGTGCGCTTAATGCGGCGGCACCCAGCCCTAAGCCTAATCCTTGCAGGATTTGGCGGCGCTGCAGATACACAGACTCAGGCGTGACTTGGTTTTCGCTTAAGTGTGATTTTTTCTTATTATAAATCAGCATAGGAGTCCCGTGGAGAGCTTGGTGTATTAAAGGCCTTATTAAAGGCTTAGCTATTAAGAGCGACCTCACCGCAAAAAAATTTCACTCCTTACGCTTTTCCTTATAAGCGCCAGCCTCAATCCCATGGCGACTCAGCAGTTTATAAAAGTCGGTACGATTGCGCCCCGCTAGACCCGCCGCTTGGCTCACGTTACCGTCGGTCATGCGCAGAATTTTATGCAGATAGAGCCGTTCAAACTCGGCTCGTGCCTCATTAAAGGTTGGGAATTGCTCACGGCTATCCGCCAAAATACCTTCCAATAGCTGAGTGCCAATCACAGGCACCGACGCCATCGCCACCGCTTGCTCTACCACATTCAGCAATTGGCGCACATTACCGGGCCAATTGGCCGCGGCCAACATGGATAACGCCTCGGGAGAAAAGCCCGTTACCTGCGTTTGTTGGCGGGTTTTGAGTTGCTCTAGCGCTTGGCGGGCCAGCAAGGGGATATCTTCCGGCCTTTGTTCAAGTGCCGGCAGCTGTAGGTTCATCACATTGAGTCGATAAAACAGATCTTCGCGAAATGTCCCCTCCTCCATGGCCGTCACCAAGTCACGATTGGTAGAAGACAGCACCCGCACATCTGTGGTCGCACTTTGACTGGCACCCAAAGCCCGCACTTGCTGTTGGGCTAACACTTGCAGCAGCTTGCCTTGCAATGCGGGGCTGAGTTCACCCACATCTTCTAACAGCACAGTGCCGCCGGCGGCGCTAATAAACACCCCAGGATGATCCGAGGTCGCACCACTAAAAGCGCCGTTCACATGACCAAATAACTCCGACTCCAACAATTGCTCGGTCATAGCGCCGCAGTTTAGCGAGATAAAAGGGTAATCTTGGCGCGGGCTAGAGTCGTGCAATGCCTGCGCCATCAGCGCCTTTCCGGAACCCGATGGTCCCGTCAGCAACACACTGATATCCAAGGGAGCAATGCGACGCGCCTGCTCTAATAACGCGATCATAATGGGGCTACGCGTGGGCACCCTTTGCTGCCAATCATCCACCACCGCCGGCAAGGACACGGCCAAGGCTTGATTGATGGTTTTACGTAATTCTTCTTTATCAATCGGCTTAGTTAAAAAACCAAACACCCCAGAGCGGGTGGCGGTAATGGCATCGGTAATAGAGCCATGAGCGGTCATAATAATCACTGGCAAGCCCACATGCTGGCGTTGAATGCGATCAAATAACGCCAAGCCGTCCATGCCGTCCATGCGTAAATCACTCAATACCAAGTCGGGGCGCTCTTGCTCTAACCAAGTTAAGGCTTCGGCACCACTGCCGGCAGTCGTGACCGCAAAGCCTTCACTCTTAAGACGTAATCCCAACAACTTCAGTAAGCTGACATCATCGTCCACTAGTAATATTCTGGCTTTACGTTTCATGGCCGTTACTCTTGAAATTTACGGTCGTTTATCTGCTGTTCGATGTTCGCCAGCTCTTTGAGTTTTTTGGTCAGATTGTTTATGTGCTGCTGACGATCCACTAACTGGCGCTGCATCTGTAAGATTTCTTGATTATAGCTTTGATACACACCCAGTAACTGTTGTTCTGCGGGTGAGGCTGTGGCTAGGTGTTGTTGAAACAATTGCTGGGCCTGCTGCCGTTGGTTGTAGCTGGCTTTGGGATGACTCTGCCAGAGCGCGCGCTTTAATTCTGCTTGATCGGTATTTTGTAACTGACTCAAGGCCTGCTGGCGCTGGCTGTCATTACTGTGTTGTACGGTATCGGACAGCGCTAACCAAGCTTGCAGCTGTTGAGCCTCTGAGGGCTCTGTGACTTCAACCTTAGGATCGGACTGTTGTAACAGGGGGAAAGGCAAGGTACAACCAGATAACATCAGCGCTAAAGCAGCGCCATACCATGCTTTATTCATCAGAGATTCCTTTATTATTATGATTAGGCAGGCTGAGTTCAAAACAAACCAGTTCTGTCATTTCTGTATCCAAAATCAAGCGACCGCCCATACTTAAGGCCGCTTCGCGCGCAATACTCAAGCCAATACCCGAGCCTTTTAATACCCCTTTTCGCACCTGATTGCCTTGCACAAAGGGCTCAAAAATACGGTCTTTATCCTGCTCAGGAATAGGTTGTCCGGTATTTGCCACGGTTAATACATATTCTGCAGACTCGGCACTCAGCTGGGAGGTGATTTGCAGCACGCCGCCTACATCTGCATAGTTCACCGCATTAGAAATCAGGTTATCGAGCACCAGCTTTAAACGGTGACCATCCGCTAACGGGCACTCATCAATCAGCGCCACACTCACCTGCAAATTTTTGTTTTCGATGGTCAAGCGATGCGCCGTCAAGCTTTGCTCTAATAAAGGCAATACCACCACCGGCTCTTCATACACTTGCACTTGTTGAATGCGATTGTAATCGAGCAGTTGCTCAATTAACTCTTGCAGCCGAAAACTGTTCAGTACTAACAGCTCACAGATTTCTTCTTGTTCGTCAGTCAAAGGGCCCGTGACTTGTTCAAGTAGTAAGTCAGCCCCTTCCCGCAAGCTGGCCAATGGAGTTTTTAACTCATGAGATAAATGGCGCAAGAACTGTAGTTTTTGCGCTTCTAGCTCCCGCAAGCGTAAATGCAACCACTGTAATTTATCGCCCAGCTCGACTAACTCGGCCGGTCCGCGGATCGGTTTTGTTTCAGGCTCAACACCGGCGCCTAAGTTTAAAATTCTTTTTTCTAACTGCCGCACCGGGCGAATAATCAGATAAGTAAACAATAAAGCCAATAGTAAACTTGCCCCTCCCAGCGCACCGCTAAGCAGCAACAATTGCTGGCGAACCACGATAACATGAGCGCGTTCTTGTTGAATGCGCGCATCTATTTGCGATCTGGTTAACTTATCAAGCGCCACTGTAGCACTGCTAAAAGAGTTAAAAATAACCACTCTGTCGCGAATTTCATCGTTGCTCGCCTGCGCCAAATCCACCAAATACAGTAATTGATGCTGTAATGAAGCCCCAAGATCTCCGCCATCAATACTGAATAACAGCTGCTCAAGCTCCAAGCGGTAGCGCTCTAACAAACGTAAATAGGATTGGCGTATTTCAGGGTTTTCTAGCACCACATAACGGCGAATGGCCCGCTCCATTTCCAGTGCCAGATCGTTCATATCTGTGGCCCGACGGGTATCGACCACCGCACTCTCCACCCCTGCTTGAGCAGATAAAATAACCTGCTCTAAGCTACGTCCATTTTGGATCACCAGTAAAATGAGCGGCAGTAATACTAAGGTAAAGGCAACCAAGACCAAGCGCAGTAGCGAGCGAGGCAAAAATCTTAGCGCGGCATGGGACATCAGATAGACACTCATTTATTTAACGGGCAAGCAGGATAACAAAAATGCACCTAAAGGCAGACAATAGAATATAAAACGGCTACTCAAAGAGTAGCCGTGGGGTGTTTGCCGAGCTTTAGCTGCCATTCTGTAGGAGCGTTACTGCAAATATCCAAATCCTGCGATGGGCCATACACGACACAATTTAATTAATACTGGTTAAAGCATTGATACGTTCCAGCATCCGTAGAGTTACGCATTTCCAATCGTCGGTAATCAACCTTATTAATTTACTATTTTCCGCCGCTAAAATAACAGCTTACCACTTCGAAATAACGTCCTGCTCCCGCTTGAAGCTGACTTCCAATGCTGTCCCGTCATTATTGTAACTAACGACGACTATTTGTGACTGGTTCAATTGCTCCAAGGTTTCCTGTGTTAACCCAAATTGAATGGCCAATTGGCCATGGGGTAACTCTTGGGGTCTAATGCGCCGCTCGGTACGAAAGCGGCGCTGATTATACTTTGCCCATAGAATTAACAGCAGACTGTTAGCTAGTGCAATCAGCAGATAGAAAATAACAGTACCAAGGGTCAGGCTGAGGGGATCTCCCCCCTCCGATTGAGCATGTAAGACAGTAACCACGCCGTGATATATCAACCAGATAAATCCGACCCAAGCGATTATGGTCAGCAGGCTGTCTAGCAGTTTCGGCAGTATACGGCGCTCTGTAACAATCAATGGATGGCTCATCGTACAATCCTCCCAATACCACGGTCTGGGCTAACCCAGCGTGCTCGCTGACTACGACCTTTAAGCATCACCCGTGTAAAGGCCACCAAGGTGGTACATAGACTCAGTATCCAGTACACCACTGGGAACCAAATAATCCAGAATAACGAGCCTAAAAAATTTTTCTCGTAACGCCGCTCGATCAACAAGCTGACCGAGAACTGCAGCAAGCACACAATTCCCAGTAACAGCCCAGTAAAGGCGGGGGGGAAAATTTGTGGTACCGCCAAATTTCCGGGTAGAGACACAAACAAGCCAGCTATAAATAGGAATAAGCTGACAAAATAGGTAAATGCCCAAATTGTTGATAGGCAAAACTCGGCAATCAAGGGCCACATGCGATGGTTGCGCCACACCCAAATATTGCGGATGTTCTTAAGAAAAACCTCGGCACCGCCTTGTGCCCAGCGCAAACGCTGTTTCCAGAGCCCAGCTAGGGTTTCAGGCATCAAAATCCAACACAGTGCTCGCGGCTCAAAGAAGATTGACCAGTGTTGGAGCTGCAACTTCCAACTGATATCAATATCTTCGGTGACCATGTCGTTGCTCCAAAAGCCAACTTCAGCCAAGGCGCGTTTGCGAAAGGCGGCAATCACGCCTGACACGGCAAAAACCTGTCCATAAATGCGTTGGGTACGCTTGATCAAACCAATAATGGAGGAAAACTCGCCCACCTGTATTCGGCCAACCAAAGTGGAACGGGTACGAACACGCGGGTTGCCGGTAACCGCACCCACGCGCGGATTTTCTAACAATGGCAACACCATGTAGGCCGCCGCATCCCGATCAAGCATCGCATCACCATCAATGCATACCAGCAAGTCGCTACGTGCGGCCATGGCGCCGGTATTCAGTGCCATCGCCTTGCCCTGATTAGTGGCCAAATGAATGACGCGTAACTGCGGGTATTCCTGTGTCAGCTGATCCAGCACCTCGCCAGTATTGTCAAAAGAGCCATCATTGATAGCAATCACCTCGATGTTTTCATAGCGCTGCGCCATGGCGGCACCTATGGTTTCTCGGGCGTTAATTCCCTCGTTAAAGCAGGGGATCAAGATTGAAACCAGTGGATTACCCGGCAACTCTGGTGGTGCAACATTCTCGCCCTTAAGCCAGTGACGCTCGCGGTAAAACCAGAAATACATACCCCCCATGATCCACAGCCCTGACATAAACAACGGCCAGAAAAAGACGAAGTTAAGCAGTATTTCACCCGTAAATACGAGGGCGACGCCCAGCGGCAGGCTGAGTACGGTACAGAGCACGAGGAAAGCAAATAGTCGATCACTCATAATTTGGGTACCAGTATGATGAAAATGCAGGCCGGATGGTTTTCAGATCAGGCTGGTTGCTCAAGAAATCATCCGGATAGTAGCCAAAGTGACGAGCACCGTTCATTTGTAGCTGGTACATCCACTCGGCCAGCTGGCTGGATGGGATCGGTAGGTGGCCGCCATTCTTACGCCAGTCTAGGGTTTGCAACTCAAATAACACCTTGTTTTGCGCGCCTTGTTGCGCCAGCGAAGTTTTCACCAATTTTTTCAGCCACGCATTACTCTGCTTAAGCGGTACTTCTTCCATCAGCGGCATGGCCATTACCGCAGTCCAATTGTAGGTTTGCATAAAGTCGTTTAAATTCTGTGCAAACCATTGTTCGGATTTAGGTTCCAGTATCGGCATGGCGTAGATGTTGCGCGCCGTTTTCACCTGAGGCCCACGAATATCACGCACCGCTTGGGTGAGATCTTTAGTAAAATCAATCAGGAATTGCGACTTATAACGGCTCCATGCTTGAAGTTGCTTAGGGTTACGGCGAATACTGGCAATGTCATTACCGAACCCCGCAGCCTTATAGGCCGCTAGCGCGTCACTACCTGCGTCTTCAAAATCCGAGAGCAGAGCATCGTCATGAAAGAGGATGCCGTGGAATGCGGCGTGGCCTGCCAGATCTTCGTAGATTTCGGTGATCTGCTGACGTGCCACTGGGTTCCAAGGTGAGAGACGTTGGTATTGTGCCTGTTCGCTACTAACACCTTTTGCAGACCAGCTTTGCACTCGCGGGATCTGCTTATCTAGATCAAACGCCAGCACCGGCATCCAAGCATAAATTTTAACATCAGCCCGGGTGTGCAGCTGCCAAGAAACAAAGTTGAACAGGTCGGCGCGCATCGGCAACCAGCGGTTGGGGAAATACAGCTCTTTAACCGTGCCATCGCCTTGTGGATCCGCATACGCCTGCAAGAAGACATGGGAAGCTTTCATGTCATACACCCGCTGGATCAGCGCATCGATATTCTTTCGCTGTTGCTCGGGATCGCTGTCATAAACATAATCTAAATCGACGTGCATTACACGGGCCGACTCTTGCTCTTCAAATCGGGTAACCTGCCTAGCAAAAGCGTCAATGCTGGGGTTGCCGGAGATCAGTATGCGTGGAATGCTGCTTAAATCCTCAACATTAGCCAGCCCCGTTTGTAAGGTAAATGCCATGTCATAGCCGTGTTTACGCAAAACCGACAAGGTAGTGCCGCTAGCCGCACCGTAGGGCCACACCCACGCAATAGGAGATTTGTCGGTCACCTCTGTGATTTTTTGCGTAATTTTTAACACATCAGCTTCAACCCTATCGTGGAATGCGGCTTCACTTTCATAGGCTTTTAGTTTGGGATCGTAGAGGCGATTGGCAATGGTTGGCTTTTTACTGCCTTGGGGATTGCCCAGAGCGCCATAGTGTGAATCCCAGGTATGGGCACCAATGTTGACCAAAGGTGAGTCTTTTAATGCGCGCACCATCTCCCAGTTAGCAAAGCGCTTGCGCTCGGTGGGCAAGCCACCAAAGTCCACAAGCTGATCTGCAGGCGTATCCAGCCAAGCGCCGACCGGTGCCCACAGTGCCGGCCAATTATAAGCCTTAAGCAGCGGGTAGACTCGGGTATAAAAACTGCTGTAACCGTCATCAAAACTCAACAACACCGCTTTATTAGGCAAGGGTTTGCCGCCATTATGTGCATCGAGAATTTGTTGCACGCTAATAGCGGTGTAGCCGTTATCAAACAGCCAAGCCATTTGATCATTGAGCGCGCTGGTTCTGACCGATAAATAACGCTCATCGGCGACGTCATCTTCCACATCGTGATAACCCAGAGCCAGAAAATGGTTCTTGGGCCAAGGTTTATCCATGTTCAGCAACGCACGCTGTTGTGGCGGCAAAAAATCCACTGGCTGAGCAAAGGCAATGGTCGAGAACAATGCGAACACAATGGCTGCAACTTGTAGCATATATTTCTCCATTTCAGCCTCAAAATTTAAAGTTAACATCAAATACCAGACTTAAATCATGCTCACGCTGGCCGTCATAGGGTTGCTTGTTCCAAAGCAGCATAGCGCCCACATCAAATACACTGTTGGTCTCATAACGCTGCCCGTAGCCTGCGGTAGTACTTAAACCGCCACCAAAATCTTCCTGCCAGTAATAACCAGCGCCCAGTACCAATTGTTGGCGCCAAACTTGGTCATAACGACGATACAACACATGATCGATAAACAGGGTGGGCGCAATACTCAGATCTTGTTCAGGGCTGTAATAGGCGCCATCCTGCTGGCTGTTGCTACTCATGCCGATAGTCGGCAGCAGATCTATAAACAAATAGGGCCGAGTGTACAGACGCTCTACACCTGTGATAGCCACATTGATTCTTTGGTTATCGTCGGAAAAATCACTCGCAGCCACACTAAATTGGTATTGACGACGTTCGTTTTCATACCAACGCACATAACCGCCTACTTGATTGGATGTCACCCCACTGCGGATCGCCCGCAGTGGGGTGTCACGGGCTAACCGCTCAATATTAGTACCCACACGCCAGTTATCATTAAAGTCATGCCAGTAAGAAAAACGCGCACCGGTTTTATTCTCGCTAACGGCATTATGGTTAGACAGCTCCAGCTCACCCCAATTGTCGCGAGTGCTATATTCCGCTCCTATAGCTTGAATACGCTTGCTACCCTTACCTTCGTCAAAGCGCCCGGCTGCATAGTCAAAACCAATAAAGGGCCGCCAATGTTCGTACATACGCGGGCCATAAAGTGCGGAATTAAAATTCAGGTCTTGCGAACCACTTATCGGGTTATCAGAGGAAATACCTTTACTGCCAGTGAGCCTAAATTCAGATAAGTTTTCAACCTGATGCGCACGCGCCAGTTGCTGCGTAGCCGGTTCATTGGGACTACGCTGCACAACATCTTTAACCAGCAGGTCAAACTGCCCCCACTCTTGCAAGTCTTGTGCAACATAAGCCTGTTGGCGCTCTAAGATCAGACTGTAGGGCTCTAACACCTCGCCAATTTTCAGCTGTCGTTCGGCGGCTCTGGGAAGACCGCGCGCTAATAAAGTTTCCGCAAGATTAATGCGCAAGCCTTGGTTACCAGGCCCACTATCACTCAGCTTCTGGTTATGCTGCTCTGCCGCATCGAGGCGATTCACCTTTTGGAGATAGTGACCTTGTAATACTTGGCCAGATAACCAGTTATCGTTGGGTTGGGGTGTGGGCGAGCCGTAGTCATAGCGATGGTAAGGGGTGTTGGCCATTATATCGCTCGCGATCAATCCTGCTTCATCAAGATGATCGCTTTCCAATGCTGCAAAGAAAAATTCTTGCGCATCTTCCGGTCGCAACTTAAACGCAGGTGTGGTGCCGAACAGTTCGTGCAGGATACGATAGGCCTTATCCGGTTGGCGATTAGACAAGTAAGCACTTGCCGCCCAGCGCTTAGCATAAGTAGGCATCGCAGGATCCTGTTTTTGCAAATTTTCGTATTCGTTGATCGCGTCCTTATGCCGATTGCGCGCTACATAGGCGCCAAGCCTGTCAATACGTGCGCGACGAATGTCTGCACCTGCATCAGGCAACCCTTGCCAGCTTTGCAGCAATTGGCGATAGCGTGCTAGCGCGCGGTCTGCAATCCAGTATTTATCCTGCTCACCGCGACTATGGGTGTGGGCCATGCGTACCATCTCGGCAACTTGGTCCAGCTCCAAATGACGCAGCACGGCGGCGTCCGATGTATGTTGTTTACCAAACTGAAGTGCGGGTTTTGACACCAGCTTGGCAGCCATGGCCTGCATCAGCTTAGTGTCTATATCCGACTGATCCGTGTCTTGATGCAGATCTTGCAACCGAGTTAAGGCAAACAGCTCATCCCAACCATTGCCACTCCCTTGGATAGTATAAAGCAGTACTTGGTGGCTGAGATAACTGCCATTTTCCTGCACAAATCGCTCCGCTTGCTGGCGGGCCTGTTGTTTCTCACCCGCGTCGGAAAGGCTCATTATCCAACCCGCGCGAGCATCCTGTAGATCAGGATTAAGACGCAGTTGCTCATGCCAAATGGCAAGAGATTGCTGCCATAATTTTAAGTTGCGATAAGAGCTGGCAGCCGCTAACGCACCGCGCGCAGGGATGCTGTTGCGCACGATTGGCGAAAAACCCTCCCAGACCGTGACCACCTGTTGGTCATCACCCGCCCAGTTGGCGACCTGCAGCCAGTCGGCTCGCATATTTGCATTAAGCTGACGGCTATTGCGTTCTAACCAAGTTAATAAAGGTACAGTATTTCCAGACCTAGCCTGAATAACCAAATTATCATAGCTAAAGTCAGCGGCAACAACAGGCATTGCATGCAATACCATAACCAGCACCAAGCAACCTGAACGCAAAATACTTAATCCCATTCCATTTAGTTCGTTTACAACATTATTTTTAAGTTTCACAGTCTAGAACTCCCTAAAAGGGCTTCAACGTTAGTAAACGCCTGACCAAGTATAAGCGATAATTTTTTAGCTAAGCTTATAAACGGAGTTTGCAATCAACTTTGTAAATAACTACTTAATTGAGGCTCTGTTCGTAATTCGCTGGCTAGCAAATATTATATAAATGCTCTTAACATAAACTAGTGTGCTTAGTTGGCTATCGCAAGGCGCGATTACAAATTTTTGTGATAGTTCACAATTATTTTATTTTCTTTATATTGTTGAATTACTGATAGATTCTCTAGCAATCAGATGAATAATCGTCTACAGCGCGTAATCCTTTTGACCTCGCCGACATTGGTGTCCTACGCGCTTACTATCCGGCAGTGGTTTACAGTGTTTAGCACCTGACTTTTCAGTCGTTAAAAACACAGAACACACTGTTTTAGTACTTAAAATATAGTGTTACGTGAGCGTTAAGTCTATCGCTTAATTTTAATCAAAGCTTGAGCCAGGAAGCAAAACAAGCTTTCAAGGGACAGAGTCTGAGCAAAGTTCAAGGTTCTAACGGTAACTCTGCCACTATGGGCATGGGTGTAACTTGGGCCATAGACGACAATTTATCGATGGTGGTTAACTGGGCAGCAGGTTTAACACAAGATGCGCCTGACTACGTGGTAGGTGTACGCTTCCCGTATCGCTTTTAATGCCTTAAAAGCATTAGTGATTACTAACAAGGCCCTCTTTTGTCAAAAAAGAGGGCCTTGTTGTTTAGTCGGTTGCCTGCCTAGCGCACATTGATGCACTACACTAGTAAAGTGCAGGCAGAAAAGCTGTGGCAGTGTTTAAGCCGACTGAAGCGCTAAATTGGCTTACCAAGCGAAGTAATGGCACACTCAGTTTAGGCCATAGAGAAGGAGAAGCATTATGGTAATGGCAACGGTAAGCGAGATCATGCGACGTAGTATTCCGTTACTCACGGCTGACATGTCGATCACTGAGGCGCTGGATAAATTATTGGCTTCTGACCTAAGCGGCCTGCCAGTCGTCGATACTCAACGCAAAATTATTGGTTTTCTCTCCGAGCAAGATTGTATTCCTAAGCTCATTAATGCCAGCTATCACTGTGACAATCGCGTGACGGTTAATGATTTAATGTACAAAGAGCCGTTAACGGTATCGCCTAACAGTGATGTATTTGAATTAGCCCGTCTTATGGGCGGCGCCAAACCAAAAATTTATCCCGTAATTGAAGATAACAAGGTGATTGGCATAGTCACTCGCCACCAAGTGATGCAATTTCTTAACGAACAGTTACAGAACTGCTCTATTAGTTACTGATGCTCGACCTATTTTAGATAAAAACAACTTAATAAAAATGACTAATAAAAACGGGAACCTTTAGGTTCCCGTTTCTGTTAGTTGGCTATTTGTAATTAATTATCCAAAACAAATTTTCACAACTGTATCTAATACTCAGCGCTAAAGGATGCCGTCAATCGCATCGTGTAATTCTGCAGGCCAAACCCCGCACTGTACCTGACCAATGTGCGATAACTGCAGTAACAACATAGCCAAACGAGACTGACCAATACCGCCGCCCACTGTCTGTGGCAGATCACCGGCTAACAGCGCTTGATGCCATTCTTGAGTGGCTCTGTCCTCTTGGCCGGTTAGCGCCAGCTGATAACGTAATGCTTCTTTATCTACGCGGATACCCATGGAAGATAACTCGAAGGCATTTTCTAAAATCGGGTTCCAAACTAAGATATCGCCGTTTAAACCGCATAAGCCATCAACACCCAAGCTCGACCAGTCATCGTAATCGGGCGCTCGCACATCATGACTGTCGCCATGGCTTAGCTGACAACCGATGCCAATTAAGAATACCGCACCAAATTCTTTGGCAATGGCGCGCTCACGACCCTTGGCATCTAAATCCGGATAGCGACTTAATAACTCTTCGGCGTGCAAAATATGAATTTGCTCGGGCAAGAAAGGGGTTAAACCGTATTGCTTAGCTGCCGCCATTTCCGTTTGCTTGATGGCGCCATAAATTTTATTGACCACCGTCATCAAGAAATCGACGTTGCGCTCTTGCTCCGACATCACCAGCTCCCAATCCCACTGATCCACATATACGGAGTGGATGGGGCTTAAGCTATCTTCATCTGGGCGCAGAGCTTTCATGTTGGTATAAATGCCCTCACCGGCTTCAAATTCAAAGCGAGCCAAGGTGTGGCGTTTCCATTTAGCCAGCGAATGCACCACTTCAAACGTGGATTGCGGAATGGCCTTCACTTTCACTTGTACGGCTTTTTCTGAGCCCGACAGGTTGTCTTGCATGCCATCGCCTAGACGACTGAGAATGGGAGCTTGCACTTCCAACAGGTTGAGCTGCTGCGCCAGTTGATCAGAAAAAAAATCTTTCACGAAACGGATCTGGCGTTGGCGTTCAATATAGGATTGCTTCATCTCATTCACCTAGGTTGCTATGGGTTTTAATGAATAATTAGCCAAACCAGCCTTAAATTCAACATTAGATAGAATAAATGCCAAACTTAATCTAAATTCACTAATTAAATCGCTTATTTTTGCAGGATCATCAAAATATGGTAGAAAAAAGTGGTGTTCATTATCGAATCGATAATCTGGATAAATCTATCTTGATGGCGTTGATGGAGAATGCGCGCGCCCCTTATGCGGAGTTGGCCAAGCGCTTTACCGTAAGCCCGGGCACCATACACGTGCGTGTGGAGAAGATGAAACAGGCCGGCATTATCGAAGGCACCCGAGTGCAAGTGAACTCGAAAAAACTCGGTTACGATGTGTGCTGCTTTATCGGCATTATTTTAAAAAGTGCCCGCGATTACCCGGCAGCATTGGCCAAACTAGAGCAATTAGAAGAGGTGGTCGAGGCCTACTACACCACGGGGCAATACAATATTTTCATTAAGGTGATGACTCGCTCCATCGATGAGTTACAGCAAGTGTTAGTGCACAGACTGCAACCCATTGATGAAATTCAGTCCACCGAGACCCTGATCTCACTCCAACAACCCATTGACCGAGATGTGACGCCTTAAGCTTCCCGTGAGGCGTTAGGAAAACCTAAACCGGGCAATAAAAAAGCATCTAATGGCTTAGATGCTTTCTTTTCTCGCTATCAGCGGGGGCTGAAGCGGGGTTTAGCGCTACAGGCTTCCCTCACGCCTCACTCTTCAAGGTCGTTTAACTTACTTCTTAGCGGCGGTCAGCTTGTCTTGCATCTGTTTGATGCGCAGTTGCTTAAGCTTGTTATCGGCGCTAATTTTTTCGAGCGTGGCCGCTTTTAGTGCTTTATCGTCTATTTGCTCAGCCTTGTGTTCTGCCATGAGTTTACGCAGCAACATACTTTGCTCAGCCGAAGTTAATCGTGCTTGATAAGTGGCAATAAATTGGGCTTTCAACTCTGGCGTCTCCAGCTTTTCTAACCGCGTCTCAAGGTATTTATCGAAACGGCCCGCGCCCATCATAACGCCATCCATACCATGATGACGCTGCCCGTGAGCAGCGGATTTATGCATGCCCTTATGGCCCATTTCACAGCCTGCTTTCATTGACCCATATTTGCCATGGTGAGCGCTACTTTGCCCGGCTTGCTGCTCGGCGGCAGCGGGCTCAGCCAGTACTAAAGCAGGGGCAGCCAACAGGCTAGTGGCAAGTAACAAAGCGCTATATTTAATTTTCATCATAATAACCTCAACAGGGGTGGACTTGGTTGCTATTAAAACAGCTAACTGTCAGCAAACTGTGTCAGATAATACTTATCTTGTCACAAAGTGTGCCGTTCTCACAGGGCAAGATCTCGAACGTTTTTTAGCCAACTCAGCTATATTTGACCTGCTCGCCTCAGTGTGATCTTATACTCTCTTTTGGGAGAGCCTAGATGAACACGGATGCTTTTACACAGTATTTTGGTGAGATAGACGACCCTCGCCAACCAGCCAAAATTATCTATCCGCTATTCGATGTATTGTTCCTCACTATTTGTGCTGTCATCGCTGGTGCTGAGGGTTGGGAAGACATCGAAGACTTTGGGAGTGCCCACCTGAATTGGTTTCAAAAAAAGGGCTTATTTCCAGAGGGAGTGCCAGTTCACGACACTATCGCTAGGGTGATTTCCCGCCTCGATCCCGTTCAGTTTCAGCAATGCTTTATTCGCTGGGTTCAGTCGATAACACACCGTACTGATGGTGAGCTTATCGCCATTGATGGCAAGGTACTACGCGGCTCTTACGATAGAGAGAATAGACAATCGACCATCCATATGGTCAGCGCTTTTTCCTCCGCTAATGGCGTGGTCATGGGCCAATTAAAAACCAATGCCAAGTCGAACGAAATTACCGCTATTCCAGCGCTGCTCAAGTTGTTGGATATCAAGGGATGCTTGATTTCTATTGATGCCATGGGCTGTCAGACCAACATTGCCAAGACTATTATCAACCAAGGTGGCGACTATTTACTGGCAGTAAAAGGTAATCAAGAGTTGTTGTTTAAAGCGGTGCGAACAGCCCTATCAGCTAGCATAGCTGTCTCCACAAACTCCGATAAGATCAACATTGAGCAGGGGCACGGTCGTACTGAGATCCGAGAATATCATGTATTGCCAGCAGGCGATTTAGCGCACCAGTTTCCTGACTGGAAAGGCCTAAAAACTATCGGGGTGGCTATTGGCTATCGTCGTGAAAAATCAGGTAAATCCTCGCTTGAGTATCGTTACTATATCAGTTCAGCAGAGCTCGATAGTATCCGTTTCGGCAAGGCAGTCCGTGGGCATTGGGGTATCGAAAATAGCCTGCATTGGGTGTTGGATGTGTCAATGAAAGAAGATGCCTGCCCCATTTACCGTGAGAATGGGGCTGAAGTGCTGGCGAGCATCCGTCACTTAGCACTCAACATGATACGCTCTGAGACATCAAGGAAAGCCAGTGTTCGTCGAAAGCAAAAAATGGCGAGTATGAGTTGTGCTTACTTGGATAAAATATTAGTTGCTGGATTTACTGTGTTGGGCAAAAAATAAACAAAGATGATCTCACTATACAAAATTGATTATTTTTTATGCACGACTAACTTAGTATGCTAAGAACAATATGTTCACGCTCTCACCCTGGCCGTTCTCATCACTTGCCATACTTTGACATTCTTTCTGACTGCTTGGTGCTTATACTGGCGCCATAGTTATAAGTAGTAGCTATTAAGAGGGGAAAACATGCATACAGGTAAACAATTGCTGGTGGTGGATGATCACGGTGAAATCCGGGATTTGCTAACACGATTTTTAGAGCAACACGGCTATCAAGTGCAAGCGGTGCCCGATGGTAATGCCATGCGCCAGCATTTAAACCATCACGCCCCAGACTTAATTATTCTCGACTTAATGTTGCCAGGCGACGATGGCTTAACCCTGTGCCGCGAGCTACGCGGCCAAGGCAATCAAGTGCCCATTATTATGCTAACGGCGGTGGGTGAAGAAACCGACCGCATCGTAGGCTTAGAAATGGGCGCCGATGATTATTTACCAAAACCCTTTAATCCCCGTGAATTATTAGCCCGCATTAAAGCAGTGCTCCGGCGACAATCCATGGTTGAGAGCCCTGCTCACGCCGCGCAAGAAACGATGCACCTGTACTTTGATCGCTGGTGCTTAGACTTAAGCCGGCGTGAGCTGCGCGACGAGCAAGGCACCACCGTCAGCTTAAGCACCGCCGAGTTTGATTTATTGCGGGTGTTTACGCAGCATCCGCATCACGTACTCAGCCGAGATCAACTGTTGGATCTGGCGCGCGGCCGTGAAGCACAGGCGTTTGATCGCGCCATCGATACTTTAGTCAGCCGTTTGCGCCGCAAGCTGGAGTTGGACTCCAAGCAGCCACAACTAATTAAAACTATTTGGGGTGGCGGCTATATGTTAGTGGCCGATGTGCGCCATGGGGATTAAGCCGCTGCGCTTTTGGCTGAGTAGCCTCAGCGGCCAAGTGATCATGGTGGCGCTACTGATCTTGGTTATCATCCAATTGGTGGGCATCCAGATTTACCGCATGGATCGCGAAGAGACGCTGGGCTTAGTCAACAGTCGCTTTACCCTACAACGCGTCGTGTCGGCCACTCGCCTACTCAACCAATCTCCGGAAAGCTTACACCCAGAGATATTGCGCGCCAGTCGCAGCGAAACGTTACGCCTGCGCTTGGCTGCCCAAGCCAGCACTCCCGAGGAACGCAACCCGCATTTTGAACGCATAGTGCGCAGCAAGCTGGAATATCCCGAATCGCTCACCATTCAGATCAGTGCTGAACGCAGTTCCGTTTCTGCTCAATGGCAGCCTCATAACCAGCAACCACGAGGTCAACATCATCCGCGCAGGCATGCGGATATCCGCCTACAGGGCAGTATTGAGTTGGAAGATGGTCGCTGGTTAGATTTTACCTCGCTACGCGATAACGAAATACCCGGCTGGTCAGTTAAAGCTGTGCTGTCTTTTGTACTATTAGCAGGCTTGCTCGCGGGCTTGATGATCTGGCTATTGCAACGCACCACTCGGCCCTTAAAGCAGCTAGCTCAGCAAGCCGAGCGATTGGGGCGAGGGGACAAGCCGGAACCCATTAGCGAAAGCGGCCCCCGAGAAATACGCGACACCCTCACCGCCTTTAACCGCATGCAAGACCGACTAGACCGCTTTGTCTCGGATCGCACCCGCATGCTAGCGGCGATTTCTCATGACTTACGCACCCCTATTACGACTTTACAGCTACGCTGTGAATTTTTAGCCGAGGGCGAAGATAAACAAAAAATTCAGCAGAGCTTAATCATCATGGAGCAGATGCTTAAGGCCACCTTACAATTCGCCCAAGAAGACGGCTTAGCGGAACCGATCCGCAATTTGGACTTACCCAGCTTACTGCAAAGCCTGTGTGATGATTTACAAGACAATGGCTTTGATGTCAGCTTGGTGGCACAAACGGCGGTTATTTATCGAGGCCGCCCCACCGCCCTGCGTCGAGCCTTACAAAACTTACTCGATAATGGCGTTAAATATGGCGGCAAGGTAGAAGCCGAGCTCGACGTTACTCCCACACAGGTACAGATCCGTATTCGCGACTTTGGTCCGGGTATTCCTATCGAGCTGCAAGAAGAAGTATTTAAACCCTTTACGCGGCTGGATTCGGCGCGAAATATGGAAGATGGTAGTATCGGATTAGGTCTCGCCATTGCGCGCACCCTGATCCACCAGCATGGCGGGCAATTGCTGCTGAGCAATCACCCGCAAGGCGGCTTATTGGCGCAAATATTTTTGCCTCGCTAACAGCACTTTACACTTCTAGTTAAAATTCCTACATTGGCTTATCTCACTCGCACTCATTTCACTAACACAAGGACAGTATGTCATGAAAGACGAAACGCTCGCGGTTCATCACGGCTACACCACAGATCCCACCACTAAATCCGTGGCCGTACCTATTTACCAAACCGTGGCTTACGAGTTTGACAGCGCCCAACACGGTGCCGACTTATTTAACCTCGAAGTGCCAGGCAACATATATACCCGCATCATGAACCCGACTAATGATGTGATTGAGCAGCGCGTGGCCGCTCTTGAAGGCGGTATCGCCGGTCTTGCGGTATCCGCAGGCAGTGCTGCTATTCATTATGCCTTGATTAACTTGGCCCAAAACGGCGACAACATAGTCACCACGCCCCAGCTGTATGGCGGCACCTATACTTTGTTCGCGCATATGCTGCCGAGCATGGGCATTGAAGTACGTTTTGCCGAAGACGCCAGCCCTGAGGCCATCAGCAAACTGATTGATGACAGAACCAAAGCGGTATTCTGCGAAAGTATTGGTAACCCCGCCGGCAATGTTACCGACCTGCAAGGCTTAGCCGATGCAGCCCACGCCCAAGGCGTGCCGTTAGTAGTGGACAACACAGTGGCCAGCCCCATTCTGTGTAAACCCATCGAATTTGGTGCCGATATCGTGGTTCACTCCCTAACCAAATACATAGGCGGCCACGGTAACTCTCTGGGCGGCGCCATCGTCGACAGTGGTAAGTTTGATTGGGTAAAGAATAAAGAGCGCTTCCCACAGTTTAATAATCCAGAGCCAGCTTATCATGGCGTGGTGTACACCGAATCCTTTGGCGCCGCGGCCTTTATTGCCCGCGCCCGTACCGTGCCGTTGCGTAACACCGGCAGTGCATTATCACCCATGAACACCTTCTTGCTGCTACAAGGCCTAGAAACCCTGCCGCTGCGCATGGAGCGCCATGTGGAGAACACCTTTAAGGTGGCGGAGTTCTTACAAGCCCATCCTTTAGTGGACTGGGTAAACTATGCAGGCTTAAAAGGACATCCGGATTATGAGCGGGCTCAGCGCTACATGAAAGGCAAGCCATCAGCCATTTTATCCTTTGGTCTTAAAGGCGGTTATGACGCAGGCGTACGTTTTTACGATGCGCTTAATCTTATCAAACGCTTAGTGAATATCGGTGATACCCGCTCACTGGCCTGCCACCCAGCCTCTACCACTCATCGCCAAATGAGTGAGGCAGAGCAAGCACAAGCCGGCGTAAAAGCAGAGATGATCCGCTTATCAATCGGGATTGAGCATATCGACGATATACTTGCGGATATAGAACAAGCCTTAGCCGCAGAATAACATTAACGCAGAGTATTGAAGCGCATAAAAAAGCCCCCGCAACCTTAGGTTGCGGGGGCTTTTTATTCATTAAAATACCGCCAATAACTTACCAGGAGCCGACCACATACCCGAGCCGTTCTGGCAGCCACAATGCAATCCCCGGAAACACCATCACCAGCACCAATGCCGACAGCATGGTTAGCATAAAAAATAGTGCCCAGCCGAAGGTTTTCTCCAGCCGAATACCGGCAATCTGGGTGGTCACCATCAGGTTGATGGCCACCGGCGGGGTAAACTGACCGATGGCGATGTTCATCGCCATCAAAATGCCAAACCACACTGGGTTCCAACCAAAATGCTGCATCAGAGGTATTAATATTGGCGTGATAATCAGATAAATAGAAATCGCATCCAGCAACATCCCCGCCAACAACACCAGCACCATGATTAAAATCAGCAGCACCCAGCCCTGATCCGATAACGATAACATGGACTCGGCTAAATGATTGAAGGTACCCAAAGTTGTACCAGCCCAAGCGAAAATACCCGCCAGCGAAATGATGATCATCACTACGCCAGAGACCACACCCGCCTCACCCAATAAGCTCCAGACCTCCTTCAGGCTAAGCTGGCGATAAACAAATATGCCGACGATCAGGCCATAGGTCACCGCCACTACTGCCGCTTCGGTCGGCGTAAACAAACCCGATCTTAAGCCACCCAAAATCAGTACCGGTGCAAATAACGCTGGCAAAGCCTTAATAAAGCTTTCTTTTAAGTCGGGTCGCTCGCCCTTGCTCGGATCTTCCCAGCCGTTGCGTTTAGCCAACCACCACACCGGCAACAGCAACGACATACCCGCCAGCAAGCCGGGGAACAAACCAGCAGCAAACAGCGCCCGCAAATCCACTCCCGGCACCACAATTGAATAGAGGATCAGTGCAATTGATGGCGGGATCAAAATGGCGGTAGAGGACGCCGAGGCGATTAAGGCAGCCGAAAAGGGTTTAGGGTAACCCGCTTTGGTCATGCTGGGCAGCATCACCATGGCTACGGCGGCGGCATCCGCCGGGCCTGAGCCGCTCATGCCGCCCATGATCAAGCAGACCAGCACCACGACTAGCCCCAAACCACCGTGGCGTGGGCCAATCAATGCCTGGGCAAAACGCACTAGGCTAGCCGCCACCCCGGCGCGCTCGAAGATAAGCCCGGTGAGAATAAACAAGGGTATTGCGATCAATGGGTACTTGGCGATGCTGTTGTAGGTATTGGTACCCAGAGTCGCCAGCATATCTGGTGACAACCCCAGCACTATACCGGCAGCGCCACCCAGCCCTAAGGCGAAGGCCACGGGAACACCCAGCAACATAGCGCCGCCGAACACCAGTAGCATCAAGAGATCAGGACTCATCATTACCTCCCGTTTGTAGGCAGATCTGGCAACGCTCGATCATGCTTTGGGTTAAACGCCAGACAATGGCCAAACAGAGTAACGGCAACCAAATTAGATAAATCCAGGTGGGATAACCCAAGCCCGGCGACAACGACTCCCAATTATATTCTTCCCAAGCCAGCAAAGCGCCATACCAAACCACTAGCCCTAGCAATAACACACTGGCCGCCCATTGCAGCACATACAGAGTTGGCCGTAAGCGAATCGGCAACAGCTGTTCGATAAGCTCAATGCGAATATGCACATGCCGACGCGCAGCCACCGCAGCACCCGCAAAGGTCAGCACCACCAGCAAAAAAACGGAAAACTCTTCGGTAAAAGCAAAGGACGCATCAGTGGTGTAACGCACCACCACATTGCCTAAGCTGATGATACAGATAATCAGCAGGGCAAGGGCCGCCAGCCAGCGCTCGGGGCGGGCATCGGGGGCAGATTTAGACATGGGTACAACTCTCGGCAGGAGGTTTAACGTAAATAATGTGGCCCGGCGTAGCCGCCGGGCCAAATAAAAAAGTATTAACGGGCGGCAATGGCCGCTTGAGCTTCAGCAACCAGCTCGGCACCAATGCGCGGCGTCCACTTGGTATACACCTCGGCGGTGGCGTCTACAAACGCCTGATGTTGCTCAGGAGTCAGCTCGGTTACCTCGACGCCTCGCTCTTTAATAGCAACCAAGGTCTCGCTCAACTCGTTACGAGATTTTTCAATTTCCCAGGCGCCAGCATCAATAGCCGCTTGTTGCAGCAAGTCGCGGTCTGCTGCTGGCAAGGATTTCCATACCTTTTTATTCACGCCAAAAATCAACGGATCCGCCATGTAATGCCACAAAGTCAGATAGCTCTGGCCGACTTGGTCGACCCGCGCCACATCAAATACCGACAATGGGTTTTCTTGGCCATCGATGGCGCCCGTGGTCAGGGCCGGCTTGGCATCAGCCCAGCTCATTTGGGTTGGATTAGCGCCCAAGGTGCTGAAGGTATCCAGAAACAGCGGCGAACCCACAACCCGAACCTTAAGGCCTTGCACATCTGCTGGGCTATTGATCGGGTGCTTGGAGTTGGATAATTCGCGAAAACCGTTTTCACCCCAGGCTAACGGCATCACACCTTTTTTGTCGATGGCGGCAAAGATTTTCTTACCAGTATCACCCTGAGTAATGGCATCGATGGCAGCTTCATCTGGCATCAAAAATGGCAGCGAGAACAGGTTCAGCTCGGGCACCTGCGGCGACCAGTTAATAGTCGAAGCCACGGCCATGTCGATAAGACCGCTGCGCATGGCGGAGAATTCTCGGGTCTGATCGCCAGACACCAACTGGGCATTGGGATAAACTTTTAGCGTTAGGCGCCCGTCGGAGCGCTCACTCACCAACTCCGCCCATTTTTCTGCAGCCTGCCCCCAAGGGAAGGCATCGGACAGTACGGTCGATACCGAAAACTCACGGGTTTCCTGAGCAAAAGCAGGAGCGGTGAAGCTCATGCCAAGAACGGCGGTCAAGGCGAACGCCAGCGGTTTGATAGGCATAAGAAGTCCTTTTTATTAGTGGGATCCTGTTTGTCCGCCTGCAGAGACTGCTGAGCACGAGACGAATGTCTGCAATAGTGAGATAAAGTCGGTGTACAAGTCAATTAGCAATCCGGATTAGTCCCTTGACTGGGATCTGTGACTTGGTCACTCGTTTATTATCTAATCGTAGGAATCAGGTAAAGTGTATTACCTCCCTTCACCGCCGAAGTACCCCCCCCAGCGCGGCCTTAAATAACAAAGCCCCCGTAACTTAAGTTACGGGGGCTTTGTTTTGTTACTTGCTTAGCTTATTAAGCAGGAATCGAAATTTGCGGACGCACACCTAAGCTATGACAAATCGCATAGGTCAGATCCGAACGGTTCAGGGTGTAGAAGTGAAAGTCCTTCACCCCTTCTTGACTCAACACCCGCACTTGATCCATAGCGATACTGGCACCCACTAAGTTACGAGTATTCTGGTCGTTTTCTAAACCTTGGAAGCGCTGATGCATCCAGTTTGGAATACGCACGTTAGAAAAGCCCGCAAACTTAATTAAGGTCTGATAGTTAGACACCGGCAAAATGCCCGGCACTATCTCAGTATCTATGCCGATCGTCACGCAACGGTCACGAAAGCGTAAATAAGACTCTACATCGAAGAAGAACTGGGTAATTGCGCGGTTAGCACCCGCATCAATTTTGCGCTTCAAGCTCAGTAAATCCGCCTGCGCGCTTTTTGCTTCTGGGTGTACCTCAGGATACGCTGCCACCGAAATATCAAAGTCGGCTTCTTCTTTAAGCAGTCTTACTAAATCTTCCGCGTACATATCGGGCTTTTCTAAGCCTTCTGGTAAGTCACCGCGCAGTGCCACAATGGAGCGAATACCGCTGTTCCAGTAATCTTTAGCGATATCACGTAACTCGGCTCGGCTGGCGTCGATACAAGTTAAATGCGGTACCGCAATCAGGCCTGTTTTCTCCTGAATGTCTTTGATAACCTTGTGTGTTCTGTCTCGTGTGCCAGAGTTTGCACCGTAAGTAACGGAGACAAACTTGGGTGCCAAAGTACTGAGCCGCTCGATAGAGTCCCATAAGGTTTTCTCCATTTTTTCGCTATTCGGCGGAAAAAACTCAAACGAAACATTAATATTGCTACCCAGCTCAGCCATTGTCTGATTCAGCGCATCTACATGACGCGCACTATGAAAACCCATGTTTATCTCCTGACAACTTAAATTAAAACAATTCCTTTATGCCTTGGCTTGAGCATAGACTTACGAAATTCTAAGTCGCCGCAACCATGTTCGCCAAGACGATACGAGTTTCTTCCCAGATCGCGTCTTCAAACCACACACCCAGATACGTTCTTTTGGAGACGCTCCACGGTCTTGTCGAGCAACTTCACCACTTCTGCCACAGTCGGCGCCTGGATGAATGTTGTATACGCCAAACCAATCTCATTGGGATAGACGAAGATACGGCACACATCCAGTCATTACATGTCAGAGTGTGAGGCTTCGGTAGTCATCACGTCTGCATCCAAACGAGCAATTGATTCGATAATTTCGTTGAACTCAGAATAACACAGTGAGTATGGATCTGAGTACTGTCAGCAACGACAGAAACACTTAAACGTAAAGCAGTTTCGGCTCAGTTTAAATAAGCAGCTTGTGCCGCTTTGCGCAGCGGCATTAATTCACGGAATGCTGGCTCATCAATCTGAATAACACCACAACCGCCGCTTCTAAGTCAGCAACCTCAGGAAAAAACAGCCCCGAATAAGGCTGAAAAATGCAGTGATCGCAGCGACGACTACAAAGTTGAATGCACACCAGCCACGACTTAAACCTCTTAGTCACGGTAAATGAGCACAAAAAAGGGCAAATCCTAAGATCTGCCCACTTACTGCTGAGGCTGAATACCTCACAACCCAAATGACTAATTAGTTAGAAGCGATAGCCTAAGCCAACCATCAGACCAATAGGGTCTATGCCAGCATTAAATTTACCTACTGCAGTTGTGACTTCACTATCAATATCCATATACCAGACAGAACCGTTGACGAACAAATTATCTGTAACCGCCATATCAAGGCCCGCCTGTGCGGCTAAACCCCAAGAATCATCGGCTTTTACTTTGGTATCAGCCAGGGCACCACGGCCCTCTTCATCAAAGAAGAACGTGTAGTTAATGCCGGCTCCCACATATGGGCGTACCTTGCTTTGGGCATTACCAAAATAATATTGTGCCACTAACGTAGGTGGTAAGTGCTTAACTTTAGCTACTTCGCCTAAACCTGCCGTGCTAACAGAATGTGAAAAAGGCGTCGCACCCAACAGCTCTACACCCCAGTTGTCAGTTAGCATGTAAGAAAATGTTAGGCCAAGCTGGGTATTATTCTCAGCCTCTAAGTGGCCGTGACCTAATACGTCATCACCACTACTATTAGAGCTAACGGTTATAGCACCACCACGCACTAAGAAGTCACCCGCTTGATGAGCAAAGGCAGAAGGAGCCAATAAGGCGGCGGCAACCAGCAAAGAAACTTTTTTCATGCTTTATCCTTAATTTATTATGGTGTTGTCTAACTCATTGGCATCAGTTTGCCTCAATCTATTTTTGCTGTTTTTGATTTAACGCAAACTTGGTGGTGAAAACTTGATAATCACTGAATTTTTGCTACTAACTAAAATAGCTAAGCTGGCCACTAGCTAAAGTAGGCGTGTTAGGGTATATCTTAAGTATCGGGTTCAGGCAGCGCTTTTAGCGTTGCCTGCTTTTTTATGGAGGTTTATATGGCCCAGTTGCCACCTATTACTATATCTACCCTAGATCTAGTACGGCTAGAAGCCTTGCTAGAGAAACAGCCCGAGTCTGACGCTGTCACGCGGCTAGAAAACGAACTTGATCGCGCCCATGTGGTGCCTCCTACCGAGGTGCCTGATAATATAGTGACCATGAACTCCACTATTACGTTTGCCATGGCTACCGGTAAAGAAACCTTTACCAAAACGCTGTGTTACCCACGGGATATGGATAACGGCAACGATAAAATCTCGGTATTGGCTCCCATAGGGGCTGCGTTACTGGGTTTAAGCGTTGGCCAAAGCATCGAATGGCCTGCTCCCAATGGTAAAGCAATGCAGGTGAGCATTACTGCCGTCGACTACCAGCCTGAGCGTGCTGGCGATTACCAAGCATAAATAGAAAAAGGCGCATATTTGCGCCTTTTTCTATTTATGCTTACCCAAAAATCAGATGTTGTTATACCTCTTCTCAGCTCCTTATTGCCATTACGGAACCCACTTGAGTTTATTCATTAATAGTTTGTTATTTGCTTTGTCTATTACGGGGCCGATTTGCCTACTGTTGTTATTAGGCTTAGCCTTACGCCGTAGTCAGATGATGAACGAAGGCTTTATTGATGGTGCCAGTAAGCTGGTATTTAATATCGCACTGCCCATGCTATTATTTACCAGCATAGCGCAAACCGACTTTAGCCAAATGATCAGCCTTAAGCTTATTGGTTATGGCATTAGCGCCACACTCATCGCGTTTGTATTACTGGAATGGTTAGCAAGCCGTCTTATCGACAATCGTCGCTTGCGTGGCATAGCGGTGCAAGGTGCTTTTCGCGCTAATATGGCGATTATTGGTCTGGCCTACGTTAACAATGCCTACGGCCCCCAAGGCCTGGCAGCTGCAGCCATGTATGTTGCGTGCCTCACTATTTTATTTAATGTGTTGGCGGTGATCACGCTTAGCCGCAGCCTTAACCAAGAAGACGCTTTTCCTGTTAAGCAACTGGCTAAAGGTATCGCGAAAAATCCACTGATTATTGGCATAGTCGCCGCATTACCTTTTGCCGCCAGTAATTGGGCTGTGCCCCAAATGCTGATGCAAACCGGGCAGTATCTTGCCCAAATGACACTACCACTCGCGCTGCTATGTACTGGAGCTAGCCTTAGTTTAAGAGGCCATAGAGAAGAAACGGGCCTACTACCCACAGTTGTCATATTACGGTTATTAGTGATCCCAACCTTGATTACACTGGGCGGCTACTTAGTGGGCTTTAGGGGTATGGAATTAACTATTCTATTCCTCATTAACGCCGCCCCCACCGCTGCAGCCAGTTATGTCATGGTACGCGCCATGGGCGGTAATGCAGTGCTCGCGGCCAATATCATTGCCGTCACTACCTTGGGGTCCTTATTAAGTACCAGCCTAGGAGCCGCGTTATTTAAAGGACTAGGCTGGCTGTAGCCGGCAAAGAAAACTGTTAACGAGATGAGCTTCCAAAGCAAGGCAAACGTCGGTCTAACCACGCCAATAGGGCGTCATACACGCCGGTGTGCATTAACCACGCCATACCAAAGCAGGCAACCGCGAAGCCGCCAACGTAAATGTCAGTCCACCAATGAGCTCCCGCCATAAATCGGGGAGCTGAGAAAATGACCACGAATACACAACCCCATAATCCTGCTTTCCAAGATAGAAAACGCCAGACAAAAGCAGTAAAGATCATCAGCATCAAGCCGTGATCTCCAGGAAAACTATCGCCCGAGGAGTCTTTAGTTTTAAAGCTAGCCAATTCAGTAAGGCGATAGATATTCTCAAAAGTCAGGGTCGGACTCGGTCTTTCTATCGGAATAGCACGTCCTAACTGATTCAAGCCTACCGCTGTTAGCAACATCATAAAGCCAACAATCAATAACTGACGTTTGCGCTCCGCAGTCGCACCACGATAATAGCTGTAATAGACAACACCCATCGCCAGCAGTGCCACACCATCGAAGGCTCGGTTGTTCGCCACCGCAATGCCATTAACCCAAGCTTGGCTGCTGCCAATTTTATTATTAAAATAATAAAAAACTGCCTTGTCGATATCCAACCAAAAGCCATGGTTCGGTAACAGATACCAACTCGCAAACACTGCGATTGCCACTAAGTTCCAAAATAGCCATTTATTAAATTGTAGCGACATGGCGCCCTCTTATTTTAAGTATCGCTTTGAGGCCAGCATTGTACGGATTTTTATGCCGTTAGCCCACAGTCCTCACTGACTCTACAGAATCGCACTCGAGCTATCCAAACACTTTAGCTAGGTAATGAGGCAAGTGCCCCGCGCGCTCCAACTTAGCCACGATTAACCTCCCCGCCTTGCTTGTGTTAAAATAACTGTATTATTTTTATCCATAATATTTTAGGACATTCAATCCTTATGAACTTTAAAGAATTTCAGGCTTCACTTAAACAACCAACGCCACCGGCCGGTTTATCAGACGCTCTTAAAGCCTTATGGCTGGACGCTAATCAGCAATGGGAAGAAGCTCACGAAGTCATTCGTGACAATACCGACCAGCCTTCCGCTTGGGTGCATGCCTATTTGCACCACGTAGAAGGCGTGTTATGGAACGCCGATTATTGGTACGGCCGCGCCAAGAAGAAACGCCCTAACTGCAGCACTCAAGATGAATGGCAGCAAATCGTGCAGACTTTGACTTCGTAAAGTGGTGATACAATTCTAAGTAAAGATGTAATCTAGAGCGTATTATCAATTATGCCAGCCAAATAACTGCTGATACGAAATCAACATCGACTGGTAGTGTTTCGCCAGTCGTTCGTATCTCGTCGCTATCCGACAAAATTGCTTCAATTTCTGGAAAAACGCTCTACCAAGTTACGATCTTTGTGGATATTTCGGTTCAACGGCCTCGGTTATTAGCTGATCCTTTTTGATGGAATGACTGCTTCAGCCCCAATATCCTGAATGCGCTCAACAAACGCATCTGAAACATACACCTTATCAGCCAAGACTTGGCCAGGTATAAACCCTTCCAATAGTGCCTCTACTTGACCGTATTCAGAGGCTTGTTCCCGGTTAACAGTAAGCGCACAAGACTCCCAAAGCATCCACGGCTGCATGGATTTTGGTTGTCAGTCCAGCTCTGAATTTTCCCATCGTTTCGACTGTCTTGCGCTGTTTTTTGCTGCCCCGTGCTGATGAACACGAACGATGCTGCCGTCGACCATGAGCTACAAAATCAGTCTCTTCTGATAACGATTCCATTACCTAAGCCCGCCATATCTCATCAGCAGATACCTCAAATGCATCAAGGTATCTAATGATGAAAAATATCTCAAATGAGAAAGCACCCTAGAGAATGGTCAAAATACCAGCTTTGAAACGCTAGTCCGTATCGCCATGGTATTAAGGTCGAGTTAAAGAACTAGAGGCGCTATTTCAGCCCAAAGTCGACAGCTTAGATGATCTTATGCGCTATGAAGCGAGCGCTAAGCGGCAGCGCATTAAACAGAAAACTAAGCAGTAAGCCGCTGGCGTTGAGCAACTCAATTGATCTTCAGCCTAATATTCAAAAAATACACCCTGACGGTTTTGTGCCAGCACACCGACCAATACGGCTTCGCCCGTAGAGAGCGTTCTACTTACCGCCAGCTTTTGAATGGGTTTAAAAGCCATCTTTTAGTACCTCCTCAATAGAGGTGGGCATACTTTTATTAGGCGCGGGAGTTTGTGTTAGCTCGTATAGGCGTTTGAGATCGTCTAAGCACTGCCAGATGAGCAGTAATTGGCGAAATGAGATAATCCCGGTGAGTTCAAATTTTTTGATGGTCGATGCAGGCACGCAACTACGTTCAGCCAAGGCATCTCTGGACAGCTTGGCTTGTTCGCGTAAAGCACGCAAATGCGCCGCAAAAGCACGTTGCACATCCGTATCGTCAATGAGTAAAAAGCGAGTCATAAATCACCAAGATTAGATACCATAGTATCTATTATAGCTCTTTTGGCTCCATAACGGACACTATGGTACCCAACACTTACTTTAGCTTAAGCTTGAGCTTACGCAGAAACAGCACATATACAAAGGTGTAAAACACCACGTCAGCGATCAGTAAATGCTTCAAAAAGTACCCGTACTGTTGCACATCGGCAGTAAAAAACAGCAGGCCTACCCCTTTCGCCAGCACTAATGAGCTAACAAAGCCTGCGCCAATAGAGCCTGTAAAGAGCAATAAGAAAAGCCAAATCAGAGCAAGAACGGGTGACACGCCGACCTTAACTAAATGTTGGGGGCTTAGGTTTTTTAATTTAGCTATAAAACTCATCATTTATCCAACCGCCAATTTAGCTGCTTGCTGCCACATAAAGGGCGGCATGGGTGTTTTTAGCTGCCAAGTAATACTCATCGGCTGGCTGCCGGTGTGGGAGACATAATCCACTTCGCCAAAATTTACAAAACCCATGGTAGCGCCGTATTCATCTTTGCTTTGCTCGCGCACAAACAGAAATAGTCGTTTGCCAGTTTCTTGGTGCTGAATGTAGCTTAAGCCTTTACCCCGATCTGGACGCGCGCTGTTCTGGGATTGCCAGTGAAACAGCTGCTCATTAATGGCGTAGTCGTGATACATGGTGGTGGGTGAAAACTGCTTTTCATTCTTATTGAGCGTAACAAATAGCAGCTCAATATTTTCCTCTGCAATCACTAACACGCCTTCTCGCGCCGGTTTCTGATAGTCAAAGGTTGTTGCACCAAAACCGACCAATATCTGCTCTCGCGTATAGCGCGCATGACCTTTTAACGGGTTTAATGACAGGTTAGCTAAATTGAATTGTTCGTGATGAATGCGGTTAATAAGCAAACTAAGTAGATCAAGCAGTTCAATCTTTAGCTGAGGATGGTCCAGTGCTTTAAGGCTCTGTGCCAGCGTCTTAAAGCCCAGTTCTGTTCCTGTTTTTTGCCAAAAGTCATAATGGCACATCACTGCATGACGATCGTCCATCTGCTCAGTTAACGTGAAATCGTTAGCTGCAAGACCGTGTAGAAACTGTAGATAGCTAAAACAATCACAACTTAGTAGCTTAGTCTTAATCGCACGCTCGTATGCCTTGAGCACAGTTTCATCGACTTTTTCCATCACCTCGCTGGCATTCGCTTGAGCGACTAAGCTGGTCCAACTGCCTCTTTTATAGATATCTTCCAGCTTTAAATTAGGATGCATCTTTAAGAAGTTGGTCAGCGTTAATGGCAAGTCTGAATGAGAGGGAAACTGGCGGATAAAGCCGATTAAACGATTTAAGTTCACCGTCGCTTTGCGGATGTTGCTCAGCACCATCTCTTGAGTACGCTTAGATAACTCGATGCGACAGCCTAATGGAGCATGCGGGAAGCCTTGCTTAATTTCATCGCTAATGGCGCGATTGGTTTTACCTACTAAGGCTCTAAATTTTTCGACAAAGTCATACTCAGGCCGCGAGTTACCCACAAAGTCTAAAACGGTGCAGCACTCTTTACCGTCAGACAGTCGCAAACCTCGACCCAATTGTTGCAGGAAAATGGTCAGACTCTCGGTGGGTCGCAAGAACAATAATGTATCCACTTCTGGGATATCGACACCTTCGTTAAAGATATCCACCACAAACAACACATTGATTTGGCCAGAACGCAGTGCTTGCTGCTTCTGCTGACGCTCAGCACTGTTGTCGCTGGTTAAGATGTCGCTGTTGATACCTTTCAGCAGAAACTGCTTACACATAAAATCCGCGTGCGCACGGCTCACACAAAATGCCAACGCCTTAATACCGCTGATATCAGTCACGATCTCTTGCAGGCTCTGCACTATCTTATTCACTCGCGCATGGTTGTGAGTGTACAAGTTAGTAAGCTGGGCAATGTCATAACGACCGCGGTTCCAAGGGATGCTGCGCAAGTCCGTATCATCGTCCACCGCAAAATATTGAAACGGACATAAATGGCGACGATTAATGGCTTCAGGCAGTCGAATCTCAGCCGCTATCACGCCACCAAAGTCAGCCAGAATATCACTGCCATCGTGACGCTCAGGTGTCGCAGTTAGCCCTAACAAAATCTGCGGCGCAAAGAATTCAAGCACCGCTCGATAGCTGCTTGCTGCAATGTGATGCACTTCATCAATCACAATGTAGTCGTAGTAATCCGCCGATAAAGACAGGTCTTCGAGCTGATTATTAAGCGTTTGAATAGAAGCAAATAGCTGGCGATAGTGCTCAGGCTTTGAACCGCCTACCCACAACTCACCAAAGTTGCCATTGCGTAATACGCCGCGATACGAGGCTTGAGCTTGTTGGAGAATTTCTTGACGATGAGCAACAAACAGAAATTTTGCATCCGGTTTCTTACGCAGAAAGCGGGCAAAGTCGAAGGCTGAGATTAAGGTTTTACCGGTACCTGTGGCTGCCACCACTAGGTTTCTGAACCGCCGATGTAAATCACGTTCAACGGCTAACTGTTCTAAGATTTCCTGCTGATGCGGGAAGGGTTTTAAGTCGAAAAAATAAGTGCTGGTAGCTGCATAACCACCGCGTGCTTCGCGCAACGCCGTGTTGAGCTTGGTCTTACTTTCTATCTCGCCATCAAACACTTCAAAATCATTCGAGGCCCAGTACGTTTCAAAGGTGCTCAAGGATTTTTCAATAATGTGCGGGATTTCTTGGGAGGTGATCTTTAGGTTCCACTCCAAACCGCTAGTCAGGGCTGAGTGCGATAAATTTGAAGAGCCAATATAGCCGGTATGAAATTTGGTATCGCGCAGAAACAGATAGCTTTTAGCATGTAACCGCTCGCGCTGAGTGTTATAGCTGAGCTTGATTTCGGTATTAGGCAGTGCGGCTAAAAACTCCACGGCTTTAGCATCCGTTGCGCCCATATAAGAAGTGGTGATGACTTTTAGCTGACGGCCACTGCGGGTAAATTCTTCCAGTTCTTTACGAAAAATGCGAATGCCGGTCCACTTAATGAAAGACACCAGCCAGTAGATTTTATCGGAGGAAAGTATTTCACGCTTGAGCTCTGTTTCTAATGACAGCCCCCCGTTGCTGCCACAAAACAGCTCACTTTGCGTCAGGCCCGTTAATGGGAAGATATCTTCTACATATTTTTTAAGATCGGCCGCCACTGGGTTTTCTAGCTCATATAAAGCGGTTAAAATTTTACCTTGGTTATCGAGCAGGTTTTCTTCAAAAAAGTCGGGATCGTTAAGCTGCGTTTTCAGCCAAAGTAACAGTTGGTTGGCAAACTCAATTTGTTGCTCTAAACGGTTATCGTCATTGGGGATAGAATCGACTACGTGTTTTAAGATACGACTGAAAAAATTAGATAACCAAGTCGATGCTTCAGTCGTTTCTAAGATCCGTTCGCCCACATAAAACTTATCGCGGTTTAAACGTGAAGATACCAGCTGAGTGATCAGCTGTTCGTAAATACCAATTTGCTGCATCTATTTGATCCCTGGACTTGCTCGACTCCGATTAATGCAAACTATGTTACCAGGCAATGCTCTGCTTGTGGCCGCTATGCTGGCAACTTGCAGCCTAAGGCAGAATGAAGGGATCTGCTCAGCCGACCCTCTGCGCCAAGGATGGCGCGGCGGAGCCTACATGGATGTATTTACGGCGTGTCGGAGGAGTAGGCCCTTTATTCGGCTATTCACAAGTAACACCACACCATAGCTCTGTATATTGAGAGAGCAAGATGCGAGATCCTGACTTACGTCAGGAAGACGGCATAAGGGACAACCCCCAAAACCACTCATTGCCATGGGTAGACAAGACCAAACAGACATCGCCAAGCAATAGCTTTGCTGCACCAGAACCTGCTGCGCAGGTTTTCGGCGCTCAAAGCGCGCGACTACCGCCAAGCAACAGCTTTGCTGCACTATGTCGATATCGGCGTGGTTATTTGGTGGTCGTATTTGGTGTATTGGAATGAACTTGTGCATGGGATGGCGCTTCGCGGCTAAAGCGCGGGATTACAAGAGCTAACCGACGACTCCGATGCTAAGAGAAAAGGCTTCTGGGATAACCTCAGCCGACCATCACATGACAGGACGTCATGTGCTGAGCGTCGCATGGATGCAGTTTAGCGAGTCGGAGGAGGCTACCCAGTTGCCTCTTGGTACCCAAGATCTGAAAACAGCATTCTTTATTCCGGATCTGTACACCAGAACCTGCGTGGCCGGTTTTCGCGGCTAAAGCGCGCGACTACATTCGAGCAATAGGCTGATATCGGCGCAGCTGTGGGCTCGTCCACTTCACTCTTTACCCCTTACTCCTCACCGGTTTTCTTCAACATTCAGCATTAGTCCTTAAACGCCGCTCGTGCAGCAGCTGCCACTGGATTGATCAGCGGCACGTCAAATTGACTCTGTAGCCGTGCTGCCGCCGCCGACAGTGGCCCGCCGCCAAGGATAATGGCCTGCGCCCCGTCCATCATAGACTCGCGAATGGCGGCACTTAATGCGGCATCTAATAATTCTGTGCTCGCCAGTAGCAGTTGTGCATCGCCCTCTGTCACGCGCGCGCCGCAGTACTGGTCACTTAAGCCGAGCGCTTGAGTTTGGTCATCAAATGAGGCCAATAAGTCGGCATCGGGTGTGATGGTCACTATGCCAAAACGATCATATAAAGCCGCGGCCTCCAGTAAGGCGCTCTCACCTATGCCCAATACCGGCATCGATACCTGCGCACGCAACTCTAACAAACCGGGATCACTAAAGGCCGCGATGATAATGGCGCCGGTTTTTTCTAAATCCGTCAGCGCTTGTGCGGCTTGCAGCCCCAAGGCCAACACGCCTTGCTCTGCGAGCTGCATATCCGCAGGGGTAGCCAGTAAGGTTGGCGCTTGCGTATTAGTTTTGCCGGTCACGCGCACGTTTGGCCCCAACACGTTTTGCGCCTGCTCCACCATGGCGGCGGTGGCATCACTATTACCATTGGGGTTAATCAAGATCAGATGTTTAATGGTGAGCTCCTCAAGGATGAGCATTAAAAGATTAAAGTAGAAACAGCGCCAGGCGCCTAGCTAAATCTAAAGAGCCACTGACCAAGACTACTGATAAGAGCTATTTTTTGCCACGGAATCCACTGAATCCACGGACGCAGTTCACGTGCGAAAAGGGACTAACATATTAAATGGTAAGGGCTCGTTTGCTGATAGCTTGGCTGTTTGGCTCTTAACCATTAATAGTCTTATCTTGGCTTTGGCACTGTCAGATCTGATCCCTATTTTTCCTTCACTTTTCCGTGCCTTCCGTGGCAAATAGGTTTTAGTTTTTAATCCCTAATACTTAGAGCGAGATCCTGAAACGAGTTCAGGATGACGGCATAAAAATAAACACCGCTCTTTGTTTAGCTTGGTGCTGGGCGCCGGGCGCTCGGCGCTGCCTTTCACTTTCAGATCTGATCACTATTTTTCTGTGCTTATCGTAAATAGAGAGTCGTGTTCTTCCGTTGCAAATGGGTCTTAGTCCCTAATACCTAAATCGAGATCCTGACGTGCGTCAGGATGACGGCATAAAAATAAACACTGCTCTTTGTTTAGCTTGGTGCTGGGCGCCGGGCGCTCGGCGCTGCCTTTCACTTTCAGATCTGATCTCTATTTTTCTGTGTTCTTCTGTGTTCTTCCGTTGCAAATGGGTTTTAGTTACTAAGACCTAAATCGAGATCCTGATTTTCAACCGGATGACGGCATAAAAATAAACACAGCTCTTTGTTTAGCTTGGTGCTGGGCGCCGGGCGCTCGGCGCTATCATTTAATCTTTCATTTGCTCATTACTGCCTTGGCCAACTTTGGCTTGGTATTGCTCAAATACCTGAGTTTTCTCGTCCAGCGGCAGATGCGTGGTTTCTATACCTTGGCTACCGAAGTCACGCTGCATACGCTCATATAAATATTCGGTCGACCAGCCGTAGCCCTCACCTACATCGTCATCGGCGCAATACACCAACTTAGACACGCCCGCTTGGATCATCGCCGCCATGCACATGGCGCAAGGCTTGCCGCTGGCATACATAGTGCTGCCGGCAAAAGAGGTGGTTTTATGCTGCTTGCCCGCGTTACGAATGGCCTGAATTTCTGCGTGAGCAGTGGCATCGTGATCGATATAGCTTTCGTTGACGCCATCCGCCAACACCACGCCATCTCGCACTAACAGCGCACCAAACGGCTGGCCGCCACGCACTACGTTATCGCGCGCCAGCTCTATGGTAGTTTTAATAAAATCTAAGTCTGACATATTTACTTCACTCCATAAAATACAGACTCCGGCGATGAACGCCGCAGTTATAATTGTTATAAGTTCATTAAAATCAAATTGTTAAGATGATAAGCAACTGAACTTTATAGTCAACCGAGTTAAACCGCCTTATATGACAGAGCGCAATAAAAAACCCTCCTAACGGAGGGTCTGTTTATCAACTATAACATTTGAAAAATACGCATGATTTAGCTCGCGATTTTCATGTGGTGCAGTCAACCTCAATGATTAAATTTATCTCAGGCATCAGCAAAAATATGCTTAAGCATAACGCCTTTATCTTCAATAGGCTCTAGCTGTAATTGAGCTTCAATTTCGTTGAGATGGCTAATCATTAGCGCTCCCGCCTGCTCTACTTCATGATTAGCAATCGCTTCTAACAATGCATGATGTTCACTGCATGACAAACCGCCATGACCACTATTGCCTTTACCCGCGCCTTGATAGAGCGCCACTATGAGTGATGAACGCGGAATAATTTCATGCAGAAAAGAGGTCAGCACCGGCTTATTTGCCAGCTTGCCAATCAATAGATGAAATTCACCCGATAAACGAATACGTAAACTTTGATCGCCCCGCTCCATCGCCTGGTGTTCCTGCTCAAGGTGTTCCTGCAGCAGTTTTTTCTCGCGTGCCGTACACTTGCTTGCCAACTCACGCACCAGCTCGGCTTCAATTAAACGACGTGCTTGAAAAATATCACGAGCCTCTTCCGGTGATGGTTCGGCTACAAAGGCTCCACTATTGGGAACCAGATTCACTAATTTATGATAAGACAATTGCAACAATAGCTTACGCACAAACCCACGGCTCAAACCGAACGCCTCACTTAACTCATCTTCCTTCAAGCGAGTACCAGGCAGCAGTTTGTGGGCCACTATTGCTTCCCAAATACGTTGATAAACTTTATCCAGCTCTGTGTTTTTATTATTCATGGCGCTACCTTGATATAAATAGCAAATTTTTGGCCAACAACCCTGTCACGCTCGCTGACAGAATACACGACCAGCATTACACATTTGTCAAAAAAACAACAAACTTAGATTATCACAAGGTAAGATTGTGAACAATAATAGTATCTTTCGTTAAAGATAAAGGGCCGCAGCCCTTTCTTTAATGCTCAGTCAGTGTTTAGGGCACATTTTCTTAAACTCGTGCTCCGGTAATCTTGACCAAAATACTGTAAAAAATGCCGCCCAGGGCTGCACCAATTAACCATCCATAACCGTTAAGGTCGGCTAGGCTGGGGAGTAATACGGTCGAAATAGAGAACGTTGCCGCCATGGCAAAGGCCAGCAGTGCCTTGACATTCCAACCGCCCCGATAATAGTAGGCCCCTGTTGGAGCAGACGAAAATAGCTGCTCCATATCCAGCTGCTGACGTTTTACCAAATAGTAATCCACCACTATGATGCCGTAGAAAGGCGCCACAATAGCCCCTAATGCGTTAACAAAGCCGGGAATGCCAATCTGACTGATAAATGAGACCCAAAAAGCACCTACAAAAAAGGCAATAATGGCCGTGATCAAGCCCCCGATTCTGAAACTGATTACTCTCGGAAATAGGTTGGCCAGATCATAGGCAGGCGGTATAAAGTTGGCCACTAGGTTGATGCCCACGGTGGCAGCAAAGAAGGTCAGCGCCGCAACTATGGTCAGTGGCAGTGAGTCTACCCGCTCGATAATATCAGCCGGATTAGTCAACGCCTCCCCGAATAAGACTAGGGTACCGGCAGTAATCATCAAGGCGATAAAAGAGAAGAATGCGACGTTAAGTGGCAGGCCCAGCAGGTTGCCTATTTTCATTTCTCGTTCGCTACGCACGAAGCGAGTAAAGTCCCCGAAGTTGATCACCACGGCTGCAAAGTAAGCCACCATAGTACCGACAATGGCACTGAACGCCGCCAGATCGCTCCCTTCCGTGGTACCCGCACTGCTGAAAATAGTACTGACTGCGGGTAGCAACTGATCACCGGCCTTTACCCAGACAATGACCATCAACACCACCATCACCAGATAGACCAGAGGACCTGCCAGGTTGAGAAATATCTTTATCTTGTCGATGCCCTGCCAGAACAGCAAAATCTGAAACAACCATACAATAACAAACGACAACCAAGCCGTTGCCGACATGCCGAGGAAACCGGCGCCCTCACTCGGCCCCCACAAGGCGGTCAGCAACAAGGTAACGGCCGTCGAGGCAAAATAGGTTTGTACGCCGTACCAGAAAATACCTACGATGGCGCGCAGCAGCGCCGGAAAGTTCGCCCCCCTAACTCCCATGCTGGAACGAATGAGCACGGGAAAGGGAATACCGTATTTCACGCTGGGCTTACCGGTCAGGTTCACCAGTATCATTACAATAAAACCGGCCAAAATAATGGCGGCCATCACCGCCCAGCCATTCAGGCCGTAGGTCAAAAATAGCGATGCGGCCAAGCTGTAGCCGAACAAACTCTGAATATCATTGGACCAAACGTTAAAAATTTCAAACCAGCCCCAACTGCGGTCTTTATGCTTAATGGGAGCTAAATCTTTGTTATATAAAGAAGGATCTCGGCTTTTTACTTCGAGTAGGCGATCATCCATATCGTTATTCCTTATTTAGGGTCTGCTAACCTTTCACGGTTAAATTGCGCTCGGGAGAAACGCGTTGTGACTGCGTTGTCGCGCCTGTATGCGGAGCGACTCCCAGCACCAACTGCGTTTTAGTATAAAATCCCTGCCAATTGCTGCAGAAATAATCTCGAAAGGTAAACAGATGCTGAAAAAAAGGGGGTCCGTTGACCGGACCCCTCCTGGATTAATAACGGAAGCGTTGGCAGGGCTTCCAATACTGCATCAGCAGATAATAAATAATACCGGCGGGTAATAGACTGGCGTACAAAGATACAGAGACGAACGTTAATGCTACGCAAGCCCCAACCACTACCGCAATCACAGCGCCATAGTTGATACCTTTATAGGGACCGTTTTCGTCATAAAGCTTATCTAAGTCCAGTTTACGGCGACGTAGAATAAAGTAATCCACCACCATAACGGCAAAGATGGGGCCTAAGAATGCAGAGTACGTTTGCACGAAAAGCTGTAAACCTGCTGCCGAGTCTTCCTGTACTAATTTCCAAGGGAAGGTACAAAAAGCTAATAAACCAACCAAAATGGTCGAGGTGCGAAACTTCAGTTTAAACACATCCATTAAGATATAGGTCGGTGGAATAACGTTATTAAGGACGTTGGTGGTGACTTGGGCGAAGGCAATAAATAACAGAGTGATAACGAGCAATGGCGTGTTATCAACTGCACTAGAGAAAACCTGAATGGGATCAGATATACCCGTAGCGCCGGACACCATCAATCCAATTAATCCCATAAAAATAGTACAAGGCAGAATAGCCATGGAGTAAATCACCGTTAACCAACCCGGCTTAGTACCTTCTTTTAGCTCACGAGAGTAATCGCTGACATTCAACATCATGGTGCTATAAACACCCAAGAACAGCATAGTAGCCCCCCAAAATGGTAAACCCCAAGAGCCTTCAACATTTACCAAGTTAGTCGTTATCTCATCACCAAATTTATTTACTACGCTGTAAAACATATAAACTAGCGCCACTAAAATAAAGCCACTGCCTATATTTTCTAGCCATTTAATACCCTGAAAACCGAGGATAGACAGGCCAATCTGCAGGAACTGGAATACCACGAAAAACAGTACTAGATTATCGAAACCAAATAAGGCGGCTGAAGCTGCGTTCAATGCCCCAGCACCTATCCAACTTTGAAAGCCATACCATACGATAGCCGGTACTGCTCGCACCATTCCTGGAAAACGGGTACCAACAAAGCCAAATGAACTCCTCGCTTGTACCATAAAAGGAATGCCGTACTTGTAGCCTGCAGCCCCGTTCAACGCCAGAGCGATACCAATACTAAAACAACCGATCGTGATCGCGATGCAAGCTTGTAGCAAGTTGAGCGTACCAACAATACTCGACCCCATAGTAAAGGTGCCAATTGATACACAACCACCAAACCAAGCTAGAAAATAAGACACTCTACCCATAATTCTATTTTTCTGGGGAGCAAGTGACTCCTCGCCTGCCTTCTTCTCATGACTGCCAGCCACATTGGCTGATTTTGCGTTACCGCTTTGCATGGGAATGGCGGCACTATTGCTTATATTCTGAGTAGCCATAGTTAAATCCTCGGTATTCCGTTACTCGGGGCGCTAAGTTCCCCGTCATCTGCCGGCCACTATGAGCCGTGCAGTGCTCATGTTATCGCCTCAGGCGATGTTGAGTTGGCGCCCTTGGGGAGCCATTTCTGGTCGTGGCCAGCTGAAGGTTAATACCTTGCTGGTACCCAGCTTCATATCCACCATGGCCTCGCACAGCTTGACCGCTGCTACTGTGCCATCGATCACCGGTATGCCAATTTGCTGTTCGATATACTCCCGATACTGAGACATACCCGCACAACCCAGCACTATGGCTTCGGCGTGGTCTTCTTTAATCGCTAACAGGCATTCGGCAATCACTTTTGCGATCGCAGTTTCTGGTGAGGTAGCTAAATCCAATACCTTCATCGGTGTGGTACGGATATTTTTGCACTGCTCGCTAAAGCCATAGCGATTGACCAAGTGCTCGGTCATGAAACGCACTCTAGGCGCCGTGGTCACTATAGTGAAATAGGCACCGCTCATCACCGCCATGTGAAAAGCCGCTTCGGCAATACCCAGCACCGGTTTATCGGTTAGCTCCCGAGCGGCATACAGCCCAGGGTCTCCGAAACAAGCTAGCACATAGGCGTCGATATTCTCTTCGCGATCACCTTTGATAATTTCTTCCAGCACGCCGGGCACCGACAGGGCTTCATCGTAAAAGCTTTCGATAGACGCTGGGCCACTGGCTGGGTTTACCGCGAAAATCTCGGTATCTGGGCGAGACACAGTATCCGCCAATTTCTGCAGGGCATCGGTAAACGACTGAGTGGTATTCGGGTTAATAATCTTGATTCGCATCGGGCTGTCCTTGTTTACGAAAGAGCGCGGTTATTGTTAACGATTTAAATGTAGCTTAATCGTTAACAATAAACTATCTGAAAGTTACCTTAGCGAAGCTGACTTGGGAGATGGATTTTTGATAAACACGAGAGAAAAGATTAACCACATCAACACAAGCTATTGATAAAGTTAATAAAACAAATAAAAATTCATTGGTGTGGGTTTGACAATCACAGACCAATCATGAACCAACCGCTTTTGCTTTGTTAACGAAAGTGTGACATCTGTCATAAAAAAACCCTCCGAGCGGAGGGTCTTGTGAGAGCGTTGGCACGCCTAGGTCGGCGGCCTTTCAGTCTATAACGTTAGAACTCTGCGTTGTGATAGACGTTTTGTACGTCGTCTACGTCGTTCAGCAGATCGAGAAAGCGCTCCATGAGAGCTACATCTTCACCGGCCAGCTCAATGGTGTTTTGTGCAAGGTACTGAATGCTGTCTACTTCAAAATCTAAATCTGGGTAAGCTTCCAACAGTGCTTGTTTGGTTTTGGAGTATTCGGTTTGTGGGGCGAATACGGTGATCATGCCCTCTTCGGATTCCACATCAGTTACGTCCACATCGGCGGTCATTAACACTTCAAGAATGGCGTCTTCATCGTCACCGGCAAAGGCCAAAATAGCGCAATGGTCGAACATGTGGCCTACGGTGCCCGAGGTTCCGATTTTGGCTTTCACTTTGTTAAAACACACCCGTACGTCACCGATAGTACGGTTAGGGTTATCGGTTAAGCAGTCCACTATCACTAAGCAGTTGCCGGGGCCAAAGCCTTCGTAACGGGCGGGTGAAAAGTCTTCACCGGCGCCGCTGGTGGCTTTTTGTAGCGCTTTTTCAATAACATGAGCCGGTACTTGATCTTTTTTAGCCCGATCAATCAAACCACGTAAGCTGAGGTTACCATCAGGATCGGCACCGCCAGATTTAGCGACCACGTAAATTTCGCGGCCGTATTTGCTGTAGATTTTGCTCTTAGCATTCGCGGTTTTGGAGATGGAATCTTTGCGGTTTTCGTAGGCTCTGCCCATGAGGTGCTCTCGTTAGTGGTCTGTTCGTCAAAAGTGGGCAAATTTTACACCCAGCAGCGCGCCAAATCTATCGTAAAGCTTAAGCGTACAGCTAAGTTCTGTGCTCTTTTGCCGTCATACTGGACTTGATCCAGTATCTCGCCCTTATGCCTTAAAAATTAAAACGAGATCCTGACTTACGTCAGGATGACGGCATCAAGATACATACCGCTCTGGGATGAACTTGTGCATAGGATGGCGCTGCGCACCATTTCGCGGCTAAAGCACGCGACTACCGCAAAGCAACAGCTTTGCTGCAGCATTCAGATATTGGTGCCGCTGTAAACCCCGCCCTTGTTCAGCTTGGCCCTTACCCATAATGCTTTTATCTTGGCCTTATCTCTTTCAGATCTGATCACTATTTTTCCTTCACTTGTCCGTGTCTTCCGTGGCAGATAGGGGTTAGTTACTAAAATTTAGAGCGAGATCCTGATGTGCATCAGGAAGACGGCATCAAGATAAACACCGTCTTGGGCTAGCTCGGCGCTGCTGTTAATATCCCGCAAATTCTTCGCTGCGTACTTGCTCTTCATCCACGCCAGCTTTGCTGAGCATATCTTTCATGGCCGCCACCAACGCTGGCGGGCCATCCAGATAATACATAGGCGCGTTAAGGTCGGTGAGATGACGCTTTAGCATGGCGTGATCAACATAGCCTTGCTCGCCAGACCAAGCAGAGTCTGGCTGACTCATGGTCGCGATTAAGGTGATGTTCGCGCTATTAATGCAGGCTTTAGTCAACTCATCCAAAAAGGCGGCGTCTTGGGGTCGGCGATTGGCATAAAATACCGTGATTGGCTGCGGGTTGGAGGCTTGCTGATGATGGATGGCGTGCAACAGCATGCTGCGTACCGGTGTTACGCCTATGCCGCCGGTAATAAATACTACCGACCGTTTACGTTGCTCGGGCAGCACAAAGTCGCCATAGGGGCCTTTCATTACTAGCTCGCTACCCGGTTCAAGCTGACTCAATACTTGTTTAAAGGCGCTATCTCGAATGCGGGTGGCGATCATTAGCTCGGGTTCATCGGGTGTAGAGGCATAAGAAAAGTAGCGGCTGTTGCCTTCGTCATCGGTTTTCGGCGGGTCGATTAAGGTAAATTGCGCGCACTGGCCGGCTTTAAAACTAAAGCCGGCGGGCTTTTTAAAATAAAAGGCCAAGGTGCCCTCGGCCACAGTTTGTTTACGCACTAGCTGTAATTGATACTTAGCCATGATGTTCGCCTCCGTTATCAACTTACTTTCTGCTGCACTTTCTACTTCAGTCTCTGCCTCGCGCTCCTAACTGCGTGCTGAGCGCTTGGTGTTAATTCTTAGTTTAGGCCTAAGCAGAGCCTTTATACTTCCACATTCAGCGCCAATGTGGCTTCTTCGTCGTCGCTCTGATAACGCTGGCGGATCACATTGATACGCCGACTCATGCCTGAGTTAGCACCTACCCAGCATACTTCACCTTCGCGCATGCCCAGCCATGCCTCAAAGGCGGCTTGGCGACGTGCCCGCTCTCGGTCTTGGTGGCGAGGCCGAATGGCCACATAAGGCTGCACCGCCGTAATTTGCGCAATACTCGGCCGACGTGCCTTATCGGCCGCCGCCGCTTCTGTGCTGGGCGCGGCGGCATTGGGGGCTAGCGTAGGTAAAATAATCGGTATTGCCATGGCCTGCCCTCTCTTTGTTGTACGTATGTGGTACCTAGCTTGTGTACCTAGTTTATTTACATAACTTGCTGAGCTAAGTATTAGCTTAGCCTTTGTCGCTCTGCGCGATTGTTGTTACTTCCACCTCGCAGGATTATTTAAACCTATCCAGCTACGCTGGCCCGCCGAAGTCCTCTTTGCCAAAGAGACGGGCGGCTATAAAAGCAGAGATTTGTGTGGCGGTATTATCAGGGTGCGAGATAAAGGCCGCGTGCGATGCTTTAGGCTCTATATATTGCTGGCGATTGGTTGCCGCCAATAGCGCCCCAACTAACGGAATGGCTTTGTGGGGCACCAGACCATCAAGCCGGCCATATAAACGCAAATAGGGCACACTAAGCTCGGCAAGTTGGCCGCGCAAATCTACTTCGGCTAATAAGCGCAAGCCTGCTGCTAAGGCGGTAGGATCTGGGCTGGGTTTAGTATTAAGGCTGTCACGTAATTGGCGCACATCGGTTTTGGCGTGCTCGCTGCCCATGGCTTGCAGTGCTAAAAAGCGCTTTATCACCATTTCATGATCGGCACTTAACTGTTCGGCAAAGGCGGTTAGCACCTCAGGCTTAATGCCCGGCCAATCATCTTTGGCCACAAAGCACGGCGAGCTGGCCAAGGTCAGTAATTTTGTCACTCTGCTCGGCGCTTGTAACGCCGCTTGGGTGGCAATTAAACCGCCCAGTGACCAACCTAACCAAGCGGCCTGTTGTGGCACTACATTCAATACCGCCTGTGACCAATCGTTAAGGGAGGCTCCATTGGCCAAGGGCTGACTGTGGCCAAAGCCGGGCAAGTCAACTAAATGCAGACAAAAGTCCGCTTCCAGCCGCTCGACTAACGGCTGCCACACGGCGCCATTCATGCCCCAGCCATGCAGCAGCACCAGGTCCGGCCCTTGGCCACGACTTTCTAGGTATACACTCATTACACCACTCCTATGGCTGACGATAAGTTGTGAGGGCTTATGATAAAACGGCAGGTCACGCGCTTATACTCTTACTTACCCTCTCGCCTACGCTCTTATTCACACTCTCAACTACAACTGGGCGCACTGTGGTGGGGTCAATGTTTGCTGTGCCGCCACGATTGCCAGCAGCAGGCGCTGATTTGTCAGCAGTGCCGCGATGAACTGCCACAGCTTAGTCATCCTTGTACCCAATGTGCCTTTCCGCTCACGCTGGACGATGCCCACTGCGGCCGCTGTCAGCGCTATCCTCAGCCCTGGCAGCGCATGCGCGTATTAGCGGATTTTGAGCCGCCCTTTAGTGGTTTGATCCACGGTTTAAAATATCATCATCAAACGCTAAACGGCCGCTTGTTAGGTCAACTATTAGCGCAGCAGGTAAGCCCGCCCTACCCCGAAGTGATATTACCGGTGCCTTTGCATTGGTGGCGGCAACTGCGCCGTGGCTATAATCAGGCCTTTGAGATTGCGCTGGGCGTGCAGAATGTGTTGCCTATTCTGATTGATAATCACAGCCTAAAACGACGGCGGCACACCGCCACCCAAACTCAGCTCACCCGCATTCAGCGACAAAAAAACCTGCATCAGGCTTTTACGGCTCGCTCATTACCTTATCGGCATGTAGCACTGCTGGATGATGTGATCACCACTGGCAGCACCATGAAAGAGCTCACCCAGCTGTTACATCAGCAAGGCGTAGAGGTGGTAGAAGTGTGGGCACTTTGCCGCACGCTGGACCATTAGCTGTGACGCAGGGCGCATTAATTGGGATGAGGAGCGCTTAACTGTCAGCCTGCTGTCACTATTCAAGCGTGCGCAACAAGAGTATGATAAAACTTGAGTCATTTAGTCAGGTTTACGAGGTTAGCGATGATTACGATTTCCGAAACCGCCCAGGAACATTTCTGCAAGTTGCTATCTCAGCAGCCAGAAGGCACCAACATTCGAGTGTTTGTGGTTAATCCGGGCACCCCTAACGCCGAATGTGGCGTTTCTTATTGCCCACCGGACGCGGTTGAGCACGATGATTTGCATCTGCCCTATACCGGTTTTGAGGCAGTGGTCGATAAACAAAGCGTATCTTTTTTACAAGATGCCGAAATTGACTTCGTTAGCGATCAAATGGGCTCGCAACTAACGCTAAAAGCGCCGAACGCTAAAATGGCGCAAGTGCCGAATGATGCGCCGTTAGCGGACCGCGTTGAGTACTTGTTGCAGTCGCAAATCAACCCAGGTTTAGCCAGCCATGGCGGCCAAGTAGTATTAACCGAAATTACCCCCGAAGGCTTAGCCATTTTGCAGTTTGGCGGCGGTTGTAACGGTTGTTCTATGATTGATGTGACGCTGAAAGACGGTATTGAAAAGCAGCTGCTTGAGCAGTTTGCCGGCGAAATTACTGGCGTGCGCGATGCTACCGACCACGAGCGTGGCGAGCACTCTTACTATTAATTAAAGCAGCGCCCAGCGCCGAGCACCAAGCGCCTAGCAAGCAAAAAGGGAACCTAAACGGTTCCCTTTTTTATGCGTCGGTATTTTTAGCTCGGTGCTGGGCGCTAGGCGCTGCTTTTGTCATTCCGCTTTTCTATCTCGGCTAAGCAAGGAAATGGCCGCTTCTTTGGCATTTTTACCTTGATACAGCACTTGATAGACTTGCTCGCAGATGGGCATTTCAATGCCGTGGCGCTGGGCTAACTGCTGAACTTCCGCCGCATTGCGATAGCCTTCCACCACTTGGCCGATGTCGGCCATGGCGGTTTGCACGTCTTTGCCTTGGCCTAATGCCAAACCAAAACGGCGATTGCGTGACTGATTATCGGTACAGGTTAGTACCAAGTCACCCAAACCGGCCATGCCCATAAAGGTGTCTTGCTCCGCGCCCAAAGCCACGCCTAAGCGCTGCAACTCAGCCAAACCACGGGTGATGAGTGCCGTGCGCGCATTAGCGCCAAAGCCTAAGCCGTCGGCCAAGCCTGCGCCAATGGCAATCACGTTTTTCACCGCGCCACCGAGCTGCAGCCCTATCATGTCATCGTTTAAATAAACGCGAAACGAGCGGCCACAGTGCAATAAATCGCCGAGCTCTCTAGCAAAGTCGTCGTCGGTGGCCGCCAAAGAAATCGCCGTGGGTAAGCCCATGGCTAATTCTTTGGCAAAGGTGGGCCCAGATAACACCGCCAACGGTACCTGCTCGCCGAGAATATCCCGCGCCACCACTTGCAGTAGATCACCGGTGTTGGGATCCAAACCTTTGGTGGCCCACGCCACGCGGCTGTCGGGCCGTAAAAATGGCTGTATTTGCTTTAATACATCAGCAAACACATGGCTGGGCACCACGATAAGCAAGTCACGACTGGCCTGCACCGCCAGTTGTAAATCGGCGGTGGGGATTAAGCTGTCAGGAAAAATAGCGTCCGGCAAAAACACCTTGTTGCAGCGATCGGCGGCAAGGGTCGCTACTTGCTCGGCTCTGTGGCTCCACAACAAGGTTTTATGGCCATTGCGCGCAAGGGCAATGGCCAAAGCGGTACCGTAAGAGCCGGCACCCAATACTGAGATGGCGGCATCTTTATGCATTAGGCATCCGCCTGCTGTGGTTGCTGCTGTTGCTCTTGAGCACGCTGTACGTGAGCGGCAAACAAGGCATCAAAGTTAACCGGTGCCAAGTTAAGCTGCGGGAAAGAACCACGGCCCACTAAGCTACCCACAGTTTCACGGGCATACGGGAACAGAATATTCGGGCAGAAAGCACCTAAACAATGAGCCAGCTGCTGCTCTTCCATATTACCAATGGTGAAAATACCGGCCTGCTGGATTTCGCACAGATAAGCGGTTTCGTTTTCGCCCAGCTCACAGGTGACGGTCAGCGTTAAGATAACTTCGAAGATGTTGTCCGCTAAACGCGAGCTTTTGGTGTCTAAATCCAATTTAACTTCTGGCTTCCATTCTTTTTGGAATACCAGTGGCGTAGCCGGGGCTTCAAAAGACACGTCTTTCAAATAAATGCGTTGGATTTGAAATTCAACTTGATTCTGGGTTTGCGCTTCAGTCGCGGCGCCATTTACTGCTTCAGTCATGAAGATATCCTTATATAAGACGTGAAAAGATTAGCGTTTAGCAACCGGCAGATTTTGGGTGCGCCAGTCCGCCATGCCGCCACGCAAGGTGTGAACCTGCGTGAATTCCGCTTTGGTTAAGATACGGCCAATGCTGGAGGTGGTCATGCCGGTTTCACAGACCAAAATAAGCGGCTTTTGCTGATATTTTTGAATTAGGCTCAAGTCATTCGCTTTAAGCTGGCTGGCCGGCACGTTAATGGCGCCCGTAATATGGCCTTTGCGAAACTCTTCGGCGGCGCGTACGTCTACGACCACAGCATCTTGCTTATTGATCAGCAGTACGGCTTGTTGGGCCGGTATGATTTGTACTTTGCTCAGCTTAGCCATTACTGTCATCACGACAATCGCTGCCACTAAACCAAACCAAGCCACGACCAGTAGGGTGTTGTTTGCGAAAAAATCCAGATACTCTTGCATGCGATTACTTCTTGTAGAGTCAAAATACGGAAAAAACCGAGTATACATGGGGTATCGGCAAATAACAGCAGCCCGCTTATGATAACTATTGTCATTGTGAGCTCGTGCTAAACTTTGGCCATCTATGCCGCTATTTGGCTAGAGTCTAAAACCGCAATTGTAGTAACATGCGCCCACTGCTTTTCTGTAACGGCATCTCGAATCAATAACAACATAGGGTTTACACTATGAACTCAACCAAAAAGCCTCTGGTACTCATCATTATGGATGGCTGGGGCTATAGTGAAAGAACCGAGAATAACGCTATTCACGCCGCTCACACGCCAGTGCTCGATGGTTTGCTGCAAGACTACCCTTCTATGCTGATTTCTACCTCGGGTTACGACGTAGGCCTGCCTGATGGGCAAATGGGCAACTCGGAAGTTGGCCACGTGAATATTGGTGCTGGGCGCATTGTGTATCAAGACTTTACCCGCATTGGTCACGCTATTAGCAGCGGTGAATTCTTTCGTAATCCTGCGCTCACCAATGCGGTAGACGGAGCCGTGGCACAGGGCAAAGCCGTGCATATTATGGGTTTGCTGTCTGACGGTGGCGTACATAGCCACGAAGACCAAATTGCCACCATGATAAAAATGGCCGCCGATCGCGGTGCTGAACAAATTTATCTGCATGCCTTTCTTGATGGCCGCGACGTGGCGCCGCGCTCCGCACACGCCCCCTTAGAGCGTTTTACGGCGTTATTCTCTGAGCTGGGCAAGGGTCGTTTGGCCACTATTATTGGCCGCTATTTTGCCATGGATCGGGATAATCGCTGGGAGCGTGTGCAAGTCGCCTATGACTTGCTCACCCAAGGCAAAGCGCAGTTTAATGCCGATAATGGCTTAGATGGTTTGCAAGACGCTTATGAACGCGGCGAGAACGATGAATTTATTACCGCCACCACTATTGGTGAGCCGGTAGCCATTCAAGATGGCGATGCGGTAATCTTTATGAACTACCGAGCCGACCGCGCTCGCGAGCTAACCCGCGCCTTCGTTGAAGATGACTTTAGTCACTTTGAGCGCCAAGTACGCCCGGCTCTTAGCAACTTTGTGATGCTGACCGAATATGCCGCTGACATTAAAACTGCGTGTGCTTATCCGCCAGAAGCGCTGCCAAACACTTTGGGTGAATGGTTAGCCGATCACGATAAAACGCAGCTGCGTATTTCTGAAACAGAAAAATATGCTCACGTGACCTTCTTCTTTAATGGCGGCCGTGAAGCCTGCTTTAAAGGCGAGCAAAGAGTGATGATCCCAAGCCCGGCCGTGGCCACCTATGACTTGCAGCCAGAAATGAACTCGGCGTTAGTCACCGATAAACTGGTGGAGGCCATTAAAAGCCAAGAGTTTGATGTGATAATTTGTAATTATCCAAACGGCGACATGGTGGGTCATACCGGCGTATTTGAAGCGGCAGTTAAAGCCTGTGAAGCCATAGATATAGCGGTGGGCCGCGTGGTAACCGCACTGAAAGAAGTGGGTGGCGAGGCCTTAATTACTGCGGATCACGGTAATGCGGAGCAAATGGTGAATCCCATCACCGGCCAAGTGCAAACTGCGCACACCAACTTACCGGTGCCGCTGATTTACGTGGGCCGCGATGCCACGCCGGTCGCCAAAGGGCGCTTGTCTGATTTAGCGCCCACCATGCTGCATTTACTTGGTATGGAGATCCCTGAGCAAATGACTGGTAAGCCTTTGATGGTTCTGAAATAATCGAGTCTATGGGCAAAAAGCGACGGTTCGCCACCTTAGTATTGTTAAGTACCGGTCTGATGGCCGGTACTTTCGCATGGGCAAACGACAGCAAAGAGCTGAAAAACGTTAAAAGCCAGATCAGCAGCCAGCAGCAGGACGTACAGCAGCATAAAAAGCAGCTCAAACAACTGCAGCAACAGTTGGCCAATGATGAAAAAGCCATTTCTAATCAAGCCCGTCAGCTGAATGAAACTCAGCAACAGCTCAAAAGCAATGAGAGCGCATTAGCGCAATTAGATGCAGAGCATGCGCGGCTGAATAAACAAGCGGAGCAGCAAAAGCAGCTATTGGCTGAGCAATTGCGCGCCTCTTACCAGAATGGTCGTCATGACTATCTGAAGCTGCTGCTCAATGGCCAAGACAGCACCGAAATCGACCGTTTACTGCATTATTACGCCCACTTAAACCAAGTGCGTGCCGAGGCCCTGCAGCAACTGGCCCTCACCGCCAAGCAACTAACAGAAAACCGCCGCCAAGCAGAGCAAAGTCGCCATCAGCTTAATGAGCTGTTAGCGCAACAGCAAAGCGAGCAAGAAAAACTTAAAGAACAGCAAAGCAAACGCAGTGCAACCGCCAAGCAGCTCAATAGCACCCTCGACAAAAGTAACCAGCGACTGGCGAGCTTGCAGCAGTCTGCCAATAATCTCGAACAGCAAATTAAAGCCGCCATCGCCAAGGCTGCTCGTGAGCAAGCGGCCCGAGAAAAGGCCGAGCGTGAAGCTCGAGCTAAAGCTGCACGAGAAGCCAAAGCCCGCGCTGAGCGCGAAGCCCGTGAGCTGGCCGCCCGTGCAGAGCGTGACCGAGCCGCAGGCCGCGAGCCCAGTCGCCCCAGCGAAGTGGCTCCTCGGCCGTCTTCCGGCAGAAAGCCGGTGGTGGCTAAAACCAGCGGTAACTTTGCCGGTTTAAGAAAAGGCACGCTGCCTTGGCCCCTCAAAGGCCAGCTGGTGCACCGCTTTGGCGGCGCGCGTACCAGTCAATTAGCTTGGAAAGGCGTCTTAATTGGCGCGCCTATTGGCCGTGAAGTAACGTCTATCGCTAGTGGTCAGGTGGTGTATGCCGATTGGCTCAGCGGGTTTGGCATGGTGATGGTGATTGACCACGGTAAAGGCTACCTGAGCTTGTATGGTCATAACCAATCTCTACTGCGCAACCCTGGCGACAAAGTGGCCGCCGGCCAACCCATTGCCCTGAGTGGCGAAAGTGGCGGCCAAGAGCAGTCTGGTCTGTACTTTGAAATTCGCTACCAAGGCACCGCCATCAATCCGCTACCCTGGTTGAAGTCGTGATTCAGCGCCGAGCGCCGAGCTAAAAAACAAACCTAATACTTACATCCATGCCTCGGCATGGATGTTTGCTTTTGGCCGTCCTTCTGATGCACATCAGGATCTCGTTTTAGGCCTTAGTACATAAGAACGAGATACTGGGGCGAGCCCAGTATGACGGCAAAGAGCTGGGTGCTCGGCGCTACTAGCCCGTTGCTATTTCCAGCTCGCTAATCAACCACATCGCTTCTGTTTTAGAACTGCCACAGACATCATTCATGGCTTTAAAACTGGCGCACACCGCTGGCCGTTCTGGCTGGCCAAAGATGGCACAGCGCATATCCGCCATTAAATGCAGACAGGGCTCGCCGGCGGGTTTGCCCTCGGGCATACCCGGTAAAGGCCCACTGATGCTGGGTGCGATGCAACAAGCACCGCAATTGCTACGACATTCCATTCATGATCTCTATTTTGCAGGGTTAATCAGCGAGGCCAACGCCGACACATGCTGGTCGCTTACACCCAGCTCGTGCAATGCACGTTCAAGGTTAAGCAAATACTCACTGTTATCGCCGCTAGGCCCATGAGCCTTGGCGATTTGCTCAGCCATCTGCACTAACGGCGCTTCACCCAAAAAGGCGGCATTGTCTGGTGTGGCTAAGTAAATAAGCCCTTCTACCGCACTTGTGGCTGTAAAATGAATCGGCACTAATTCTCGTAAGTAGCCGTTTTTCTCGCGCACATCAAGCTGTGCTAATACCGCCGGCGTAATGCGATAAGCCATACCATCACAACGTGCCCCCCTCTCCGACACCAGCGTTACCACGCGACCGGGGGCGCTCGGCGTGCCTCTATGATCATGGGAGCCTTGCCAAAAACGCCGGCTCCAATCAAAAATCCAAGCGGGCTTTCGCTCCAAATAAGCAAAGTCCGCTTTCCAGATCAATGAGCCATAACCAAACAGCCAAAAAGAGTCATGCTGATCAAAGTGTGTCATCCGGCCATTATGGCCACGAGTATCGAATGTCATGAATACCTTTACATATACCGTGAGGGGTAAGGCGTGAATGGTGAGGAGAGAAAACCAGCACAGTCGTTATCTTATCAATGTACCTAGCTCGATATTATCAACAAGGTGTTTAGGCCGCGTTCTCATTTGACGCTTCGGCTGCATTAGCTACCTTTATAGTATTTGAAGTAACTACTTGTGAGGTAACGACTTATGATGCATTACTTGCTACGAGATGATCAATGGGAGCGCATCGAAGAACTGCTCCCGGGTAAAGCTAGCGATAGAGGCGTGACAGCACTCGATAATCGCAAATTTGTTGAAGCGGTACTTTGGATTGCTCGAACTGGCGCACCTTGGCGGGATTTACCTGATTTTTATGGGCATTGGCACCGCGTTTACGTCCGATATAGTCGTTGGTCTCACAAAGGCGTCTGGCTCACGATAATGGAGGAGTTATCCAAGGAAGCTGATTTTGAGCAACTCATGAGCGACGGTAGTATCGTTCGTGTCCATCAACATGGGGCGGCTAAAAAAAAGAGCAAGATGCAGAAGCCATGGGGAAGTCTAGAGGTGGACTAACGACTAAAATCCATGCTGCCGTTGACGCTTTAGGCAACCCCGTGCGCTTACTGTTAACCCTAGGGCTGGCCTCAGAATATGATCAAGCAGAGGCATTATTGGATGGTTTTACGCCTAGCCAGGTCTTGGCTGACAAGGGTTATGATTCAGATGCGTTTGTTGAAAGTATTCAAAGTGTTGGAGCAGAAGCGGTGATACCCTCAAGAAGAAATCGATTGGAGCCAAGGCCGTTGGATCGTCATGTTTATAAAGATCGCAACTTGGTTGAGCGTTTCTTCCAAAAGTTGAAGCAATTTCGTCGTATAGCAACTAGGTACGAACGACTGGCAAAAAATTACCAGTCAATGTTGAGCCTCGTGTCAGCCGTTATCTGGCTGGCATAATTGAGAACGCACCCTAGGGATTTTTAAGATTAATGGCGGGGTGGCAAACGTGCAGCGTTTGAAGGTAGGAGAAGCGTAGCGCCGACTTCATCCAGTATGTCCACTCCGCCATCATTCTATATTAAGCGTAAGCCTTTGTTCTAAAAAGATTTGACGTGGCCAGCTAGTTCCGCGGATTTTACGTCAATCGAGATCAACTACGTGGTCACGGTCACAAAAACCTTACAAATTCAGATGCAAAATTTGATCTATATGAGTCTGACGCGCACAGTATAAATCATGGCCAAGTGACAAGGAAATACCGTGCCGGCGATAGTAAAAGTACGTGCATCAGACCGTATGGAACTGCATCCTGCCGCCCTTGCAGCATATGAATGGTGCAGCATTTACCCCCGCTGGGTTAATGCATCCGTTTTGCCTGAGTCTTTGATATCAGAACTCAGCGGGTAACTATTCAGCTTCCGACTTGGCGTAAAAAATGCTCGGAAGCTGATCGTTGAATAATAACGTCAAGGCTGAGCTCGCTGACACGGACTGTTTTCGACACGTCGAGAGATAGCTCCTGATTAAACAGAACATCTCAGCACCTTGCATACTTCTAAAACAGCCGGATATCTTTTGCTGAACTTTGGTCATCCGGATGTCATTCTCACCCTGATTATTGGTAAACGGCACCATTACGTCAGACACCATAAAGCGCAAGACATCATCTTGATAGTCCCGTAATCGCTCTAATAATGCCCGTGATTTGGTGCGTTTTAGCCGCCCTCGTTGGCCCTTTTTTCGAGTGCTTTCATCTGGTGGCGGACAATGGGTATCGCCCCTCGCTAAGATGCCCTGATACTCTTTTATATACTGCTGCTGGCTGAGCCCGTCTAACGCGCCCTCATCAATTTGCTGTTTATTTATCGTTTTTAATAAGGTTTGCAGCGCTTTGGCCCATTCCATGCCGTCCTGCTCCCAAGCACGCTCAAGTTCGCGCAGATGATGCGCATTGCACAAGGCATGCTCACATTGCGTGTATTGGTAATACGGTTTCCAATGGTCATGACACAACACACCGGTAAAATAAGGTAAAACACCCGCCTCATCCATGGCGAGCTTCCCTCTGTTTTTATGCGGGTAAAAATACGTCCACTGAGTGGTCGATGCACCATGAAGCCAATGGCGTACGCCATCCACATTGATGCCCGTTTCATCGACGTGCAGTAACGGCGACTGCGCTAAGGCGTGCTGGATGGCATCTTGCGCACCTGATGAACGCACTAATGTTGCGGCTTGCTCATTGAAGTTAAATAAGCTGCCCGCACTGAGGGGGATACCGAGTTGATCGTTAAAGTACTCTTCAATGCGGTTGTAAGGGAGTAGCTGATATTGAGATAAGTACACAGCATGGGCTTTCAGACCGGCGCCATATTGCACAGGGCGAGTTACACCGTGAGGAAACTGTCCCATGAAACGGATACCGTGCTCGTCTTCAAGGATCTGAGCTTGATACTCGGTGACGACTTTACTGATATCGATATCAACCACTTGGCGCTTTTGAAAGCCAACTTCGTGGTACCGGCCTTTCGGCAAGGAATCTCGCTCCACATATATGATATTGATTTCATCAGGGGAGTCGGTTTGTAACAGGGTTTTTCCGATGCGGCCAGGCTGACCACCGGGCTTCAATTCAGAGCCGGGAGTGGGGGATTTCTTGCGATTCGTGTCTTGAGAAGGAGGAATGCTGCTGTTTTTACTATTAAGGCCAAATTTTTGAGCCAACAACGTGACGATCATCAAAATGAGCTCAATCGACATTTTGAGAGAAGGCGTAATCGTTTTGTCTGCCATCAGTTGCTTTCGTGTTTGCTCAACAACGTCTTGGATATTGATGTCTTTTAAGTTCATTATGCACGGAGTTAGCTGGCTTAGGACTAGCATGACAGACTGACAGGATCGGTCAAATGATCCTGAAAAAATAGTTGAGAAAAGGGATAATTTTCTCAACTTCGATTTCTAAGCTGAATAGTTACCTCAGCAGGGAAACTCTCCATGGAGTAATGCAGGAAGAAGATGATGATGATTCTTCGGACAAGAAGAAATCACCGCGCACGTTTCAGCTTTTTGCACCGCTGTGGCCAGTGCTAATTTGGCCATCGAATAAGCCTCCAATCGGCACTCAACTGATCTCCTACCTTGAGCATCACATAACTACCTCAGAGATAGAAAAAGCAGCCTGGAGATCGGTGATATCTTCTTTGATACAGTCAGTAGATCCGGATCGCCTGTCATAGATCAGAGATACACTGGCTGCTCATATGCCAGTGCTATTACATCAGGAGTTTTTGGGAGCTGACAAGCTTACGGACCGTATGCTCGCATCATGGACAGGCAGGGCCCATAATACGCTGATGACGCAGCGCAAGCAGCGGCGGCGTCGAGAACAGAAAACCAAAGCCAGCATCCCCAGCTCAACATCCGATGTGATTTCAGAGCTCAGCAAACTGTTGAGTCCGCCACATGACTGATCTGAATCCATTTGCCGCCCGACGGGAATACCTCAGTAAAATCATTGCCCCACCGTCACCGCCAACAGCTCACCGGAAAATCGTCTTTCTGCGCTTTGCACAAGTGTGCTCTCCCATGCTGACTCAGTTTCAGCAGCACCTACCACTATTTTCCGAACACATGGAACAGCGCTTACAGGCACTGGCTCAATTGCCCATGCCTGATACCAGCACTTATCAGCAGACTTTTGTTTGGATAAAAAATCAGAAATTGCTGACGGAAGCACCCTATGCAGCGGCGCTATGCGCCCCCTTGCACAAAGTAGACGATGCCGAAAAGTTTGAAGAATGGCTTGGGGTGATCCTGCTGTGCTGCTGTCAGGTCCATATTCTGGGACATCAAAATTCAGGGATTGACTCGGCCTTACGGTAAATCCGGCAAATCGCCACCAGCGCCAAACATGCGCCGTTACTGCAGTTTTTGCCAAGAGCGACCAGCACCGATTCTCTGATCGACCTCGGTGAAGAGCTGGAAGTACGTAAGCTGAAATATCCGGACTAGTAAGCTGGATAAGGAGCGGGGCTATCTGTCCGTCGTCATCCGTAATGCAGCGCATCAGATCGAGGGTATTGTTCGCAAGCGCAGGGTAAACCTGACCTTCGAGCGACCAGAAGTCATCACCACCGTACCCCTGGAGCCTGCAGAGGAATCAGGTTTTGATGTTCAGCTACTTCAGCTCACTCCGGAAACGCCAGATAGTCAGCAGGCCGATGAGCCAGCCCGAATTACTCCTGGCAACACGCTAAGGGTTAAGGATCCACTAAAACGCAAGAAAGCGCTGGTTGTGGGTCAGCGTCTGGCAGAGCAGCTCTCCAGCCGCCAGCAATCGCTGCCTTGCAGTTACACTCAAGCCAGCGAGTGGGACATTCAACATCTGGTGCTGCATTGTCTGAAACAGCTTAAGGAGCGGGATGTACTGGCCGGCTGGATGCTGCTGGCTCTGGTCACAGGGCGAGATCCCAACTGGCTTCATGAGCGAGCCAATCAGGAGCAACTGCTGGGGATAGTCGAAAATCATCCCTGCCTTCGGCTCACTCATCACGTTCCGGCAAGCAAGCAACCGAATGAGCTGAACCCGATACTGCCGGCAGTATCGGACCACTTTTTTCGCCCCCTGCCCATCCAACTGCACGACTGGGTTGCACGATTTTATCCATCCATGAGCCCACCGACTCCCGGTGAAATGCGAGAGTGGTTGAAATCGATAAATGAGGTATACAAAACCAGGCTGACACCAGGCCTGATAGTGCGATATCTGGAACACTGGTTACTCAATCAGGGGACGGACAGGGCTATCATTGCCCTACTTCGAGGAGAGTCCCATAAATCCCGTCCCGCGTTGTCATACAGTCACCTGTCGCAAGATGATGCGCTCTAGCACCACACCCAGTACGTCAACGCCCTTTTTTCCATAGCTGAGCAAAGACCTGGGCTCCCCATTCGAGCTCAAAAAGACAATAACCTGGGCAGCCGGTTATATGTGCCATCAGAGATACTGCAACATATATTCAGCATGCTGGCAGGAGCCATCGAACCCGAAGCTGACATCAGGGCCTTTCATAATCGCTATGTCTATTACGTCTGGGCGCTGCTGACTTTCTCGACAGGTCACCGGGACGTAACTGCCCCGATGGGCAAACTGGGTGATTTCAATCCCTATCAGCGCACCTGGTGGATCTCGGATAAAGAAAGAAGGCATGGTCTGTCAGCAAGGACGCTGGTGATCCCTGCTACCGCCGCCAGGCAGGTAGAGCTCTATCTGGAGCACCTACGCCAGCTAAGTATTTATTAGCCGCTTTCAGGCTCCGGACCTTACAGCGCGTTGCCAGCACCTTGCCTTCCCTGGGCCAAAACTGGGCTCGTCACCACCTGCGCTCAGAATTGGCAAGACAGCAAGTTAATCCAGAGCTTATCGACTTCTGGATGGGCCACGAGGAAATGGGGGAAGAAGCTATGGGACGACACAGTTTTGTGAGCATGGGGGAATGTCGCGAGTTGGCAGAAGTGATTGAATCCATAATAAAAAAACATCAGATTAAGGCGCTTCCCGGATGGACAATCCGCTGATCCGTCCTCCATCCCAGCCAGCACTGATGACCATGCAGGGAAGAGAACATCGTCAGGCCAAGCGTCAGCAGCGGGATGCGCAGACCCTGCGTGCTGCCATGGCCATTTTCAGAAAGCATCTGCCAGGCATGATGCAAATCCCTCCTATCGATACTGACTTTGATAAGGCCTGGCCGCAAATCGATACACTGTTACAGCAGGAGCTGAAGAGTGAAGGGGCCTACCGGTACGCCTACAGCTTTATCTGCAAACAATTGGAAATCGGTAATCGCCAAGGGATTTGGTCGGTACAGGTACCGGATCCTTACATCACATTACGTCGCCGCCGGCCTTCCCGTACCTTGCGCTGGCAGCATAGCTCCCACCTGATTGCTGAAGCCGAACATCACTGGTTTGAGCGTTTGCAGGAGGAGACAGATGATCCTGATGTATTGTTTGCACGGCTGTTACTGTCGATGGTGCTCTATGGCGGCCTCGGCCGACTGGCACTCTGGCCTGCACTGGCTCAGGCACTACACCAGCCTCGTCCGCTGAGGGGCAATAATGAGACTTGCTGGCTGGTGCTGGAGCCAGCACCTGGCCGAGGCCAGCCCAGCAACTTATATGTAGATGATCCAGACACCAACGAGCGGTTACCTCATTGCGAAGCGCTCTATGCGCCTGATCCGATCAGCCTGGGACTATTGAGGCAGTTTCTAAAACACACACCCAGAGACTGGCAGCCGCCGACTTCTCCGGAGCAGTGCCTGTTCTTGCTAAAGCAAGAGCTTGGCATTAACTGCTCGCTCACTCAGCTAGCCACCGGCAGACAACCCAGCGCCAGCCTGCAATACGACTACTGGCAGCGGTTGTTACGCCCGGCTCTGCTGACTTGTAATGAGCACGACTTTCATCGCTTTACCCGCTTCCCGAAACTCACTCCCCGTCCAGTCGGCAAGCCGGTTGGGCGACGCTCACAGCCTTATCTGCTGACCCGATTACGAGAAGTTTTTCAGCAAGACCGAGCCCGCCCAAAAAGCAAACGCACCGTCATTGAAGAGCTAGAGGTGATCAGTAATGAAAGGCTGCTGTTGCCCGAGGCAACGCTGGTTAACTGGCTGATCAATCACCTCGCAGAGCGTGACAATGCCGTCTCGACCGCAAAGCGTTATTTTGATGCCATTGCGGCCGACTGGCTGGTTATTCATCAGGAACAACAGGCATGGCAGCAATAAAACCGAAGCCGGACTGCGCAAAGTCCCCTGTTTCCTTTATTGACAGCTGAAGAAGCCGATGTGATTCGCCATTACCTGAGCGAGAAGCGCATTAAAAGCAAAAGTGACAATGAGCTGTTCTTTCACCAAACAGTTGAAAACAAATTTGAGCAACTGGATATCACTCCACTTTCGCTGGCGGTGAACACCATATTGAAAGATCTGAGCGGAGGTCTCTACTTCCGCCTCTACCATCTGCGACACAGTGCGCTTTCACGCCTGCAACTGTTGCTGCACACCGATCAACTGCGCCTGCCGACATGCGTCGATGCACTGCTTCCCTATGATGATCCCAAGCGCCAGGAGGTCCGAACCCTCGTTACAGGGCACGGACGCTTGCGAGACAGGTATCATGCACTGGCGGCCTTTTCTGGCCACAGCAGCCCCGAAATCAGCCTCAGTACTTACCTGCATTTCACCGATCTGCTGCTGGGGTTGTATTTACAGCAACACCGCCGCGAACTCACCAGCAATCAGGCACAGGTGCTGCTGGGTTTGCGACCCCACCGTATCCGTCTGCGTCACAGGGGAAAACAAGTAATTACGCCGGCCAACACAGCTGGCTTTTTACGCAAGCGACTGAATCGCTATATTCGACCCGCTCCCTCGCCCAGAGCCTCACGCGCCGCAAGCATTGACGCATCATTACAACCAGTAAAACAACGTCAATACGAACCCATGCTGGCGGTACTGAGCAAAATTCAGGCCGGCTATGATCACCGGGAAATCGCCTGGTTTTATCAGCTGAGTACCGAGCAGATAGAAGAGTGGCATCAAAGCGCCCTGGCGCTGCGGGACTTGACCACCGACAAACAGCTGCCCCGACTGTTTCCCCGCAGCCGACGGCATCAGTTGCTACCACCCGAGCCAGTCGGCGTGGCAGAGAAGCGAGATGTGGCCAAAGCGCTGGCTGATTGTAGAAAACTCTATCAATCTCCTCAGGAGCGTGACGAATTACGCTGGCTGATCCGCTATACCCTGACTCACTTTAACAGCTCACGCTCTGGCATTCGCTTCGATGACCCGAGCACCTTTCAACGCTTTATGGCCATTGCCTGCCAATTGTTTGACTGGCCCCGTTGGCGGCTCTCGTTGCGCTATACCGATAAAAAACTATCAAACAATGGTGCTACGGCTCGCTTGCCATTCAGGGCTACCCCATGAAACAACAAGCCCGGTTTAGTAAAGGCTCGGGCTGGCTTAACCTGCGCCATCGGGAAGAAGAACAGCGACGGAATGATGACAAGTCCAGCTACTCGTCTCACAGCCTGCGCATTCTGCTGCATCGGCTCGCCATCATTCTATTTACTGCCGATGAGATTGCATCCTGGCAGACGCCAACCAATCACGCCTCAACAGAGCCGTCACGGCGCATATGAACCAGAAACGTACTGATCAAAAAAGCGGGCTGCCCGTCGGATAACCCGCTTATTGCTGACGATGTCCTCCCTTACCCCAACCGCTTGTAAAGCTGTTCATCCCGAGGAGACTTGGCATACCAGTAATACCCCGGCACCCGAGAGAAGGCACTTTTCCAGTTGAATACATCGGCCGACAGCCGGTCACTCATGCGCACCACATTGGCCACCTGATAAGGGTCAGCGTACTTCCCAGTCTTGGCGGTGAGGCAAGCGCTCAGGGCCTCGAATAGTTGAGGAGAATACGCTCTGAGCTGCTCCAGCGGACGGGCCAGCACCATAAAATTATAGGCATCATGCTGACCGCATACACCGGATGGCTCGTTGTAATACAAGTGGATTTTGCCAATGTCGTGCAAAAGGCCACCAATAAAAGCCACCCAGGAAGAACGCTGCCCCAACCGGTATTGGGTGCACAACATGGCGGCTGTCATCGCCACCTCATGACTGTGCGCCAGCAAGCCTCCAGACTGATCATGATGGTGTCGATGACTGGCCTTGCTCTGGCAAAAAGCCCTCATGATGCCTTCGTCGGTCAATACATCCAGCAAGAAAGACTGCAATGCTTTATCGCCAATGTAAGCCAGCATGCTCCACATATCCAGTAACAGCTCCCGCTGCTCTTCAGGCAGCCAGGCCAGCTGACGTTCCAGTTGCTGCTTACCCACCATCACCGGCAGTGCCTGTACCGGACCAAGCTGACATTGTTCATCCTGGCCGTTCAGTTCAGCCAGCACCCACTGCCCTTCTGGGCATACTCCTTGCATCTGCCAGGGGAACAGTAACAGGGAGCAGTCCCACGCCGGTTCGCTGAACTGCCACGACGCCAGCGCGCCATCATTAAACAACTGGCTGGCCCACAGCAACTTGGGCCGGTGATGCGTCATTACCATGGGGTTCATGCTTCGTCCTCCAGTTCGAACTCTTCATCCAGCAGCGATTCAAAGGCCGCACCGTCCCGACCAACCAGGTTGGGGATATAGCGGGAGTAAACCCGAAACAGCATGCTGGTGTTGGCATGCCCCAGCTGGCGAGCAATCCATTCCGGACTTCCTCCTGCCGCCAGCCACAGGGTGGCCGCCGTATGCCGGCTCTGGTACGGATTGCGTTTGGGCGGCTCCAGCCATTCCAGTAGGGGATACCACACCCGGCGGGTGACATTGCGATGATTCAGCGGCTAGCCGTTGCGGGCACAGAACACATAAGTGCTTTTTTCACCAGTTTGTTCCCACTGCTCAAACAGAGCGTCATACACCCGCTGAGACATGGCGATGCTGCGGTAAGAGCTGCTAGTTTTGGTTTTCTCCAACTTGCCCCTTACCAGTGCCTGATGGATATGGATTTTGCGCGCCGTAAAGTCCACGTTGTCCCAGGTTAGGCCGTCTATTTCACCGGTACACAGTCCGGTGAAAAAGCGCACCGTGTAATAAGGCCGAAAATCCACCCGCACCCGGGACAAAATAAGCTGCACCTCCTCCAAGGTAAAAGGCTGCACCTCGGCCCGGGGCATTGGCAGCGCCTTAATGTTGCGCCAGGGGCTCTCATACTCAAACCGTTCGGCGGCCTCATTCACTATCATGCGCAGAGCCGTCATGATGTGGTTAATACGGGATGGTGAGAGCCGCTTGCCGGTAACGGCATCCGCCTGACAAAGCTTCATGCGCAGCGCCAGAATGTCACTTTTGGTGATGGCACCAATGGCCATTTCTCCAAACGCCGGCACCAGATGGCAGCGCAAAATGCCTTCAACGGTTTCATACTGGCTGTCGCGCCACTCCACCCGCTTTTCTTCCAGCCACTGGCCGGCAAAGCTGGCGAAGTCCATTTCACCGCCCACCGCCTTTTGGCAGATCAACACCTCCAGTTGCCGGAATTGCTCCACTTTGGGGCTGTTGGGAAAATGATGACCGTAATCAAAGGTACCGGCCCGGATCTGCTGCTCAATCAGCGCCAGCGCCTTATCGAGCTTTTTACGGTTGGCCGGCGTATCTGCCAGTTTGGTCTGCTCCCGGCAGCGCTTGCCGCGGAAACGAAAATCGAGATAAAGGCGGCCGTCACGGCCGTTCACTGCACCCATAACGTCCTCCTTACTGAATGCTCTGGATCACAGCATCGACTCTTCCACCCGTTCCCAGATGTACAGGATCTTGCGGCCGCCAAAGGGGCGAATGTAGTGCACGCCCTCGAACAACACAGAATCCTTAAGGCACTGGCGAATGGTACGCGCGTCGTACTTGATATGGGCAGACAGCTCTTCAGTTGTGAGATAGGTATTCATAACACCCTCCATTTGAATCACATGAGATTAAAATGGCTCATATAAAAGCATTGCCAATGACTTTTTTTCGTCATGCATGATGCATTTGATAGACTTATGAAAAATATGACTTATGGATGACCTATGATCAGAGTGCTGTTGATCCAGCTTTTGGATGAGAAATCGTTTCGTGAGAAGCGGCGGATCACGCTGTCCGAGGTCAGTAAGGAGACGGGTATCAGCCGAGCGACGCTTACCCGCATCGCCAACGTGCCTGGCAACGTTACCAACACCGATACCATCAATGCCTTGTGCAAGTACTTTGAGTGTCAGCCAGGTGAACTGCTGAGCTATGTGGAAGACGAGGAAACTAACGCCTAATATGTTTGGCAACACCTCAATAAACTCAATTGAAGCCCATTGGCATATTTCATACTGTTAGACTTCGCCCCCTGCCTGTGAGAAATCATCATGAAATGGACGCTCGATGAAGATATTCAACTGCTCACATTGCTACGCCAACACTTTACGTCCCTGATAAAGTACAGCCGGCTGGATGCCCGTTCACCATTCAGCCAGCAATTACATACCGCATTCAACTCACCACACCGTGATGCCGCAGCGCTTCTCTTTAGACTCAAAGAAGCCAACATACTGGCGTTCGCCAGTCGCCCGACAGGAAACGCCGATCAACAGCGTTTCAAATGTTTGCTGCAGGATGACATGGCACTTTATGACTACAGAGTGACTTTTCCCACTATCAGGAAGTCACAGAACCCAGCCACGGTGGCTGAAGTACTAAAATGCTTTGACGTTAGCAATCCGCATCAGCCGGTGTCCGACATCATTGGTGAGATCGCGGCTGTATTGAGTCTGGTTCCGATGCAGGTGGAAAAGATTCTGATTGAAAACGATCAGCTGTTCATAAACCGTTACAGACAGTTAGCACGCTGCGAAACCAGTACCTGTCGCAAACTCGGCCTCAGCGACCAGATCACAAAGCAAGCTCCCGACGCCGCGCTCATAGATGACGTTAATGCCTGCCGTGCTCGCGCTTCGGAGCTTTACCATGTGCATGAACGCGATGGAGCCGAGGTAATATTCAGCTCAGACGGTACCGGCTTCGGCAAAAGCTATGGTGTAATTCAGGGCTATGTTGAGTACCTGGAGAGATTTACCAGCACTCAGGCACTCGACCATTTACCCCTTGAGGGTGGTTTCACCAATTTGCTGTTTATGTCGCCGCAAAAGTCGCAGATAGACCTCGATAATCGCCAAAAGGAGCGGATTCTTGCTGCGGGCGGTGAGTTCATCTGCGTCGTGTCTCGCAAGGACACGGCCGAGCTGGACTTTATTGACTGGGGCTCTGGGCTGAAAAATCGCGAACGCTATACCCATTGGTACGAAGGTGCAAAAACGAGTACCTTCATCGGCAGTGAGATGCGCAGGCTCAACTATCTGATTGCACAAATTGACCGCTGTGAAGCACAAATCGAGCAACAGGCTGGGGTTGGAACACTTGACGCCATCCATGAAAAGGAGATGGCGGAAGAGCAGCTGAAAAACCATCGCCACAGTCTGCGCAGCACCATAGAGTCTGCCTGTAAGACATTGTTTGGGCCAGGCTGTGCTGCGCCGTCGGTACAGGAATACATCCGCCTTGGTATTGAGGCTCGTCGTGAGCGAGCGCAAAAAACAGTACAGATGCTGGCCATGGGAAAGACAGCACCCAAGGTGAGTGTCTACGAGGTCTATCTCGAAATCATCAAGCAGGTGCTGCCGTTTGAAGTGTGCCGGTATCTTCCCTCAGTCCTCCTGATGACCACCAACAAGTTCGACACTTCCACCTACCGTTTAGCAACGCTTAAGCGCGGTGAAGGAGTTCGTTTTGAACCGGTCAGCTTTGATCTGCTGGTTGGTGGCAAACTAAAGCCTGAAGAGCCACAGATCAGCACCATGGCCGGTAAGTCCCACGCCGAACAAGTTGACTACCTGCGTACTGAACACTTTCAGCTTAATCCGGACTGCCCGTTCCGCCGTAACAACATTCGCTTTACTGTGGTCATTGATGAGCTGCACGAAGCTTACACTCGCTTAGAAGACAGCTGCCATGTTCGCCTCGTAAAGAAAGAAAATAACCTAGCACATGTTTTCTCGGTTACAGGGCGCATTTACAACGCAGTGCTCAGCCTGGAACGCCGAGGAAAACCTCTCGAAGAGCAAACCACCTTCGAAAGAGAAAAGGTTCAGTTTATCACTGCCATTCGGGAGCTCCTTGCCAACAAGTGCGAGCTATCTTCAGGCACCACCCTTGACTCCGTACTCAAGATGTTTCGTGATCAACTGGGCGCATTTGAAGTGAATGGCAGCTCAGCTGATCGCATCATCTCACTCACCCGTAACGTATTCAGCTTTAATGCCAAAATGTACGTCAACGAGGAGGGGTTAAAGCGCATTCGCCTGCGTAACAGTGAAGGGGACATCACCCGTACCGAGCTGTATTACGAGGTAGAGGGTGATACTGGCGACACCAACCCAACCTTGCACGACCTGTTTCAGCTGGTATCCGCCATTCTGGCCGCCTGCGCGCAGATAACCAACCGACATTTCAAGCGCTGGGTTAAAAACGGCGGACAGGACAACGCCAGCAGCCAAAATACGCCACTCGGGGAGTTTGTTGATGCCGCCAATACGGTGGCTGGAGAAGTACGCCATGTCTTTGACCGTACCACCGACGAAAATCTGATCATTGACCACTTCTACACCTACCTGCAGCCAAAAACCGTCTTCACCATGACACCTGTAGCTGAGCTCAATTACGTCAATAAAGGGGCTGAACGCACAATAATCCTGGCATTTGAGATGGATCTGGTGAAAGAGTTGCCCGAGGCCATGCTGTTGCGCCTTTTGACCGGCACCAACAATAAAGTGATAGGGCTTAGCGCCACCAGCGGCTTCAGCCATACCAAAAACGGCAACTTCAGCCGCCACTTTTTGCAGCGCTACGCTCAAAATCTTGGATACCGAGTTGTCGAACGAGATCGAAATGACATCTCCATGCTCAAGGATCTGAGAGAGCTGCGGGCCCAAATCCGGACGGTTGACTTCAAGGTGTTCGATGCCGAGCAAACCATGTTGACCGATACCTATGAGCACAACCCCGCTTTTAAAGCCGTATACAACGACTTTATGACTGCGCTACAGAACCCGTTGCAGGATGCTCTGAATAATAAATATAAAAAACGCCAACATTATCGCGAACTGGAAGCGCTGTTGCTTGCCGCCTATGAGGGCAAAAATAGCCTAATCTTGTCTCTGTCAGGTGGTTTCAAGAAAGCGTTTGCTCAGGCTTACCGCCAACACCAAACAACATGGCGCCAGCAATATGGCATGAGCTCTAAATGTGACCCAAAACATGATAAACGGCATGATAAAATTCTCACCTTCACTCCTTTTAAAGGACGTCATACCATTCGCCTGATATTCTTTGACTCACCGCTGGCAAATATTGAGGACATCAAGCAAGAAACCTATATCCAGGATGAAAATAGTGTGCTGGTATTTATGAGCACCTACAACAGCGCCGGTACTGGCCTCAATTATTTCGTCCGCTACCACGACGGCAATCTCAATGACACAGAGGCCCCGCGCTTGGAGGTCGACTTCCAGCGTCTAGTACTGATCAACTCGTCATTCTACAGCGAGGTAGTGGGTAACGGTGCCCACCTCAATACCCTGCCCAACTATGTCAGTGTGCTCAAGCACCTTGCTGATGACATTGCTGATCACAAGATGGTCGAATTCAATATTAACTTTGCTCAAGGCGATAATTACCGCCTGCTGATGGCTGAGCATGACATGAGCCTGTTTAAGGTGATCATGCAGGCTATTGGCAGGATCGAGCGCCGTGACACCTGGCTGAAAACCGAGGTGTTTCTGCCCAGCGATGTGATTCATAACGTGGCGTTTCAGTTTGCTGGGCTAAGTGAAAGTGCGGGCAACGAAGTAGTGTTGGAGAGCATGTCACTACTTAACTATCGCCTTAAAGAATTCTGTGAAGCAATGAATTCGACACTCTCATTCTCCACTTTTGAGCAACGCAGTTCCTTTGAGAAAAGGATACTGAGCAACGGGCGTCGCATTGATGACGTCCACAAGCGGATTCTCAAAACCGGCTGGATTAACCGGGTGCGAGATGGCGATTTTGAATACCTGGAGCTGTGTAATCTGTTTCGGGATCCTGACTCTTTCGCCAATCCCGAGCGCTGGCTGGAGAAGCTGCAGGCCAACCCTCTGTATGCCGCCAACAAGCAGATGCAGGCCATCCATAACACACTGTTTATTTCGCGCCAGCAGGGCGAACAGCAAATTATGCTATGCCACAAGCGAGGCGCAGATGGCTTGGCCCATAAAGATTACAGCGCCTTGTCAGACTTTGCCGGCGGGGCCCGCGAATATCGTCCGCAGCTGACCATTTTTCCGCAATACAGCAAGTACGTTGATCCAACTCGGGGGAACCTGGTGGGTGAGCTCATACGTGACTGCGACAAGATCCAGAAGACGGCATTTGACAGTTTGCTCCCGCATCCCAAGCTGGTGCCATTGCTCAAAGGCAACGTTGGCGAGTACCTATTTGACAAGGTATTGGCACATTATGGAGTTCAGCCACTTAAAGACCTGGAAGTTTTTGAGCGTCTAGGCCCCTTGGTATATGAATTTTTTGACCGTTTTATCGAGGTTGAAGACGATCTGATTTGTGTAGACGTCAAACGCTGGGCCACTAAGCTGGACGATCTGGATCGGGCTGAAGAGACTATCGAAAAAAGTGGCAAAAAGATCAGCCAAATCAGGAGTATCGCTAACCAAACGGCCGACGCGAAAGGGCAGTCCCAAATACGCGAGGCCTTGTCCGGCCGCTATCAATGCATCAAATTTTTTTACCTGAACGCTGCCTACTGCCAAAACCCCAACAACCTGATGTGGGAAGAAAATAGGGATCACAGTATCCACTACCTTAACCTGCTGCAGGCTGACCACCAGTATTACCAGCCCGTAGACCGTGAGCGCAAGCGACGACAAGAAAAGTCTAGGCTAAAAATGACCATGCACATCAACCCGATGTTGCACTCTCTTCTTGGACTGTAACGCATCAATCAACAGGCGGCCGGCAGGCCGTGATGAGGACAACGATGATCCCTAACCTGCATACTTTAACCGACAGCCCAGTCGCCCGAACCAACCTTATCCGTTTGGAAGAAGCCCCACAGGCTACTATTCGTCGTCTGCTGGCTCCGGTTTCTAATGTATATGCGATTGATTTTGCAGTTCAACGATTCCCGAAGAAACATAAAGAAAATAGCCGGGATCACTACGTCCGCATCCACCGTGAAGTAAAAAACCGTTTACGCCAGCTCCTCGGCCTGGATGCCAGAGAAGACGTTAAATACGAGCTACACCGGTTAGGAAACGGGCAGCATGTTTACTTTTACCTCGCGCCTGCCGGTGTCACAAACACTCAGGCTCACTTGTCGCTCCCCACTCGCATTGAGCAATTGTGCCAGCAATTGATGGCCGAGGAGCACAGCCTCAACCGTCTTATCCAGGGGCTGTTTAGTCTGCACCTGAAGATGGTACTACTGGAACAAGCCAGTGAGCGCTTTTCCATTTCACCTGCTTACTTCAATGCGACGATGTACCTTAATGCTCGGCTAAGCAAGCCCGTTTCAGAGAAGAGTGGCGCCGGAGTAATGGAAGCGTTCGAGCTTGACGTGTTTGCATCAGATCATAGTGAGCTGGCTTTCATCCTGCATAAGCGCAAGTTTCTGGTTGAGCCGGCAGATGAGCTGTATTTAGCGCTAGATGACGATAGAGTATGGTTTAACACTGACAGTGGCCGGGTCAGCGCTCGTCGCAAGCTCGATGCTCGAGACAGCAGTCTGGACTTCTTTCGGGAGCGCAGTAGCTATGGAGAGTGCCAAGCGTATACCTACAACGTGGTCATGAATACCGTGCTCGACCGCCTTTCCGAGCTGGAGATCCCCCATACGCCGCTCCCCTTCCAAGCGACTCACGTGGTCAATCAATTTCTAACCGACCTTGACCAGACGCTGGCAAACACAGTGCTGGTAGTGAATAACGGCGTGAATTTCAGTGCCGCACAGCAAGCTTATTTCTTCGAGGAACTGTCTCGTCAACTGCCCGGCTATCAACTGTGGTCACTGGAATCGTTGGAGCAGGCAGCCCGTACACACTGTTCCGGTTTACCCACCAACACCTCTATTCTGGTACTCAATCCAGTAGAAGACGATGCCAGCAACAGTATTCGTCAGCTTAATGATTCCTCAGCCGAGTATTCAGACTTTTTTGATGCATTTGATGCCCACCGCAAGCAACCAGACTTACGGTGGGATATTTATACCCAACTTAAACTTGATCGCCTGCAGGGCTGGCTGAACCATAATCCGCTACCTGTGGCACTGCAGGGCATGAACATAGACCGAAAAATGCTGGACGCACTCGACTTTATTCAGGAGCAGAAAACCACAAATTCTGAGCAGTACGATGCCGACTTGGCCAAGCCTCGCAGCCGCTTGAAGTCTGCTGTCACTTTGGTAAATAGCAAGATTCGCCGTACCAAAACCGAGTTATGGTTCAAGGAAAGCTTACTGTCCCTGCGTTACCTACCAATGCCTAACCTAACAACTGGTCATTACACCGCTTTCTCTGTTCGAAAGAAAAAAAATGGGACATGCCTGCTTGGCCATGTCGAGCTGAAAGTGAAAAAGAGCATGCTGACGGTGACTGAAAACGGTGTTACTGAAGGTGACTTGGACTGGCTGGCCGTTGAGCATCCGGCGCTGGCCCGGCTGGACAAACTATTCAATAACGGTTTCTATCTGTACGATCATGCCACCGATGCGCTGCTCACCAGCTATAACAGCATTCGTGTGTCTCGCCTGATTGGTCCGGCCCAGTTTAATGTGGTGGACCTCTACGCATACCAGGAGCAGGAAAAAGCCCTAGCCGAGCAAGGTGGCGGAGACTTTACCGGCTACACCATCACCCGCTCAGCCAAGGCCGAGAGCAATGTGCTTCCCTATTTGATCTCGCCCGGACGTTCGATACATGACTCACTGACCAAGTCCCATAAGATGAAGCACCACCACACCTATTTGCAGCCCCACGATCATGGCCTATATGTGCTGATCAGCAAAGCTCAACCCACCAATCAGTCCATGGCAAAAACCAACCTGGTTGAGAATCTGCTGATATGGAATGAACAAGGCGAGCCACGAGATGTGTTCAGCCATCCTTTGACTGGTGTCTATCTCAATAGCTTCACCCTGGATATGCTGAAAAGTGGCGACAGCAGCAAAAGTTCAATTTTTGCCAAACTGGCACGACTGATGGTAGAGAATTAATGGTCAATATCTTTACCTGACACCTAACCTTTTAGGTTAAGTGTCAGATAAAAATAATGAGCACAGCTAAAAAAGAGCCTATATGCTTTATCCAACATATTATAGGCTCTTTGACAAAAGTCTCGATAGCATCAACTAATAGAGATAAATATTACTTTCTAGTCAATAAAACTATTGGCGAACGTATCAAACTTATCTGCTTTGACAAACTTGGCTGGATTATTAATGGCATTACCTTTTTCATCTTTTGCCAATGCTTTAAAGTGTTCAATGCCACAGTTTATCTTGGCTTGCTCCGAGGCTCTTAGATCGTCAGAAAAGATACTGGATTTAGTTTCCACCACAAAGTAAAGGTGGTCGCCCATGCCATCGTCTTTACCAATCAATACAGCCCAGTCAGGATTGTAGCTACCCAGATGAGTGTCAATCTTGAACCACGCAGGTAGCTTGGCGTAAAGCTTAACCTCAGAGGCTTGCTCCAGCTTTTCAGCAAACTCAAATTCTACATCTGAGTCACAGATGATGTAGTCGTAAACCGACTTGTTAGCAACTACCATGTCCTTTAAGTAACCAGTCAATTCAGCTTCCTGGAACAGCTCCTGTGCATAATAATCATTATCACCGATACGGTGATAACTGATTCCATCCACAATGGCCAAGCGCATCTGCTTACGGAACACTTCACTGGCCAGTTGAATAAACCGCTGTGGGTTATTCTTGAAGGCTTCCAGTTTGTCACCCAAGCCCAGCAGAATATCGATCACGGTTTTGCGGGTCAGGTTGGTGGTGGACTCCAGGTACGTCACCACATCAGGCGGCTGATAGTTGCGATGCTAAATAAGTGTGAACCTTGCTTTCCTTGACCGTAGTACCCAACTCAGCTTTGCTGATCTCAACGCTCACCTTGGTGTAATCAAACTTGGCACTACGGACATCCACAGTGGCTCGGATCTCATCAATACACTTGGCTACCAAGTCGCCCACATCGAAGCTCACTCGATACGTGGTCTTGTACTTAATGCGATCCCACAGCGCCTTGAAGTTTTCACCCAGCACGACCTGCTTGCAGTTGTCTTCACGCAGTTGTGCGGTTTTCTTCTCTTCGTGCTTTTTGATGCTGAGACCTTTCGCTACTTTACTAATGGTGGCAACAATAGCATCGGTATGTTCGGCAAGGTGTTCAGGCAAATTGACCTTGCTCTCGGCCAACGCAACTTTGAGTGACTCCTGGATCTTTCCCTTGTTGTCAATGTAGCCCTGTGCCTGCATATGCTGGTAGATCTCTTCCGAGACCTTAGCTCCCAAGAATGCTTTAACCTCATGCTCAGCAGAAACCACAATATTGGCAAACTGGTGCTTCTCAATCGTACCAAACTTGATGCCTTCCTCTTCTTCAATTTCCTTTTGCAGCTGAGTCACGAAATCCTCATAGGACTCGTTCGCCATTACCGTCAGGGTATTGACCTCGAAACCATAAGGCACTCGCTCGCCTGACTGATCTACCACCAAACGAAGGCCTCGACCAATCTCCTGACGTTTTTTCATCACGGAGTTGGTCTCGTTCAGGGTACAAATCTGGAAGACGTTGGGGTTGTCCCAGCCTTCCTTCAATGCCGAGTGGGAGGAGATAAAGCGAAGTTTACTGTCCATAGACAGCAGCCTTTCTTTATCTTTCATGATCAGGTTGTAGGCTGATTCATCGGCAGCCGTTTTTCCACCTTCACCTTTGGCTGACAGCTTTGACTCGGCAAACCGCGGATTGCCTGCTGCATCTTTCTTCTTATCCTGGGCAAAGTAGCCGTTGTGAACACTGCGTGCCAGCTCAGCCAACGCCTGTTCATTGATAACATAGCTATCAGAATCGGTCTTATCCCAAACATCTGGATACAGAATCCGGTATTTAGGCTTACGCAGTTGGGCGGTAAACTCTTCCTCAAACCACTGAGCAAACTTGCCCCGTATCGCCACGCCCTCTTTATTGTAGAGCCTGCTCTGCCTTGGCCAGGCTGATCATGTCAAAGCCACTGGTTTGAGTAAGGCCAAGCCCTTGTCCATTGAACTGAGCGCCCTGAATAGCGGTCGCATTTTGTTCCAGATGAGTAACGTGCTGGTGAACTGCGCCAGCTTGTTCAACCAAGCGCACCGCCGCTTTCTCTTCCAACCAGTTGGCGAACTCTTGGGCAATGGCTTTCTGGTTTAGCTGGTTGCGAAATTTGGTTTCCAGTTTGCCACCATTCAAGCTGCCAAAAGGTGAGTTGTTAGCATCATCGGCTACTAGGTCAAAACCTTTGGCTTGCGAGAATAGTAAACGGGCGGACTCCACCTTGCCCAGCGAGGCTTTCAGATGGTTAAAGGCATATATGGAGAAAAGTCCTGTCATCACTGACAGCTTGTCACCTTGCTCTATCGAGTCGGCCAGAATATCAGTGACTTTGGTTGTTACATTATCAATCAGCATGCTGGTATTGGTGTCTCGTTATCGTTGTGATGCATCTAAATTAGCCGCTTTTAGCCTGGCGACGGAACTACCTATCTTACTGAATTAGCTAGACAGACAACAGTTCCCGCTTGAAGAGCATTTGAACAAGGATCCCGTATTCCAGGATCTGTACGCCGACTTCAAGCTCGGCTATCCTCGAGGTCGTCTGGCAAAGGCCGGAGCCGCCCAAGCTTATCGACCTTGCGCAGCAGCTTCGGAAGTGTAACCTCTCGACGGAGAACCCAGATCAGGCCTATGTTGGTGATGTCACCTAATGTCCACTCCCCCGCCATACACTCATTTCCCCATGCCGCGTCCAGTTCAGCACGCACCCTGCTACGTTACGGTTTTTTTGCAGTATCCGCCGGTAGGTTTGCAGCTGTTCCCAATAGCCCTTGGATACAGCTTCTTTGTCGGTTTTGTGGTCCACAATCCAACAGTTTCCCTGCCTGTCTTCCACCAGCAGGTCGATTACGCCACTAATTACCTGACCTTTGCTGTTCAGGCCGGTTATAGGTACTTCGCTGCGCAGGGTTTCAATGCCGCCACACAGGGTTTCCAGGGCGGTACGGAATCCTTGCAGGTGTTGTTGCAGCTCTTGTTGCTGGCTGGGGTCTTTTATATTGCAGGGTGGCATTTCCATGGCTCGTGTCAGCAAGGCCGGCTGTAGCAGATAAACTTGATACAGCCGGTGCATCCAGGTACCGAGTTCGTTGGCCGGGCCCTGGTAACCTAAGGCGTCCAGGTCGCATGCCGGCTGGTAGCGGTGTTGTTGCACGCTGCCAGGCTGGGCGACGGTATCGACCAGGGCCTGTTGTTCTTGCTGGTATTCCTGCGCTTGTTCCAGCTGTTGCTGCTCGTGTTCTGCTTGTTCCTCGCTGGCCTGCTGTCGGGCGAAGTGCTGCTCTTGCTGAAGCTGTTGCTGTTCACCTTCGTTAAAATTGGCAGTGCCTTGCAGCGCCGGGTCTGATGCTCTGGTTTGTACTTCATCGTTTGCCGCCAGCGCGGCCGTACGGGCATGGTGTTTAGAGGGGGTTACGCTGTGTTTCAGCGGTTTAACTACTGGAGCGGCTTGTAGGCTAAGGCAGCGGTTAGTGCTGGAGGTTTGCAGAGCAAACTGCTTTACGCCGTTTTGTTCGGCTTCCATTTTTTCCCGCGAGACAATGCCCTCCGGCTTGGCCTGTAACAGCTGATGCACCACGGGCAATATGCTTTGGTACATACGGCCGGTCTTATCGTCTTTTTTTTCCTCTTCTTCCAGCACCGGAATAATCAGTTGTTCACGAGCGCGGGTAAGAGCAACGTAGTACAGGTTATTGGCGGTCAGATCGGTATCGGCTTGTCGTGCGGCCAGCATTTTTTGTTTGCTAGTTTTGTCGGTAAAGCTGGGCAGAATTTGCAGGCTGCTGTTGGCCAGCAGGTGTTCAGCGCTGCTTTCTTCTGAACTGTCGCTTGGTTGGTATTCAACGGCAATGCTGGGCAGACGGGTTTCAGGTACGTCTTCGGCCTGCAATACCATCACCACCGGCCATTCCAGCCCTTTGGAACTGTGCCAGGTGGTTAGTACCACGGCGTTGGTAGAAATCGGGTTAGCCAACGGTTGCTTGTTGACGTCGGCTTCGCTATCACTGCCCATAGCTTGCAGCCAGGCGGCAAAGGTAGCTGCGTTTTTACCCACAATGCCCATAGCGAGCAGAGCTTGCTCGTCTTGCTGTTCAAACTGGCTAGCCAGTTGTTGTAGCTTAAGCAGATTGGCTCGGTATTGTTCGTAATCTTTGAATACTTTAATTACGTCTAGCAGGTTGAGAGCCTGTGCAATGGCTTGCAACTGTACCGCCAGCGGTTGTTTGGTTACGCCTTTGCAGACGGCAGGTAAGTCAGTTTTAAGCGCGTGGCTGAAGGATTTTCCCCAAGGTGGCAGGTTGGCATTTTGCTGGTTTGCCAGTGCCGATTGCAGCAAATCTTGTAGCGCTTGTACGGGGTTCTCAGCCAGTATAGGCGAGGTTGCCAGTGCCGCCCAGGCGAACTGATCGTTACGGTTGTTCAGGGCTTGAAGGGCATCCAGCAGCAGACAGACCAATGGACATTCTAAAAAGCCTTCTTCCTGCATTTGTATGTTAATGCCCTGCTCGCGCAGTACCTTGGCAAAGGCTTTGAGTTTCGATTTATTTTTGGCCAGCACGGCAATGTCAGACGGCTGAATAGGCCGCTGTTGGCCACTGTGCTTGTCGATGACCTGAGTGGTTTGGCCGTTTTCATCCGGTTGCAGCAGCACCACAATTTCATTGGCCAGCAGTTGGTATCCTTCGCGTGTATAAACCGGTTTTGTACTTTTAGCATGAGGCTGGGCCAGCCAATCAGCACGATCAAAATGCAGAATACGCACCGGAGTAAGGCCGGATGTCACTTTAATCTGCGGGGTTAATGGGGTGTAGTCTGCGCCGTACAGAACTGTGCCAATGGCGTTAATAAACTGCATTAAGCCTTCGGTGCTGCGCCAGTTTTTATCCAGTTCCTGAACGGCCCCTTCGGTATTTTTATGCTGCTCTAACAAGCCGGCAAACAGGCGTCTGTCGGCCCCCTGAAAGCCCATAATAGCTTGTTTTAAATCGCCCACGATCAATACTGGCACATCTTGTTGGTGCAGCTTATCTAACAGGGCGTATTGCAGGGGGTTGGTGTCCTGAAATTCGTCAATAATCAGGCAATCGAACTGCCCAGCCAGTTCTTGCAGCCAGGAATCATTGTGCATAATCTGGTGCGCCAGCCCGACCATGTCGGTGTAATCCACCAGCCCTGCGCTGCGTTTGGCAGCTTGGTACTTGCCAATCGCAGCCATGGCGCTGGTAATTACATTTTGCAGATTTTCCAGGGCGTCCTGCAGTGGGCCGGGGTGACGAGGCAGTTGTTGAGCCGCAGCCATGACCGCTTCGACCAACGTAATATGATCTGAATCGCCGGGCTTGTTCCTAGTGCCGTAAACTTTTGTAGGCGCACCCAATGTTTGCAAAGTGACCCAATGCGACCAGTTTTTACCAATATCGGCCACATCAATGCCGAATAATGCTTCAACAAAAGGCTGGTTGCCTCTTCCCCACAGCTCACTCAGAACATTTTTTTCTGGCAAGTTATTGCGCCCGTTTTCAATGGCGATTTTCAGGTTAGTGTTCAGCCTTTCGGCACTGCTGGCTTCGCCATAAAGGGCTGTCAATTTTTCTTGCGCTTCTGCCAGCACACTGACTTGGGTTTGCGGATCGTCTTTGCCGATGGAGCGCAGGGTGTTAATTACCTTCAGGATTTCTTCCTGAATCGCCTGGTGTTTATCCTTGTATTCTTTACCACCTATAGTTTCGCGGTAGCCAAAGCGGTCTGCGTTATCCACTAAAGTGACCACACTGTCCAGCTGGCTGAGTATATGAGCCAGCAGGTACTGTTGTTCGCTGTCGCTGAGCTGGCGAGGCGCGGGCGATAAGCCTTGTTCAAAGGCGAAGCGTTGCAGAATATCCAACCCGAACGAGTGAATGGTGGTAATTACTGCCTGTTGCAGTTGTGTGGCTTGTTCCGTTTGCCCGGCTTGCAGCAATGCTAATTTAATGCGCTGGCGCATTTCACTGGCGGCAGCATTAGTAAAAGTTACCGCCAGAATACGGTTGGCCTGTACCTTGTTGGTTGTTACCCATTCCGCCAGTGCTTGTTGAATGCGGTAGGTTTTTCCCGCACCGGCACCGGCTTTAATCAGGGTTACGTTGGCAATGGCGTTATTCATGCGTCAGCCTCGTTATTGTTGATGTCGACCAGAGTAAAGCGTTGTACCAGGCGATTGTCTTTCAGGGTGTAGGTGGATAAACCACGCTTTTCCCAGGCTCTTTTGTCGGTGGCTTTATTCAACACAATGATGCCGTTCTGCAGTTGTTGCAGAACACTTTGCAGCCGTTCTTCGGCTTTTTCTGATTGCTCGGCCAACCCCATATCACCGGGGTTTATGGTGTTTACCAGCTCACAACGGTTGATTGCCACACCGGCCACCAGCGTCTGGTCTTTTAAGGTGTAATAGGCGCTGTGAATCATGCCGCCAGCCTGTTGCTGATGTTGGTACAACTCTCGGTACAGGCGAGTTTGTAGTTCGTAGCCTTCTGTAAGCTGCTTCAGGCGGTTTTTGTATTTGGAGTTTTTGTAATCCAGTATCAGTACGTCGCCTTTCTCATTGTTAAGTACAGCATCGGCTTTACCTTTTACCGAAATATTGCTCAGTTTTTGTATGGTACCGCTCAATTCCTGCTCGGTAGCGGTAATCTCCCAGCCTTCATGTTGCAGCCATTGTTGCAGCGCTTGCAGGGCTTTTAATACGTCATTACGCAGTTGTTGCTTTGGCAGTGCAAATTGCGGTCCATGCAAAAACGGTGCGTGTTGGCTTATGGCCTTTTCAAACCATTGCGCTGCTTTGGTTTCGTTCCATGCTTCATGCTGGTGTTGGCGATAATCTTCAAACACCTGGTGGGCAATAATGCCAGCCAATTTGGGGCTTTGGCCGGCGGCTTCCCACTGTTCCGGCTCTATGTGCAGGCGGTTGAACAACCAAGCCAGTGGCGACAGCATCATTTTTTCCAAACTGCTGGGGGATTCCGAGCGTTCACTACCATCACGGTGTTGGAACATTCCCAGCAACGAATGCCCTAGATGAAGGGTATCGCTCAGCTGCAGTTCGGCACTGCGGCTTGGCTTAATGGCGTGCCAGATGTCTGCGGCTTCCGCCAGCGGCTGTTCCAGACTTTCCGGTGTCAATTTATCGGCCGGGCAGTAGCACAGGGCCATGTCGATCAGCGTTTCGCTGGCCTCCAGCCGGTTGCCGTCGGCATCGGCCATCGAGCGCATAAACACCAAGTTGATGCTGACACTGCTCAGCAGATGGCGAAACCCTTGCTGCCAGCGCAGTTGCTCCGCACCTTGCGTGGGCAGGTGCGCCAGTGTTAAGTCATCCCATTGCTGACGATTTAGCGCGCCAGTGTAAGCCGGCAGATATTGATAGTGTCCGTTGTTAAAACCCAGCACATACAGCCGCTGTACGGTAATGGGCAGAGGTTCTCCCTCCTCCAGTACCAGTACGGAATTCAGGTAGCGGGGGCGTTCGCCGTTGAGTGCAATGCTACCCACGCTCAGATGTCGCAATAGGTTTTGCAGCTGGTCGGCAAAGGAGAGGTCTTTATACACATCCAACAGCCGCCGGGTTTGTTCCAGCAGTTGCTGCAGACGTTTTTTGCCCAGCCCGATCACACCGCGATGGTTCAGCTGTCCGCTGATGCTCTGCAGCCATTGCATAAGATCGGCGGCAGTTTCGTCCGGTTGTTGCAGTAACAGGTTGATAAAAGCCTGACGGGATTCAGGTTCTTGTTCCAGCACTTCGTAGCCTGCGTATTTTTTTGCCAGGCGGTAGCCGGTTACCGCCGACCAGGGCATCAGCGGGTTAATAAAGACGCATTGCATGGCCATGCGCACATCGGGACAGGCGCGGTGCGCCAGCAAGTTTTGTAGCAAAGCTGTTTGCCAGTCGATCTGGTTGGCCGCTGGGCGCAGGTTGCTGGCTGTAATGCCGGCGCGTTGCAGGTAATGGCCCAGCCATTGGCTGTGGTCGGTGCCGCGCGGTACTACCACGGCAATCTGATCGGTCGCCGTGCCGCTGTTGATGGCTTGCTGCACCATTACGGCGGTAGCTTCAGCTTCTTCGGCGGCATCGCGGCAGGTAAACCATTGAATGCTGTCGGCTGGGTTGGACAGCGGTTGTGTGGGCTGGCTGAACAGGGTTTGGACCAGTTCGTTAATGGCTGTTACCTGTTGGATATCGATGTTGTTCAGTGCTGCCAGTTGTTGGGTATAACGACCGGAATCGAGTTGCAGCCAGCCTTTTTCGCGCAGTTTTTCAATAACGCTACGCTGCCAGGGCTGCAGGTCTTGTTCGGTAAACGCACCCGGTTGATACAGTGGGTACAGGTACAGGGATTCCAACGCTGCATTATCGCTTTCGGCCAGCCATTGTTCGGCCATTTGTTGCTGCGTGGGGCGCTGGCCAATTGCCTGCTGCAGGCGCACTAAATCGTTGTAATAGCGCTGCTGGCGGGTAAGGATGCCACCATTCTTATTGCAGATGGGTTGCAAAGTGCTGCCCAGCGGACAATGGTTGAGCACGAATTGCAAGCTAGCGGTGATAGCTTGCAGAGTACCGCGCTCATCCGCTTTTATACTGTTGCCCCAGAATGCATCGGCCATGGCCAGCGCTTGTTCCTGTACTAAGTCCTGCCAAGGATCGTTAATGGCTTGCTCGTCGGGCGGGAGTAATACCCAGAGCTCAGCCAGAGTTTCCAGCAATACCTGAAAACTGCCGACGCGGGTGCCAACGGTATTGTGTTGAGCCAAAGCGTAACGCGCTTCGCTGGCGAATAGGGCATCGGATACTAGTATAAAATCCATGTAATTTCCTTATTGGCGCGTTGTCGCTGCACTAAGCTGTTCAATATCAAAAGTTTTACAGCCCAGATTCTGCCAGTTGTGAGGATGGCAGCTGAACAGCAAGATCTGATGCCGGTTCTGCGCATCGAACAAGATACGTTGCATCTGCTCCAGCCGAGTACGGTCGCTGTGTACCAAGCTGTCGACCAGAATAATCAGCGTTGGTTGACCAGCTTCACTCAGTAAATCGGCATAGGCCAACCGTGCGATAAGACCCATTTGTTCGCGGGTACCAAAGCTTAGGTCGACCAGGTTTCCCTGCTCACCATTGCGGCGGAAGCCGGTGGGTATGAGCTGGTCGTTCACTTCAATTTCGGCACCGGGGAACAGCAGGTTCAGGTAATGGTTCAGGTGCTTTTGCAGAGGTGCCTGTAGTTTGCGTGTAAGCTGGTCCCGCTGATCCTGCAGTTGTTGTTTCAGTAGTACCAGTGCATTGGCACGGCGCTCAAGTTGTTGTAGCCGTTGCTGCTGAAAGTCCAGTTCTTGCTGCTGTTGTCGCAACAGCTCCTCCATGCCATTGGCGCCTTCGGCCTGCAGCGCGGTGATGTCGTCATCGGTAGGTTGCAGTTGCAGGTTGTCGGCGTCGTATTGCAGAACACGCAAGCGGGCATGCTGTTCCTGCCATAGGCACAAAAGCCGCTGTTCATCGGCTAGGATAATGCTGCCGCTAATTTTCAGGCGGCATACGGAATGGTCAGGCAAGGCCTGCAGTTTTTGTTGTAGATGATCGATATCGGTTGCAACCGCCAGAGTCTGTTCCAGTAAGAACCAGCGATGACAGGCAGTTTCCAGCTGAGTAACTTGTGCGCTGGCACCGGGAGCATCGATCTCCACCAGTAATGCATAACCGGGATTGTTGTTCACAAAGCGTTCCGGCTCATGGGTGCCGCTGTACCACACATTCGACTCAATCTGTTTACAGCCGTGCCAGTCGCCCAGCGCCAGATAGTCCAGCCTCGCCTGCTCCGCACGATCGGCGGCGATGGGGTTGGCAGACTCACCGAATCGGAAATCAGAACACGCTGACGTCGCTGCCTGAGCGCAAACAGCTGGCACTGTGAATTCCAAATATTTCATCCCTGATCACAACCCACCCACGCCAGAGGAGTAATGGCGCTGTTGATTGTTCATTAGTGCCACCTTCATTTATTGTTACCTGTGCCGAGTGTATCGATGTTAGAAAACACACATACCAGCTACTGCTTATCCCCATTCTCCCCAGTCGGCATAATAATGCAAAGTAAATTGCAGCTTTCTCATATTGAAAATGGCTGTTTTATCAATTTTTGAGCGTTGGGTTACAGCAACTTACAAGACAGTATCCAGCCAAAGGCGACAGTAGGCGTCGCCTACTCAATATGTATTTTTAAAAGGTATATGGATAAAAAGAGATGTAGGAACGGCACAGGAAGCTGTGCTTATCAAAATCAGTGAGCTGTTCAATGTTATACCAATTACACTAAAGATATAGTCTAATATAATTACTAGGCTTTTATCGTTATCGGTACTTAACTATGTCCGACTCTATCAAGAATACCGACTTTGTGGCGCTGGCCAAGGCAGAAACCAATGCTCGTAAACGTATGCGACTACTCGCATTAGCGCATTTCCAAGAAGGTCATTCCCGAACTGATATCGCGCGATTTCTCAAAGTTAATCGTAATAGTGTTAATCGATGGGTAGCCAATTTTCTACTTCATGGCTTAGCGGGACTCGACAGTGTTCGCCCTTCGGGCCGTCCAACTCACCTTACAACTGAACAACTATCTCAACTGAGTGACTATATCGATCAACAAAGTCGAGATACCAGTGGTGGGCGGTTACAAGGACTTGATATTCAAGCCTATATTGAGAAAGAGTTTGGTGTGTCTTATCAGATAGCCAATATATATCGTCTGGTCCACCAGCTCGGGTTTTCTTGGATAACCAGCCGTTCACGCCATCCTAAGCGGGATGAGCTAGCACAAGATCTTTTTAAAAAAAGTTTAAACTAGAGACCATTCTTAGCATTCCCGGCCACGTTGCACTCAGCAAAGTCGATGTTTGGTTTCAAGATGAAGCTCGATTTGGGCAGCAAAATACGACCACGCGTTTATGGGCTAAACGTGGCAGTCGACCAAGGGCTGTTCAGCAGCAACAATTTGAGTATGCGTATCTTTTTGGTGCTGTGTGTCCAGCAACGGGAGCGACAGAGGCGTTACTGAGCCCCGTCGTTAATCGAGAGATGATGAAAGTACATTTAGCGCTGATATCAGCCCGTACCGAGCCCGGTCGACATGCCGTGGTCATCATGGATGGCGCGGGGTGGCACACTGCTGAGTGCGCCAATGCGTTTTCCAATCTCACTATGATTAAGTTGCCCCCTTACTCTCCCGAACTGAATCCTATCGAACAAGTATGGAGCTGGCTCCGGCAACATACACTGGCCAATCGTTGCTTTAATGATTACAACGACATTATTGATGCCTGCACATCAGCATGGCAGCACTTTATTACCGACGTAGATCGGGTGAAGTCGCTTTGTCATCGAAGCTGGATAAATCTGACTTAATAATTAATGTAATTGGTATTATTGGCAGACAAGTATGACTCGCACAGAAAATGCTCTTTGGGTAGGATTAAACATAAATACCCTTACCAAAGCAGTACCATGAGGCGTTAGCTGCTAGCACCCTAGGAATGCAGCTCTTACGCCATCTTTTTGAAGTAAAATAACCGGTAAGCGAACAAGAAGGTCACCGCGCTACGAAGCCACTTTTGAACACCGGTCAAAACATGTGCTTGGTCACCAAATGGTCACGGTTTGGTCACGATGTGTGTTTGACAAAACTAGAAAGGATGGGTTTACTGAGAGACAGACAGCAAAAAGCCCTTAGCTTTCAAAAGCTAAGGGCTTCTTTAAAATGGCGGAGTGGACGGGACTCGAACCCGCGACCCCCGGCGTGACAGGCCGGTATTCTAACCAACTGAACTACCACTCCGCAAAGATGGGATAGTTAAGATACTAAATGAGTTGCCTGGCAGTGACCTACTTTCACATGGCAGCTGCCACACTATCATCGGCGCGGCTGCGTTTCACTACTGAGTTCGGCATGGGATCAGGTGGTTCCACAGCGCTATGGCCGCCAGGCATAAATTGTAATCTGGAAAGCTGGTTTGTAGTTGTCGTACTGTTTAAGCACGCTAACTTGAATAATTTGTTTGTTCTTGACCGCAAGGTCTCACACTTCTTGGGTGTTGTATGGTTAAGCCGCACGGGTAATTAGTATTGGTTAGCTCAATGCATCGCTGCACTTACACACCCAACCTATCAACGTTGTAGTCTCCAACGGCCCTTTAGAGGGCGTAAAGCCCTAGGGATGACTCATCTTGAGGCTCGCTTCCCGCTTAGATGCTTTCAGCGGTTATCGATTCCGAACGTAGCTACCGGGCAATGCATCTGGCGATACAACCCGAACACCAGGGGTTCGTCCACTCCGGTCCTCTCGTACTAGGAGCAGCTCCTCTCAATCATCCAACGCCCACGGCAGATAGGGACCGAACTGTCTCACGACGTTCTGAACCCAGCTCGCGTACCACTTTAAATGGCGAACAGCCATACCCTTGGGACCGACTTCAGCCCCAGGATGTGATGAGCCGACATCGAGGTGCCAAACACCGCCGTCGATATGAACTCTTGGGCGGTATCAGCCTGTTATCCCCGGAGTACCTTTTATCCGTTGAGCGATGGCCCTTCCATACAGAACCACCGGATCACTATGACCTACTTTCGTATCTGCTCGACCTGTCCGTCTCGCAGTTAAGCTGGCTTATGCCATTGCACTAACCGTACGATGTCCGACCGTACTTAGCCAACCTTCGTGCTCCTCCGTTACTCTTTAGGAGGAGACCGCCCCAGTCAAACTACCCACCAGGCACTGTCCGCAACCCCGATAAGGGGCCTACGTTAGAACATCAGACATACAAGGGTGGTATTTCAAGGATGGCTCCACGACAACTGGCGTCATCGTTTCACAGCCTCCCACCTATCCTACACATGTAGGGCCAATGTTCAGTGCCAAGCTATAGTAAAGGTTCACGGGGTCTTTCCGTCTAGCCGCGGGTATACGGCATCTTCACCGCAAATTCAATTTCACTGAGTCTCGGGTGGAGACAGCGTGGCCATGATTACACCATTCGTGCAGGTCGGAACTTACCCGACAAGGAATTTCGCTACCTTAGGACCGTTATAGTTACGGCCGCCGTTTACTGGGGCTTCAATCAAGAGCTTCACCCGAAGGCTAACCCCATCATTTAACCTTCCAGCACCGGGCAGGTGTCACACCGTATACGTCCTCTTGCGAGTTTGCACAGTGCTGTGTTTTTGATAAACAGTTCCAGCCACCTGGTCACTGCGGCTGAGTCACGCTCCATCCGCAAGGGATTTCACATGCCTCAGCGTACCTTCTCCCGAAGTTACGGTACTATTTTGCCTAGTTCCTTCACCCGAGTTCTCTCAAGCGCCTTAGTATTCTCTACCCGACCACCTGTGTCGGTTTGGGGTACGATTCACGTGTACCTGAAGCTTAGAGGCTTTTCCTGGAAGCGGGGCATCAGTGACTTCACCGCCGTAGCGATTTCGTCTCAGGCCTCAGCATTGTGCGTCCGGATTTACCTAAACACACTGCCTACACCCTTTCACCAGGACAACCAACGCCTGGCCCACTTAGCCTTCTCCGTCCCCCCATCGCAGTACACGTCAGTACGGGAATATTAACCCGTTTCCCATCGACTACGCCTTTCGGCCTCGCCTTAGGGGTCGACTCACCCTGCCCCGATTAACGTTGGACAGGAACCCTTGGTCTTTTGGCGTGGAGGTTTTTCACCCCCATTATCGTTACTCATGTCAGCATTCGCACTTCTGATATCTCCAGCATGCTTCACAACACACCTTCGCAGACTTACAGAACGCTCCCCTACCACGCACTCAATAAAGAGTGCATCCGCGGCTTCGGTGCATAGTTTAGCCCCGTTACATCTTCCGCGCAGGCCGACTCGACCAGTGAGCTATTACGCTTTCTTTAAATGATGGCTGCTTCTAAGCCAACATCCTGGCTGTCTGAGCCTTCCCACTTCGTTTCCCACTTAACTATGACTTTGGGACCTTAGCCGGCGGTCTGGGTTGTTTCCCTCTTCACGATGGACGTTAGCACCCACCGTGTGTCTCCCGGATAGTACTTTGCGGTATTCGGAGTTTGCATAGGGTTGGTAAGTCGGGATGACCCCCTAGCCTAAACAGTGCTCTACCCCCGCAAGTATTCGTCCGAGGCTCTACCTAAATAGATTTCGGGGAGAACCAGCTATCTCCCGGTTTGATTGGCCTTTCACCCCCAACCACAAGTCATCCCCTAATTTTGCAACATTAGTGGGTTCGGTCCTCCAGTTGATGTTACTCAACCTTCAACCTGCTCATGGCTAGATCACCGGGTTTCGGGTCTAATCCTAGCAACTATTCGCCCAGTTAAGACTCGGTTTCCCTACGGCTCCCCTATACGGTTAACCTTGCTACTAAAATTAAGTCGCTGACCCATTATACAAAAGGTACGCAGTCACCCAACAAGTGGGCTTCCACTGCTTGTACGTACACGGTTTCAGGTTCTATTTCACTCCCCTCACAGGGGTTCTTTTCGCCTTTCCCTCACGGTACTGGTTCACTATCGGTCAGTCAGGAGTATTTAGCCTTGGAGGATGGTCCCCCCATATTCAAACAGGATATCACGTGTCCCGTCCTACTCGATTTCACTGTAAATGACGTTTGGTGTACGGGGCTATCACCCACTACGGCTGGTCTTTCCAGGACCATTCCACTACATCATAAACAGCTTAAGGGCTGGTCCCCGTTCGCTCGCCGCTACTAGGGGAATCTCGGTTGATTTCTTTTCCTCGAGGTACTTAGATGTTTCAGTTCCCTCGGTTCGCCTCGTAACGCTATGTATTCACGTTACGATACTCTACTAAGTAGAGTGGGTTTCCCCATTCGGATATTACGGACTCAAGCGCTTCTTACCAGCTCATCCGTACTTAACGCAGGTTAGCACGTCCTTCATCGCCTCTGACTGCCAAGGCATCCACCGTGTACGCTTAGTCACTTAACCATACAACCCCAAGAAGTGTGTTTTATACGGCTTCATCTTAGTGATTTCTTCGTTGCGGCTTTCACTCGTGCTATCACATAGAAAACTATGCTCAAGCACTCATTCAAGACCGCGCCTCGAACTCACGTCGATGACGCTCGTCTAAATATATTGCTATATAAAGACAGTATAAAAACAATTCTCTAAGCGGGGTCGTTTGCATCAGTGACTGATGCTTACAACTTATTTCGCCAAGAATTTCTAAGACACTTGCGTATCAAGAACTACAAATTATTTCTATCAGCTTTCCAGATTGTTAAAGAGCAAGAGTAGTTAAACTCTAAGCGTTAGACTTTAAAATAAGTTAATCTTTTAAAGCGTAATGCTTAGTGTTTGAGCGGCTTTAATGGCGTCCCCAAGGGGATTCGAACCCCTGTTACCGCCGTGAAAGGGCGGTGTCCTAGGCCTCTAGACGATGGGGACAAAACTCACGGGCACGAAGCTTCGCTTCGTAGTGAGTTTTGTAAGGGCGAGCGGCGAGCTCAGCGAACCCGAGCGACAAGAATAATGATATCCCTGTGCACCATTGATTTGCACCTTTCAAAACACACTTTATGACTTTTGCTAAAGGTGAGCGATGAGCTCCGCGAACCCGAGCGGCAAGAATAATACTATTCCTGTACTCCGGCTGCGCACACCGAATTATCAGAAGTAACTCTTCTGTTAATGTTTGGTGTGTAACCTTTCCCAAATCGCACATTTACTGATGAAGGCCTGTTTATATGGCGGACTATAGGCAAACCCGCCATCACGCCTTCATCAAAAGCGCTCTACTCATATATCAAGCAAACTGTGTGAACACTCAACAGCCGTTAAGTTAAGGTAAGGAGGTGATCCAACCCCAGGTTCCCCTAGGGTTACCTTGTTACGACTTCACCCCAGTCGTGAATCACAAAGTGGTAAGCGCCCTCCCGAAGGTTAAGCTACCTACTTCTTTTGCAACCCACTCCCATGGTGTGACGGGCGGTGTGTACAAGGCCCGGGAACGTATTCACCGTGGCATTCTGATCCACGATTACTAGCGATTCCTACTTCATGGAGTCGAGTTGCAGACTCCAATCCGGACTACGACGCGCTTTCTGGGATCCGCTCACCATCGCTGGTTGGCTTCCCTCTGTACGCGCCATTGTAGCACGTGTGTAGCCCTACCCGTAAGGGCCATGATGACTTGACGTCGTCCCCACCTTCCTCCGGTTTATCACCGGCAGTCTCCCTTGAGTTCCCGCCATTACGCGCTGGCAACAAAGGATAAGGGTTGCGCTCGTTGCGGGACTTAACCCAACATCTCACGACACGAGCTGACGACAGCCATGCAGCACCTGTATCAGCGTTCCCGAAGGCACCAATCCATCTCTGGAAAGTTCGCTGTATGTCAAGGGTAGGTAAGGTTCTTCGCGTTGCATCGAATTAAACCACATGCTCCACCGCTTGTGCGGGCCCCCGTCAATTCATTTGAGTTTTAACCTTGCGGCCGTACTCCCCAGGCGGTCAACTTAATGCGTTAGCTCCGAAACCCACGTCACAAGGACACAGACTTCAAGTTGACATCGTTTACAGCGTGGACTACCAGGGTATCTAATCCTGTTTGCTCCCCACGCTTTCGCACATGAGCGTCAGTCTTTGTCCAGGGGGCCGCCTTCGCCACTGGTATTCCTTCCAATCTCTACGCATTTCACCGCTACACTGGAAATTCTACCCCCCTCTACAAGACTCTAGTTTGCCAGTTCCAAATGCAGTTCCCGAGTTGAGCTCGGGGCTTTCACATCTGGCTTAACAAACCGCCTGCGTGCGCTTTACGCCCAGTTATTCCGATTAACGCTTGCACCCCTCGTATTACCGCGGCTGCTGGCACGAAGTTAGCCGGTGCTTCTTCTGTGGTTAACGTCACAGTGTAAACGTATTAAGCTCACACCTTTCCTCACCACTGAAAGTGCTTTACAACCCGAAGGCCTTCTTCACACACGCGGCATGGCTGCATCAGGGTTTCCCCCATTGTGCAATATTCCCCACTGCTGCCTCCCGTAGGAGTCTGGGCCGTGTCTCAGTCCCAGTGTGACTGGTCATCCTCTCAGACCAGTTAGAGATCGTCGCCTTGGTGAGCCATTACCTCACCAACAAGCTAATCTCACTTGGGTTCATCCAATCGCGAAAGGCCCGAAGGTCCCCTCCTTTCCCCCGTAGGGCGTATGCGGTATTAGCCATCGTTTCCAATGGTTATCCCCCACGACTGGGCAGATCCCCAAGCATTACTCACCCGTCCGCCGCTCGTCAGCAAAGTAGCAAGCTACTCTCTGTTACCGCTCGACTTGCATGTGTTAGGCCTGCCGCCAGCGTTCAATCTGAGCCATGATCAAACTCTTCAATTAAAGACTTGATGCTCAATGAATTACTGATATATCTATTACTAGGTACACTTTGCAAGACATTGAAAAACAATATTATTTTGTTCTCAACGTGCTGCTAAGTGCCCACACAGTTTGCTTGATAAATTGTTAAAGAGCGTTGACCGTATCTCAGGTCGGGATGCGTATTCTACGCATTCCTCAGTGTTCGTCAAGTGTTTGTTTCAAACTTAATTTCCGTTCTTACAAACCCTTGTGACCGTGAGCGTGTTGCCCCGTGTCAGTGGAGGCGAGTATAGAGATCTGAGCTTTTAGCGCAAGGGCTTTTACACGATAAATGACACTTTAATGACTGACCGCTCAAACACCCAGCAAGCGCACAAGATACCCACAGAGTTATGCACAAAGCACCGTTGTGAACCGCCTGACACCACAAGCCGTTCACAGATCCACGCCAGCATCAGGCTGAACATAAACATCTATATAGTGGTCATTTTGATGTTTGTGCTGGGGTCTTTGCATTAGTAGATGGATCTCGCCGCTTAAAGTAGCGACTATATAGATAGTGCGAAGCTCAACGTAAGACGGTGTCTGGCTTTAAAATGATGGCTGGGCGTTGCTACTCAGCGCTTTTTAAGTTATTCCAGATCACGCTTAGCGCTAACAAGCATTACTCCATACCTCAATTGAGGCTATGCTGTAATCGGTAGTGGGTAACGCCCTACCATATGCATGCTATTTACATTCATCCACTTTGAGATTGGACTGCCGATGAAGTTATCCCATTATCCTGTTTATATTCAGTCTGCCTTTTATGCAGTTGTGCTGGCCGTGATTGGTTATTTTATTATTAGCTGGGCTGCGCCTACGCTTGATCCTGCTATCTGTATGGCTGTTGGTTTGCTGTTAGGGGGATTTTTAGTTCCGTTATTTACTCGTCCCCCGGTACCGGCGGCTATTCCTACTACTACCTTATATGTCGGTAATCTTCCTTACCGCGCCAACGAAGCTTCGGTAAGATCATTGTTTGAAGAATTTGGTCAGGTGTTATCAGTACGCTTGATGAAGGATAAGCACACCGGCAAACGCCGTGGCTTTGGTTTTGTGGAAATGCCCAGCGATGCAGCCATGGCAGCACAGCAGGCGTTGAACGATTCTGAGTTTCAACAACGCACCCTAAAAGTGCGCGAAGCAAATGAACGCAAAGATGATGAAGAAGATGCAGAGCAAACCTCTTAAGTTTGCTCATGCACTTTAACTCTGATGTTTAAGGCATAAAGCAGTTAAGTTCGCCAAAGCCTTCTTTACTAAAAGCCCTCGCTTGTTGCAGGGCTTTTTTTGTGTGCTCAGTACAAAACAATAGCCCTGCTTTATCTTCTGTCTGCACTGGCTTGTTACTATTCGCTCCTGCTGGCTGCAATAGCAAACTCCCCACTCGCCGAGCGATGGCTGCTCCTGAGTCAATCAATTTAGTCTGTGGCAAGCATTGGCTGATTTCAAAAGCTAACAATGGGAAGTGTGTACAGCCCAGCACTAAGGTGTCCGGTGCTTGCTCACCCAACCAAGGCGCCAATATTTGCTGTAGCCGTTTTAAATCCACCGGCAGCCCAGCTAATTTATCTTCCGCCATCTTCACCAACTCAGTGGTACCCAGCATAGAGACCGTTAAGTCTGCGGCGAAGCTTTGCACGAGTTCGGCCGTGTAGCGGCGAGATACTGTGCCAGGTGTAGCCAACAAACCAATATGAGCAGGCTGGTTTGGATGAGCAAGTTGGCGCTGGCGACTATATTCAGCAGCAGGCTTAATGGCGGGTACCACACCCACCACAGGAATGGATAAGCACTGGCGCAAGGCGGGAAGCACATGCGTACTGGCGGTGTTACAGGCGATCACAACTATATCTATCGGATGCTGTGCGACGAAGGCGCTAAACAATTTTATCACTCGTTCGACTAACTGCGACTCACTCAGCTCACCGTAGGGAAAGTAGGCGTTATCGAACAGATAGAAGTACTGATGACCTTTAAGGGTTTGGCTAAGTTCGCGATACACAGACAAGCCGCCCATGCCGGAGTCGAAGATAAGAATGTTCGCCAACTTTTTACCCTTCTATATAAGCGGCCCTTGTTGTCTAAAGGCTTACTTTTACTGAGCAAGGATCGCCCTCGCTGTGCAGGTTCACATCATAACGCTAAAGCCAAAAATGCAAAAGCCGGCACTGGGCCGGCTTGATATTGTGCATTAACGCTTAGTACGATTAGAAGCGGTAATCTGCACCCATGTAGAACTCCATGTCGGGGGCGTTGTAGCCACTAACTACCTGATAGTCTTTGTCGAACAGATTATTGATCTTACCGTTCAAGGTCAATTGCTGCGTGAGTGGATAACGAGCACCTATGTTCCAGATGGTGTAAGAAGGGGTGTACTCCTTATTAGCTGCGCCATAAGTCTCCCGATTACCCATATACAAAACTTGGGCGAACAGATTAGCCTTCGCTATATCCATATCAGCAGTCCAACTGAATTTACGCTTGGCACGATTAAGCAACTGCTTCTCAGTTCCAATATCTTTAGCATCAGTGTAATCAAAACTAGCAGTATGATTTACTGGTCCAGTATTTGTTTTTACTACTAACTCAACACCTTTGATTAAGGCATCTGTATTCTTTGTCGAATTAACAAGCGAATAAGGAGGGGTGTTAGAATACACCATTAAATTACTTATCTCATTTCGATAAAAATTCAGCTGCCAATTTAACAGATCATAATCACCAGTAAAGTCTAACTCCCAGTTTTGTGACTTTTCTGGTTCCAGAGAATCTACATCTTCTGCAGAAGCGATTTCACCAAAAGTGGGTGCCCTAAATCCGGTACCATAACTCAGCGTAGCTGTATGTTCTTCAGTTAAAGCCAGTGACAATGCACTTTGCCAAGTGCCATGAGTACCAAATTGCTCGTTATCATCCACTCGACCAGTTAGCTCAACAGAAACGGGGCTCCAAGTATGAAAAACGGAAGCAAAGATACCCGTATTATCACGATCTGCCGCATCATAACGTAACATATTAGTTTTAACATATACGGGATCAAAGTTAGGTGGTGGGAAATCATATTCATTGACAGCGTTTATTGATTTAGACAACAAACGATCTTGTTGCCAATCCATGCCTGCTAATGCATAGCCTTGACTAGAATAGCTATATTGCACTAAGCCATCGAGGCGAGTCGTTGCTGTACTAATATTAGTAGCGTTACCCTGCCCTGCTCTTTCATTCCAGTTTTTAGACTCATACTCACCATAACTGGCATTTAGCTGACCGGCTAATTGCTGAGCTTGATACTGTAATCCAGTATCAAGCTGATAGGATTTAACTTTATTTTTATTAGAGCCCGCAGGCTCATTCGCAGCAAATGGCTTACCATAATCAAATTCAAGATTATTTTCCCAGCCATTAAAATTAGCATCCCAAACCCAAGTCTGATTCAGCTGGTGCTCAATACCTAGAGTCAAATTTTTGCTATCAAACCCATCCCGATCCGTCTGGCTGTTATTAGGGACCACATCGTAACCACGAGTTTCACGGTAACCAGTGGCTAGCTGTAGGCGAGTATCTTCGGTGACCCACTGGTTGATAGAAAAATCGGCTGCGTAATAGTCGTTACTCCCGCCAGTTACACTAAGCTGGGTGTCATTAATTTGAGAGGTGGTAATGATGTTAACTACGCCACCGATGGCTCTTGAACCGTAAATAGCGGCACGTGGACCACGAATATACTCGATACGCTCGACGTTGTTTACCGGCAACTGGCTAAAGTCGACGTTAGAGTTGACCATCTGCGCCATAGGACGGCCATTTAGTAACACGAGTACATGATTAGAGTTAGTGCCGCGTACAAAAAGGCTACTAGTCTGACCGATACCACCATTTTGACTACCAAACTGCATACCCGGCAGGGTTTCGAGCAGGTCAACTAAGGAGCGCGGCTGGCGACGCTCAATGTCGGCTTTGGTAATCACTTCTACGGGTGCGAGTGCACTGGTGAGCGGTTGTTTCACTTTGCTGTAAATGGTGATTTCGGTGGCATCATCAGCTTGAGGTGTAGAGTTTTGGGCAAACGCCGCCCATGGCAACAGTACAACTGCCGCCAGCCATTTCTTAGACATGTTATTACTTCCTAGTACGCGTAGTGATTAGCAACGGGCCATTCCCGTTGGCTCTTTGGCAGGTTTTCGGACTTAGAGGCTCGAGCTGTTTGCTCACCTAAACGACGGCTTCCCACCCTCTTTTTGAGTTGGCAGTGCTTGGGTTTCCCCGTGTCGTGTCGTTCCTCATTACCGCTGCGCGCCAGTTCCGGATTTACACCGGATTCCCGTTTATGCCGTTTGGCACCAAAGCGCGGGCATTATAGGGAAAGCCAACTCAGCTGTATATGCACATCCGGGAGCAAAATATGCATGCTCCCTTGTAAAAAGGAATATGCGCTAGGTCTCAAACTTGTTTAATTTACATAACAGTAACAACTAGCTATTTGCTAGGCTGCTTTAATCTATAGTTATGGTCTGACGCTGCCGGTGCATGCGTAGCAAGGAGAGAATAAGATGGCAAACGAACCAAAAGATAACAGTGGGCAGCCTAGCCGAGGCTTACATGAGCTTTATGCAGAAGATCCGATCAAGGCCGACGAACTAGTATGGGACCGCAAAACCGACGAGGGTAGTAGACGTGGCTTTCTTAAGCGCGGTGGTCTGCTCGCCATGGCCACCGCCATAGGAGCCAGCATTCCCTTTTCTAAGAATATGCCGGCTGGGCTTATTCCCGCCGCTTTTGCCCAGTCTAATGAACCTTTCGCCATACCAGGCAAAGAAGGTCTGGTAATTCTCAACGATCGGCCACTGAACGCCGAAACCCCGCCTCATTTATTGGATGATGAGATTACCCCCGCTAAGCATATGTTTGTGCGTAACAATGGGCTAATACCTGATGCCAGCGTGTTGGATCCGGCAAGCTGGACACTGGAAATTGCCGGCGAGTCCTGTGAAAAACCCACCACCTTTACCTTAGCCGAGCTCAAGTCTCGTTTTAAACACCATAGCTACCAGCTAACCGTTGAGTGTGGCGGTAATGGCCGCAGCGAATTCGCACCTGCTGCCAGTGGCAACCAGTGGACCACGGGTGCGGTCGCTAGCCCTAAATTTACTGGTGCAAGGCTGCGCGACGTACTAGAAGCGTGCGGCATTAAAAAAGACGCGGTTTATATCGGCTATTATGGTGCTGACTTACATCCGAGTGGCGATGCTAGCAAAGCAGCTATCTCGCGGGGCGTGCCTATGTCTAAGGCACTAGAAGACGAAACCTTGATTGCGTGGGCCATGAACGACGAGGATATGCCGGTGTTAAACGGTCATCCTTTACGTTTGGTGTGCGGCGGCTGGCCCGCTTCCACTTCTGGCAAGTGGCTGAAAAAAATCGTGGTCCGCGATAAAATACACGACGGCAATAAGATGGCCGCTCCTTCTTACAGCATGCCCAAATATCCAGTCGCACCCGGTACTCAGGTACCCGATGAGGACATGGAAATCATCGGCTCTATGCCGGTTAGATCGCTGATTACCTTTCCTAAAACCGGCATCACCCATCAATTGGGCGAGCCTTTGCCCGTGCGTGGCCATGCTTGGGCGGGCGATCTAGAAGTAAGCGACTTTTATGTGTCGATAGACTTTGGTACCACTTGGCAAAAAGCCGAGCTGCGGGCACCGGCTAATCGACTCGCTTGGCAACATTGGCACAGTGAGCTTACTTTTCCTGAAAAAGGCTATTACGAAGTATGGGCCAGAGCCGTAGACAGCGAAGGGCAAGCGCAACCTATGGTGGTGCCAGGATGGAACCCCAAAGGCTATTTAAACAATGCTTGTCACCGTATTGCGGTACAGGTTGTATAACAGGAGGACATAATGGCACACCCTATCGCTGTGAGTTTGTTATTGCTTGGGCTGTCGGCCACTCCTGCTTTGGCCGCAGAGCAAGATCCCCAAACCGGCTTTATTATGGCGCCGGGTTGGGAAACAGTACGCAATAATTGCATTGCTTGTCATTCGGCCAGTTTGGTCACCCAAAACAGTGGCAGCCGTGAACATTGGCTATCTTTGATCCGTTGGATGCAGGGTTCTCAAGGATTATGGGCGTTTGATGATAGTACAGAAAAAACGATTCTTGATTATTTAAGCAGCAATTATGGCCCTAAGGAAGACGCCCGACGCCCATCGTTGCGCGCCGACCAATTACCGGAAAACCCCTATCGTAAGAAGCAGTCTTAATAATTGATGCTGATATAAGGCACTTCTTCTACGTTTAGCCGATGCTTGATAGCAACGGTAAGTACAAAGAAAAAGTTAGCCAGTACATTGGCAAATCGGGGCAGGGTTTCATCGAAACTCCTGCCCTCTTGCTCTAAGCGCACCAGCATGCGTACTATTTTCTTACCGGTGCAACGGCATAAGTGCAGCTGCGGCACGGGCGCCGGCCCTCTGGGTAACACAAACCCCGTCACTCGACCTTCGCTCACTTGCTGATAATAGGTGTAGCGCGTTTTTAACCATTCGATATCTGCTTCAAAAATCCCATTCTTACCGCGCACCGAACCATTAAGGTTATAAATCAACGGCTGTAATTGCTCTAAATCGGCGCGAATATCGGCAAACTCTTCCGGCAACATCGCGAGCACCACGCCAATATGGCAGCAGAGTTCGTCGGTGAGGATTTCGTAATCACAAGTAAGTCGGGTTTCGTAGATAAACGGATAACACCATTCGCGAAGATCGGCAGGCTTAGGGCGGCGCATGTTGGCTCCTAGTAAATTAAATTTAAAGACTAAACATTTCTGGCCACGGAATCCATCGAAAACAATGTGAATGGTGAAGTGTAAAGAGTGAAGCGGGCGAGATAACACCGAACTCTGTAACCCCGCTCTTTTGCTGCCGGCTTTGGTGCTTACATTCGTTCCTATATTCTGCATAGGGATGCGTATTTGGCCGTTTTGCTAACTCCGTGGCAAACAACTCTCGAGATTAGGTTTAGTGTTGGCTAGGGCGCGTTCTCATTTGACGCTTCGGCTGCATTAGCTACCTTTATAGTATTTGAAGTAACTACTTGTGAGGTAACGACTTATGAGGCATTACTTGCTACGAGATGATCAATGGGAGTGCATCGAAGAACTGCTCCCGGGTAAAGCTAGCGATAGAGGCGTGACAGCACTCGATAATCGCAAATTTGTTGAAGCGGTACTTTGGATTGCTCGAACTGGCGCACCTTGGCGGGATTTACCTGATTTTTATGGGCATTGGCACCGCGTTTACGTCCGATATAGTCGTTGGTCTCACAAAGGCGTCTGGCTCACGATAATGGAGGAGTTATCCAAAGAAGCTGATTTTGAGCAACTCATGATCGACGGTAGTATCGTTCGTGTCCATCAACATGGGGCGGCTAAAAAAAAGAGCAAGATGCAGAAGCCATGGGGAAGTCTAGAGGTGGACTAACGACTAAAATCCATGCTGCCGTTGACGCTTTAGGCAACCCCGTGCGCTTACTGTTAACCCTAGGGCAGGCCTCAGAATATGATCAAGCAGAGGCATTGTTGGATGGTTTTACGCCTAGCCAGGTCTTGGCTGACAAGGGTTATGATTCAGATGCGTTTGTTGAAAGTATTCAAAGTGTTGGAGCAGAAGCGGTTATACCCTCAAGAAAAAATCGATTGGAGCCAAGGCCGTTGGATCGTCATGTTTATAAAGATCGCAACTTGGTTGAGCGTTTCTTCCAAAAGTTGAAGCAATTTCGTCGTATAGCAACTAGGTACGAACGACTGGCAAAAAATTACCAGTCAATGTTGAGCCTCGTGTCAGCCGTTATCTGGCTGGCATAATTGAGAACGCACCCTAGTTCGTTGGAATGGCCCGACTAAAGTAGACACCAGTTTAAGCAGCATTAAGTTGCTGCGCATATGCGTTGGGGGTTAATCCTCCCAGCGCAGTGTGTTGTCTTACTTTGTGGTAATACTGCGTGATGTAGAAGTGTATTTCTTCTGCCATCTCTTTACGAGTTAACAGCCCTAAACGGCGGGTCCATTCCTTTTTCAGTAAAGCAAAAAAGCTTTCTGAACACGCATTATCCCAGCAGTTTCCCCGGCGAGACATGCTGATAGTCACTTTACGTTTATTCAACCACGTCATGGTCGCCAGACAATGATATTGGCTGCCCTGGTCTGAGTGGAACATCAGCTCACGGCCATCAGGCTTCTGCTTCTTCCAAGCCTGCTTTAAGGCCTTAATCACTAATTCAGCACTATTAACCGGCCCTTGAGCCTTGCCCACTATCTGTCTGGTAGCAAGATCGATTATTACCGCCAGATAGAGCCAGCCTTCTTCACAGCGTATTTGAGTTATATCTGACACCCAAACACGGTTCTCTTCTGCAACCGTAAACTGTCGGTTTAACAGATTTGGCGTCGCAGCGATGCCTGGCTTATGTTTACGATGCCCGGGCTTTGGCGCGACACAAGAACGGTAGCCCACACTCTGTAATAGGCGTTGCACTTGATTCTTACCACAAGCAAAGCCTTGGTCAACCGCTTCGCGCCACAATTTCCGATAACCCGCAATACCATGTTGCTGTTCAGCTTCAGCCAATAAAAAGGCGAGCAGACTGCGATGACGCTCCGCCTGAACCGAAGGCTCTCGTTGGCGCTGCTTCCAACAATAATAACCCGCACGAGATACCTGGAGTACGCGACACATCACCAGTACCGTCCAGCTCATGCTGCGATACCGGTCGATGAAGGCAAATTTTATCGCCGTGTCTTGGTAGCGTACTCTTCCAGCTTTTTTAAGATATCGAGCTCCAGTTCAGCGCGCTCTAGCTTTTTCTTAAGACGCTTATTCTCTTGCTCTAACTGACGCAGGCTTTTATCTGGCCCTTCATTTTTAACGGGCTTATCCTGTTTCGAATCTGGTTTGTCCATTATCCACTCTCGACGCCAACGGCTTAATACGTTCGGATGCACCCCCAGCTCACTGGAGATTTCAGCTAATGTTTTAGGTGATGAAACAGAGAGTTTAACGGCTTCCCGCTTAAATTCATTACTAAATTTACGTTTGGTTCGGTATTGCATACACTTCCTCACTCTGAAGAAGTGTCTACTTATTCGGGGCCATTCCACGTTTGCCCCTTTACTCTTTACTCTTCACCCTTCACGCTCTGGTACGTGCTAGAATTTGCGCTTCGTTTTTAAGAGAGGCACATCATGAGCACAGTGGTTAACCCGCACACCTATCAGGCCCAGTTAGATGCAAAAATTGCTCAACTGCAGCAGACTTTTGCGCCTTTTAATCCGCCAAGCTTAGATGTGTTCGCTTCAAAACCAGAGCATTATCGGATGCGCGCCGAGTTTCGTATTTGGCATGATGATGAAGACTTGTATTACATCATGTTTGATCAAGTGACGAAGCAGAGATACCGCGTCGACCAATTCCCTACCGCCTCTTTACTGATCAATCAAGCCATGCCGGCCTTGTTGGCGGCGCTTAAGCCGGACGCCGTATTGCGCCGTAGCTTATTTCAGGTGGATTTTTTATCGTCTTTGAGCGGCGAGCTGGTGATCAGCCTCTTGTATCATCGTCAGTTAGACGAGGCTTGGCAGCAAGCCATGCAAGAGGTGCGTGAGCAATTACTGCAAGCAGGGATTAATGCCAGCATTATTGGCCGGGCGAAGAAGCAAAAAATCGTGCTCGGACAAGATTACGTCATTGAAAAGTTGCAGGTGACGACGCAGGTGGGCAAGCAAGAGCTAATTTATCAGCAAGTAGAAAACAGCTTTACCCAACCCAATGGCCACATGAATGAGCAGATGCTGAGCTGGGCATTAGCCGCCACTCAAGGTGCGAGCGGCGACTTACTGGAATTATATTGCGGTAACGGTAACTTCTCACTGGCTTTGGCGCCTAATTTTAGACGCGTATTGGCCACCGAGATTGCCAGTTCATCGGTAAAATCGGCGCAATATAATATTGCAGCCAATAACATAGATAATGTGACTATTTTGCGGATGTCGGCGGAAGAGTTTACTCAAGCCATGCGCGGTGTACGCGAGTTTCGCCGGCTGCGCGGCATTGATCTGAGTAGTTATGACTGCAATACCATATTGGTCGATCCGCCGCGTTCAGGGTTAGATGAAGAGACCGTAAAGCTGGTGCAAGAATACGACAATATTTTGTATATCTCATGTAACCCAGACACCTTGCAACAAAATTTAGCAACCTTGTCGCAGACTCATGAAATTAGCCGTTTTGCGCTGTTTGATCAGTTCCCCTATACCCATCATGTAGAGGCAGGGGTATATCTGAAAAGACGGTGAGGAGTGAGGGGGAAGAGTCATAAACGAAAGAGTATTTTCATAGTGATATTTTAATCAATTAATCGCCTTTTTGTTAATTACTTTTCCGTGAGCTTCCGTGTCTTCCGTGGCGAGAAAGTCTTTGAAGTCTGTCTTGTTTTTCGTCACGCAGCGCGATCAAAAAAGGGAGCCTAAGCTCCCTTTTTTCTATCATACGTGGAGATTAGTCCAGCATGTAGTTTTCTGGCAACTCGGTACGAGCTACGCCAGAGGCAACGGCAGCCAGTGCAACGGCACGAGCAACTCGTGGCAACAAACGTGGGTCCATTGGCTTAGGAATCACGTAGTCTTTACCGAAGGTCAGGCTTTCGTAACCTGAAGCGTCTAATACTTCCTGTGGCACTGGCTCTTTCGCCAAGGCACGGATAGCGTCAACAGCAGCAACTTTCATCTCATCATTAATCTGCGAAGCACGAACGTCTAATGCACCACGGAAGATGAATGGGAAGCACAACACGTTGTTGACTTGGTTAGGGTAGTCAGAACGACCGGTACCCATAACCAAATCTTGACGAGTTGCGTGTGCCAATTCTGGTTTGATTTCTGGATCAGGGTTAGAACAAGCAAAGATAACTGGCTTGTCGGCCATCATGGTAACAGCTGCAGCTGGCAATACGTCAGGGCCAGACACGCCTACGAATACGTCCGCGCCGTCCATTACATCTTCCAGCGTGCGCTTGTCGGTGTTGTTGGCAAACAGCGCTTTATATTCGTTCAAGTCGTCACGACGTGAGTGGATAACGCCATTGCGGTCCAACATGTAGATGTTTTCACGCAGCGCGCCACACTTGATCAGCAGTTGCATACACGCAACGGCAGCAGCACCGGCGCCCATGCACACGATTTGGGCTTCTTCGATCTTCTTGCCTTGTACTTCAAGAGAGTTGATCAGGCCTGCAGCAGTCACGATTGCAGTACCGTGTTGGTCATCGTGGAACACAGGTACGTTACAACGCTCAATCAGCGCCTTTTCGATTTCAAAGCACTCTGGTGCCTTGATATCTTCCAGGTTAATACCACCAAAGGTGTCGGCGATAGCGGCAACAACTTGGATAAATTCTTCGGTAGTGCGGTGCGTTACTTCGATATCAACGGAGTCGATATTCGCGAAGCGCTTAAACAGTAACGCTTTACCTTCCATTACTGGCTTAGACGCCAATGGACCTAAGTTACCTAGGCCTAAAATGGCGGTACCGTTGGTAATAACGGCAACCAAGTTACCTTTACCGGTATATTTGTAAGCGTTGTCTGGATCAGCGGCGATTTCGCGCACTGGCTCAGCCACACCTGGGCTGTAGGCTAAGGCGAGATCCTGAGCGGTTTCTGCCGGCTTACTGATTTCAACAGAGATCTTTCCTGGTGTAGGGAAAGCATGATAATCGAGCGCTTTTTGACGGAAGTCGGACATTCTACGAGTACCCTGATGTGATTGGAGACATTTAAACGAATTATGTGTGAACAAGTTTATCATAATGTTTATACAATGTGATAGTAATCAACTTATTCGACACGGCTTAGCAATATTCATTGCTTTATCTGATAAAACTGCCAGTGATGACTACCACCATAAGATGACCTCACCACGGCGATTAACTTTACTACTGATTACGCTTGTTTCGCCGAGCACACTTGGCCTCAAACAAACAAGACAGAAAGCATCATTCAACCCAATCTACAATAACGGCATTGAGCCTAATTCACGTACCTGGCCGGCTAATAACAGCCTTTGTTGGCTAAGTAGGTGTGCTAACTCTTACCTAATCATTACGCCTTTCGACACCAATAACCAGTTTCAATCGAATCTTAATTCGCATTTTATTCTGCAACGAATCTTTGTCGGTCTGAGCGTTTCTTTCATAGCGGAAAGACTGTGCTCTTCCTGATCTCTGGCATAACTCTGCCAGCAAAGCGGATTACTCTAGCTTCCTGAAAAATAGCAGTGTCACCCTCTATAATGTAGCGTAAGGAAACAATTTCGTCTGGCATAAAAGTTGGTCAATAAGCTGACTCGCCATCAGTCACAGTGTCACCCTTATCACCAAAAAACTTTGCTTATACTCGTTCTCTATATAATTCTGAGGGGCTTAAGTATGGATGAGATAAATATTATTGAGCCTCAAGTAAAAAAAAGGCAATAAAAAAGGCGCCCTTAGGCGCCCTCTTGCAGCGATAAACTCGCTTATTTCTTGCTGGCCAAGGCACCGAAGCGCTTGGTGAAGCGATCCACACGGCCGCCGCTATCAACCATCTTCTGCTTACCAGTGTAGAATGGGTGACAAGCACCGCACACGTCCAGGTTCAGGCTTTTACCTAAGGTAGAACCGACTTTGATCTCATTACCGCAAGAACATTTAGCAGTAATTTCTTTGTACTCTGGATGAATACCTTGTTTCATGGGGATAACCTCTGAATTTGTAGGCCGTGTCGCTATCTGATCCTATGCCAGACACCACACGTAACGATTCACGTTTTGTGAAGGGTGCGAATAATATAGTATCGCTTTTTTACAGGCAAGGATAACCGGAGGTTAATTCATCAATGTCGTCATCGACAACACTTGCTTTGCTTAGAGTAGTGCTGCCCGTCCCGCTACGTCGAGAGTTTGATTATCTTTGTCCTTTGCCATTGCCCGCTCCTGGTTGTCGGGTGGCGGTGTTGTTTGGCAACCGTTCCATGACCGGCTTAGTGCTGTCTCATCCCACAGACTCCAGTATCGATTTCGCAAAAATAAAACCGATTACCGCAGTATTAGATGCCGAGCCTATTTTAGCCGATGGCGAGCTCAAGCTACTGGCTTGGGCCGCGCAGTACTATTTATATGCCACGGGCGAAGTGTATTTTCAGGCGCTGCCCACATTACTGCGCAAAGGCGAAGCGGCCACGTATCGCAGTTCCAGTTTCTGGCACTTATTAGATAGCGAGGCCCAAGTACCCGCGCGAGCCATTAAGCAGCAGCAAGCACTCACACTGCTACGCCAAGGGCCGTTAAGCGCCGGCGAGTTGCAGGTGCGCGGGGTAAGCAGTGCTACCTTAAACGCCTTGGCCAAAAAGCAACTGGTTGAAAAACGCGACCAAGTTCCGCAACCCCAAGATTCGCGAGACATCCCTTGGGAGATCAGCGAGCAAGACAAGCACAGGCTCACCACAGAGCAAGCCTTAGCGGTGAGTGTGATTCAAAGCGCTTTGGGTTTCAGCCCGTTTTTATTAGAGGGCATTACTGGCTCCGGCAAAACCGAAGTCTATCTACAAGTAATGGAAGCCGTGCTCAAGGCGGGATTACAAGTGCTGGTTTTGGTGCCAGAAATTGGCCTCACGCCGCAAACAATTTCCCGTTTTCAACAACGTTTTAGCCTGCCGATTTGCACCCTGCACTCCGGCATGAACGAGCGTGAGCGACTCGACGCTTGGTTGTCCTGTGGTGATGGCAGCAGTGCCATCGTTATCGGCACTCGCTCCGCCCTGCTTACGCCCTTTGCCCGCTTAGGGCTGATTATTATCGATGAAGAACACGATACCTCTTTTAAACAACAAGAGGGTTTTCGTTATCACGCCCGCGACTTAGCGCTATTACGAGCCCATCAACTGGATATTCCCATCGTGCTGGGCTCGGCCACGCCTTGCTTTGAAAGTTTGCACAACGCCGCTCAAGGTAAATATCAGTTGTTAACCTTAAGCCAGCGCCCCGGCACTGCCACTGTCGCGGAGCATGTGTTGCTGGATAGCAAAAATGTGCAGATGCACGCTGGTTTATCGCCGCAACTGATTGAGTTATTGGGCCAAGAGCTGAGTAAAGGCAACCAGGTGATGCTGTTTTTAAATCGCCGCGGTTATGCGCCCGCGCTTTTGTGTCATGGCTGTGGCTGGATCGCTGATTGTGAACGCTGCGATGCCCACTTCACTTGGCACCAAAAGCCCTCGCGACTGCATTGTCATCATTGTGATCACCAGCGCCCGCTGCCGCCCGCCTGCCCCTGTTGTGGCAGTAGCCAGTTAATGGGCACTGGCCTTGGCACCGAGCAAGTCGAGCAAGCCCTCAGCGGCTTGTTTCCGCAATACGGTATTATTCGTATCGACCGCGATAATACCCGGCGCAAAGGCAGCTTAGAGCAGCACTTAGAAGGCATTCGCAACGGCCAATATCAGATCTTAATCGGCACGCAAATGCTGGCCAAGGGCCATCACTTTCCCGATGTAACCTTAGTGGCGATGTTAGATGCGGACGGCGCCTTATTTGCCAGTGACTTTCGGGCTACCGAGCGCTTTGCTCAGCTTTATATTCAAGTGGCGGGCCGCGCTGGTCGCGCCAGTAAACCGGGCCGCGTGATACTGCAAACCCATCAGCCGGACCACGCGCTGTTGCAAGACTTAGCCAATCAAGGTTACCGACACTTTGCCCACAGTGCGCTGCAAGAACGGCAACTGGCAAACTTGCCGCCCTTTAGTTTTCAGGCCTTGTTTCGAGCCAGAGCTACGGACGCACGCCAAGTGCAGACTTTTTTACAGCAATTGGTAGCACAGCTACAGCCGCATTTACCGGATACCGTGTTGTGCTTAGGCCCGCTAAGTGCCCAAATGGAGCGCAAAGCCGGCGAATATCGTTACCAACTATTATTACAATCGGGACAAAGGCGCGAGCTCGCCTCGGCGTGTCGGTTAGCGCTGGCTATCATCGATAAGTTGGCATCCGCCCGTAAGGTGCGTTGGTCATTGGATATAGACCCCGTCGATCTCTTTTAGAGATTGACCAGCTGTTACACTAGGCTATTGATTAAATAACGAATAACTCGCCAGTCGCGACTAACAAGCGCCTAGCGAAATGAATATAAGGCGACGAGTTTCGTCGCCGTCAGCAAAATACTTCTGTACTGAGATAACCTAGCGGGTGGTTTTTACCGGCTATTGCAGGCCTCACTTGGCCTTGGCGGTAGTTTTCTGCCCCCGATATGAGTAGAATTTCCCACCCGGGTTATCTGTGACCTTGTCTTTAATTTGGTGAATTGACTATGAAAGAACATATTCAGGCTCTACTTGAGCAAACGGTAACGACGCTACAACAGCAAGGCAAGCTGCCTGCAGACTTAGCTATTCGAGTTCAAGTAGACAGAACCAAAGACAAAAGTCACGGAGATCTCGCCACTAACCTTGCCTTATTGTTAGCAAAACCGGCGGGTCAAAACCCGCGCGTGTTAGCGCAATTGCTCATGGATAATCTGCCTGCTTCTGAGCTGGTAGCAAAAACCGAATTAGCTGGCCCTGGTTTTATTAACTTCTTCTTGGACAACGCTTGGCTAGCCCGCCAAATAGACGCCATGGTGGCGAACGACCGCGCTAATATTCCGGTTGCCGAGCACACCCAAACCGTAGTGGTGGATTATTCCGCGCCTAACGTGGCTAAAGAAATGCACGTCGGCCATTTGCGCTCCAGCGTCATTGGCGATGCGGTGGTGCGTACCTTAGAATTTTTAGGTCACAAGGTGATCCGCGCTAATCACATTGGCGATTGGGGCACCCAGTTCGGCATGTTGATTGCCCACCTTGAAGAGCTGGAAAAAGAAAACCCTGACGTGGCCGACTCAGGTTTGGCAGATTTAGAACAGTTCTATCGCGAGTCTAAGCAAAAGTACGATGCGGACCCAGTATTTGCCGAGCGCGCCCGTAACTACGTGGTTAAGCTACAAGGCGGCGATACCTATTGTTTGGCCATGTGGCAAAAGCTGGTCGATATCACGCTGCACCATAACCAAGAAATTTATGCGCGCCTCAACGTGTCACTTACGCCCGAGCATGTGATGGGTGAGAGCATGTATAACCCTATGCTGGCCGGCATCGTTGAAGACTTGCAAGCCAAAGGGCTAGCGGTAGAAAGCGAAGGCGCGATAGTGGTGTACTTGGACGAGTACAAGAATAAAGACGGCGATCCTATGGGCGTGATCGTGCGCAAAAGAGATGGCGGCTTTTTGTATACCACCACCGACATCGCCTGTGCCAAATATCGCTACGAGCAGCTGCATGCGGATCGCGTGCTGTACTTTATCGACTCTCGCCAACATCAACACCTGATGCAAGCGTGGAGCATAGTGCACAAAGCCGGTTACGTGCCTGAGTCGGTGAGCCTAGAGCACCACGCCTTTGGCATGATGCTGGGCAAAGACGGTCGCCCCTTTAAAACCCGCAGCGGCGGTACCGTACGCTTGGTGGACTTGCTAGATGAAGCGCAAGAAAGAGCCACCGCCCTGCTGGCCAAAAGAGACACCGACTTCAGTGAGACAGAAAAAGCCGATATTGCCCGTCGAGTTGCCATGGGTGCGGTTAAGTATGCAGATTTGTCGAAAAGCCGCACTACCGATTACATCTTCGACTGGGACAATATGCTGTCCTTTGAGGGCAATACCGCACCTTATTTGCAGTATGCCTACACTCGCGTGCAGTCTATTTTCCGCAAATCTGGCATTGTTAGCGACGCCAACTTGCAAGGTCAGGTGATGTTAACTGCACCGGCTGAAGAAGCCTTGGCACTAAAGCTGGTGCAGTTTAACGACACCATTAAATCAGTGGCCGATAAAGGCCTGCCGCATTTAATGTGCCTATATCTGTATGAATTATCCGGCGCCTTTATGAGCTTTTATGAAGCCTGCCCCATTAATAAAGAAGGGGTCAGCAGTGAGGAGCGCAGCAGCCGTTTACGCCTGTGTGCCGCTACCGCTAAGGTATTAGATCTCGGCTTGTCTTTGCTGGGCATCGAAACTTTGGAGCGCATGTAAATCCATGGCCAAGGATTACGTGAGACGCAGTAAGCCGAAAAGCAAAACCAACACTCGGGCTAAAAAAAGCAGCGGCGGCGGTCGAGGCCGCGCCCCTGCACCGCGGCGCTTACCTATTGTACCGGTGTTATTACTGGTGATGGTCGCCGGTGCCCTAGGCTATCTGATCCACATCATTAAGGGCGCAGCCGACCAGCGCTCGGTGACGCCAACGGCTGTGGTGTCAACGAAAAACACCGCCATCGGTGCGCAAAAACCAAGCACAACACCGGTTAATCCTATCGACCAAAAACCGGTCGAGAAGTGGACGTATATTCAGCAACTGGAAAATAAAGAAGTGGTGGTGAAGCTCCCCGATGCTAAAGAGTCGACGCAGCTTTTTTTATTGCAGTGTGGCTCTTTTCGCTCTTCGGCGCAGGCCGAACAGGTCAAAGCCAAAATTGCCTTCCAAGGCTTGAGTTCTCAAGTGCGCCATTCCAGCGGCAGTTCTTGGTATCGAGTTGTATTAGGCCCCTACGACAGTAAACGCTCGGCTGAACAACATAAGCACAAATTAATTAAAGCCAAAGCCGTCGGCGATTGTGCTATCTCAAACTGGTAGGGTTGATCTTAACGCTTTTCGTCCCCATTTCTGTGTAGATGACATTTTTGCCGCTTAAAGCGGCTACACAGTCAAGTGAGGTTTTTAGTGACAACGATCGTTTCAGTCCGCCGTAATGGCAAAGTGGTTATTGGCGGCGATGGCCAAGTTTCCCTTGGTAATACCGTAATGAAGGGCAACGCCCGCAAGGTGCATCGCCTCTATAACGGCAAGGTACTGGCAGGCTTTGCCGGTGGCACCGCCGATGCCTTTACCCTGCTGGAACGCTTTGAAGCCAAGCTGCAGGCCCACCAAGGTAACCTAGAGCGCGCCGCCGTAGAGCTCGCCAAAGACTGGCGCACCGACCGCGCCTTACGCAAATTAGAAGCCCTGTTGGCGGTCGCCGACGCCAAAAATTCCTTTATTATCACCGGTAACGGTGACGTGGTGCAGCCCGAAGAAGACTTGATCGCGATCGGCTCCGGTGGCGCTTTTGCCCAGTCTGCCGCCCGCGCCTTATTAGAAAATACCGAATTAGATGCCAAAGAAATAGTCGAAAAAGCCCTGACTATCGCAGGCGATATCTGCGTCTTTACTAATGGTAAACACACCATAGAAGAGCTGGACTATGCCGACAAATAAGCGCAGCAAATAAGGCAACTAATTTACTGAGGCTAGGCTCTGTCTGGCCCGCATTAAGGATTTGATAATGTCTGACATGACTCCCAGAGAAATCGTTCACGAGCTGGACCAGCATATCGTTGGCCAGTCTGATGCTAAGCGCGCTGTGGCCATTGCCCTGCGTAACCGCTGGCGTCGTATGCAGCTGCCACTGGAGCTGCGCCAAGAAGTCTCGCCAAAAAACATTCTGATGATAGGCCCCACCGGTGTGGGTAAAACCGAAATTGCTCGTCGTCTGGCCAAGCTTGCCAATGCGCCTTTCATTAAAGTGGAAGCCACTAAGTTCACGGAAGTGGGCTATGTAGGCAAAGAAGTGGACAGCATCATCCGCGATCTTACCGATATCGCCATGAAGATGACCCGCGAACAGCAAATGAAAAAATACCAGCACCGCGCCGAAGAATCCGCCGAAGAGCGGGTATTGGATGCACTGCTGCCTAATCCGCGCAATAGCCGCGGCGAAGAAGAAAAAGCCGACAACAGCAACAGTCGCCAGATTTTTCGTAAGAAACTGCGCGAAGGTCAGCTAGACGATAAAGAAATTGAGATTGATGTGGCGGCACCCCAAATGGGCGTCGAGATCATGGCTCCTCCTGGCATGGAAGAAATGACCAATCAGCTGCAAGGTATGTTCCAAAACCTTTCCGCCGGCCACACCAGCAAACCGCGCAAGATGAAAATCAAAGAAGCGCTGAAATTATTAATCGAAGAAGAAGCCGCCAAGCAGCTCAATCCCGAAGAGCTAAAAGAGCAGGCGATTCATGCCGTGGAAAACCATGGCATCGTCTTTATCGATGAATTCGACAAAATTTGTAAGCGCGGTGAAAGCTCAGGCCCAGATGTGTCACGTGAGGGCGTACAACGCGACTTGCTGCCCTTGATTGAAGGCAGCAGCGTCAACACCAAACACGGCATGGTGCGCACCGACCACATGCTGTTTATCGCCTCAGGCGCCTTTCAGGTAGCCAAGCCTTCTGACTTGATCCCTGAGTTGCAGGGCCGCTTGCCGATCCGCGTTGAATTACGCTCACTGGACACCGATGATTTTGAACGCATCTTAACCGAGCCTAATGCCTCGCTCACCGAGCAATATAAGGCGCTGTTGGCCACCGAGAACGTGACTATCGATTTTACCAAAGCCGGTATTCGTCGCTTGGCAGAAGCCGCGTGGCGCGTGAACGAACGCACCGAGAATATCGGCGCGCGTCGCTTGCACACCATTATGGAGCGCTTGCTCGATGAATTGTCGTTTGAAGCATCAGACAAGTCCGGTGAAAGCATCCTTATTGACGAGCATTATGTGGATCGCTACCTCGAAGACTTAATAGAAGACGAAGATTTGAGTCGGTTTATTCTCTAATTTTCACTCGCAAGTTAGCGATAACTTTCAAGGCATTAAGCAGGGTGGCGCGAGCGGTAACACGATTATGATTGAAAACCGCTCACGCCCCTTTATACTTGATGCCACCTTGTTTCCAAATGTGGCTGACTTCATGGAATACAATACTTCAGAATTGTGCGATACCTATATTGATATGGTGGACGTGGTTGAACCCATGTTCTCCAGTTTTGGCGGCCGAAACTCCTTTGGCGGCTCTATCACCACCATCAAGTGTTTTGAGTCTAACGGCTTGATTAGCGACACGGTAAAAGAAGACGGCCAAGGCCGAGTGTTGCTGATTGACGGCGGTGGCTCTTTACGTCGTGCCTTGCTTGATGCAGACATTGCCGAAACCGCAGCCGACAATGGCTGGGAAGGCATTATTTGCTATGGTTGTGTGCGCGAGGTAGATGCGCTGGAAGATCTGGATATTGGCATTCAAGCCTTGGCGTCTATCCCTGTGGGTGCGGATGCCAACGACATAGGTGAGCTGCAAGTACCGGTTAACTTTGGCGGCGTGACTTTCTTGCCCGCCGACTATGTCTATGCGGATACCACTGGGGTGATCTTATCGCCGGAACCCTTGGATATCGAAGATGAAGGCGATTACGACGGCGAGTACCACGAAAGCGAAGACGACGACCAAGCCTAAACATAGTCGTAAGCTGTCAGTTAGCGATAAAAACTAACCAGAGCTAAAACAAAAGGCCAACCCCATGGGGTTGGCCTTTTTGCATGGCGCTTTATGCAACGTTGAGCAATACAGGTCGCGATAGGTATTGCGCCTCTCGCTTTAGCCATCACTGCTCACGGCGAAATTATGCGCTTTCTTCTACCTGATCAATTTTACCTAACAAGACACGTAAACGGTCTTGCCAAGCTTCATGCTGTTGCTTGAGCTGCTGATTATCTTGCTCAAGCTGAGTATGGCTTTGCTTGAGTTGCTGATTTTCTTCGCCTAACTGGCTGTTCAGCTCTTTTAACTCTTCAACTTCCATTTGCAGCAAATCAATAGTGTCTACGGCCGACAGTATTTTGGCTTCCAGCTTTTCTAATACATCAAAAGACATGCATTCACCTCTAAAATAACGGTTGTCCGGCCTGCTGGCCGCTAATAGCAACGAGGATACAGCGGCATTTGCTTGACAACAAGTAGCCACTGCGTTTGCAACGCAGATTAGAGGATATTTATCTGCTCTGCGTCAATAAAAGTCCTAAATATTTTGGTTCATATCAAAAGAAGGCATATCGGAGCAAGGTCGCCCTACTGCACGCGCCGGCACCCCAGCCACCGTAGTGTGCGGCGGAACAGATTCTAACACCACACTGCCGGCCCCCACTTTGGCCCCACAGCCCACTTCTATATTACCCAAAATTTTTGCGCCCGCACCTATCATCACCCCTTGACGAATTTTCGGGTGTCGATCGCCGCCCGCCTTACCTGTGCCGCCTAAGGTGACATTTTGTAAGATAGAAACGTCGTCTTCAATCACAGCTGTTTCACCCACTACAATACCGGTGGCATGGTCAAACATAATCCCTTTGCCGATGCGCGCCGCTGGGTGTACATCCACCCCAAACACCACCGAAATCTGATTTTGCAAATAGGTAGCCAAGGCGCGGCGACCATGGCGCCACAACCAATTAGCTATACGGTGACCCTGTAGCGCATGAAAGCCTTTTAGATACAAAAGCGGCGTGGAAAATAAGTCCACCGCCGGATCCCGCTCTTGAACCGCACAAATGTCGGTGGCGGCAATATCTAAGATGCAGGGCTCTGCATCCATTACCGACTCTATCACCTCACGCAGGCTGATAGCAGGCATCACCGAGCTCTCTAGCTTATTAGCCAGAATAAAGCTCAGTGAGCACTTTAATGTCTCATGGTTGAGAATAGTCGAATAATAAAAGCTACCTAACATGGGCTCTTCTGCAATCATCCAGCGTGCTTCTTCGCGGATGCGCAACCAAGTACTAGCTTGAATGCCGTCTTCCATGGGTTAAACCTTGTCTACTGTAAAAAGTGGTGTTCATACCCCAGCAGGGGCCAGGACCGATAATGGGTCCATATGAATAATAATATCGGTGTGCGGAAATAGCTGCTCCAGCTTTCGCTCGGTTTGCAGAACAATCTGATGCGCTTGCACTAAGGGCAAATGATCATCCAGCTCCAAGTGCAATTGAATAAAGCGGGTCACGCCCGATTGGCGAGTGCGCAAGTCATGCAAACCGTGCACCCCAGCGACGCTTAAACACACCTCAATAATGCGCCTTTGCTCGTCATCCGGCAACTGATGATCTAACAACATCTGTACCGCATCATAGCCAATTTGAAGCGCGCCTTTCAGGATATAGCCGCCAATTAATAACGCAAATAACCCGTCCGCCCAATGAAAGCCTTGCCAAGCCAGACCAAGGGCCAGCAACACACCCACGTTCAATAAGATGTCTGATCGGTAGTGCAGTTGATCGGCACGGATGGCCACCGAATTGGTTTTTTTGATCACATAACTCTGATAAAGCACCAACACTAAAGTGACCAATATCGAAAACAAGATCACGCCAATGCCAAGCCCTGCATGACTGACGGTTTGCGTGTTTAACAAGCGAGAGATACCGGTGATCATCAGGAAAATAGCCGAGGCACTAATAAACGCCGATTGCGCCAAGCCCGCTAATGACTCCGCCTTACCATGACCAAAGCTGTGCTCTTTATCCGCCGGCATCAAGGCGTAACGAATGGCCATCAAGTTAATAAAGGAAGCACTAATATCCAACAATGAGTCGGTGAGCGAGGCCAACATACTAGCGGAGTCCGTAGAAAACCACGCCAGCAGCTTGGTCACTATCATCAGCCCCGCCGCTACCATGGCCGCCTTGGCCGCCCGCGTGACTAACCGTTCATACGTCGAGGTCTCAGAAATCACCTCATCCTTACTATTCACCACAAACTCCTTACCGGTTCGTGAAGGGAGAAGCGTGAGGGGTGAGGCGTAAAACACGCCCGCCTGTTAGCTTGGTATTTTTCGCCCTCACCATTCCCACCTCCCCCTTCACAGTCTTTAGCTATTTTCCACCAACAAAATCATGTTGGCGCCAAGCTTCGTAACTGATGATGGCCACCGCATTGGATAAGTTCAAGCTGCGGCTATCGGGCTGCATAGGAATGCGAATACGACATTCAGGTTCAATGTCTGCCAATACAGTGTCTGGCAGGCCGCGGGTTTCTGGGCCAAAGAGCAAGATGTCTCCTGCCTGATAGCTGGCTTTATGATGGGGCTGACTGCCTTTGGTAGTGCAGGCAAAAATACGTTTTCCTGCCACGGCGAGCAAGAAGGCGGCATAGTCTTTGTGCAGTGAAATACGGCCAAAATCTGCGTAATCCAAGCCGGCGCGGCGTAAGCGCTTTTCTTCCAGTTGAAAACCCATGGGCTCAATCAGGTGCAAATGGCAGCCATTATTACGCGCCAAGCGCATGATGTTGCCGGTATTAGGCGCGATTTCGGGTTCATAGAGCGCAATTTCAAACATGGGTTAATACTCTTAAAGACTAAAGACGTTCTCGCCACGGAATACACGGAAGGACACGGAAAAATGAGAACGGATAAAATACTAATATTTAGTTAGTCAGACCTTACAAAAGATATGTGACTTTGCTCTTTTATTATTCTATGTCTGTGTTTTTCCGTGTATTCCGTGGCAAAAATAAGTTTAGATTTGGCTTTTATATCTCGTTTTATCCTAATTTAGGCTTCACGCAGCTCCGTCGCTGATAAATCCTTGGCCCCGCTCCAATCGCCACCAGGCCCAGCCTAAGGTGATACCTCGCGCTAGCATAAAACACAGCATGGCCAACCACAGACCATGATTCCCTAACTCTTGGCTGAAATACCACACTGGGAAGAACACCCCTGCTGTAGAGACCAACATCATATCGCGCATCTCACCGCCGCGCGTAGTACCGATGAAAATACCATCCAAAATAAAACACCAACATGCAGCCAGTGGCATCAACACCAACCAAGGCAAGTAACGCACCGCTTGCTCACGCACTTCACTAATGGTGGTGATAAGCCCTATCAGCTGCTGGCCTACAAGCGCAAATACCAGCACGAACAGTACCGCTACCACCGCACCCCAAAATAAGTTTAACGCACAGGCGAGCCGAAACTCGAGTCGATTACGCGCGCCCACGGCTTTGCCCACCATGGCTTCGACCGCGTAGGCAAAACCGTCCAGACCAAAAGAAATAAACATCAATAGGTTCATCAATACCGCATTGGCCGCCAACACCTCATCACCTAGGCGGGCGCCCTGAAAGGTCATAAAGGCGAAGGTAAGCTGCAAGCACAACGCACGAATAAAAATATCGCGATTAAGCCCCAGCAATTGTTTGAAGGCCTTGATATTTAGGCAAGCAGGCCAAAAACCTGCCGCCGGTCGAATGCCACGTTTTTGTAACGTGCGCCACACCAGCCAAGCTCCGAGGGCGGTGGCTAAATAATCCGCCAACACAGAAGCCGCCGCGGCCCCTTTTACCTGCCAGCCCAGCCCCAGCACAAACCACACATCGAGCACTATGTTGACGCCGTTGCCCAGAATCAATAACAACATGGGCGCGCGTGCATTCTGGTTACCCAGTAACCAACCCAGCAACACTAGATTAGTTAAGGCCGCCGGTGCGCTCCAAATGCGCACTAATACATAATCTCGGCCATAGTGCTGTACTTGTTCACTGCCACCAATCAACCAAAATGCCAGCTCCGTGATGGGTTTTTGTAGCACCAGAATCACCAGCGCCAGCCCCCAGGCTAAAAACAGCCCTCGCACCAACACTTGCAGCAAGCGAGGTTCATCCCCCGCGCCAAAGGCCTGCGCCGCGAGTCCTGTGGTCGACATACGCAAAAAGCCCAGCAACCAAAAGATCAGGCTAATAATAGTGGCCCCCACCGCCACGCCACCGAGGTAATAAGCATGCTCTAAGTGACCAATAACTATGGTGTCGACCAAACCTAAAAGCGGCACCGTAATATTGGACAGCACCATAGGCAGCGCCAACACAAACACCTGACGGTGGCGAGCGGCACTAAAAAAAGAGGGAGGCATAATTGATTCTTACTTAAAAACGGTGAAGGGCAGGATCTGTGCACCAGAACCTGCTACGCAGCTTTTCGCGGCTAAAGCACGCGACTACATACGTGTAATATGTAGCTATGTCTTACGCTAACCGCGCCAGCGGGCTAGGATGCTGGAAAAGTTTTTCACTAGCTCAGGGCCATCCACTAACGGCATTTCCGTTTCTTCATCAAAGTCGGGACGAAACGAGGCATGCAGCTCACCCTTAGGATTCACCAAGGCGATGGACGCGGAATGATCCACTAAGTAGTTAGCGTCTTCTCGGTCAAAAATGCCATAAATTAATCCCAGTTGCTGCACCGCAGGCATCAGTTGCTCATGGTCGGCGGTCACGGCAATAAAGTTGGGATTAAAATACTCGGTATAGGCTTTTAGCCGCTCAGGCGTATCTCGCGCCGGATCCGCCGATACGAAAACTACCTGCACCTTATCGCTCAGCGCAGTGAGTTCAGGATAAATGCGCGATAAGTCCGATAAGGTAGTGGGGCAAATATCAGGGCAAAAAGTATAACCAACAAATACTAAGCTCCAATGGTCGGCAAAATTTTGTTCGGTAAAAGGCTCGTCGTCACCGTCAGTTAAGGTAAAAGTCGTTAGCGGGCGCGCTTGGGGGTACACCACCACTGCACCCGTTAGGCTGTTTTTTTTATCTGCATACCAAGCGCCGCCACTTAGAGTGCCGATCAACAGCACAACCATTGCCATTACCCATATCCATCGATTTGTTTTAGCCATAATTTATCCAGTGATCCGCCAATATCAGCACAAAGAGCCACATCAGGTGACTAATTGAAAAGTGGAAGCAGTGTAATGCGGTTTGAGCAGAAGGTCTAAACTTCAGCCGCCACGCCCATTGCATAAAGCGTAAGTTCAGCAAGCTGGCACCCACCAGATACAGCAGCCCCGACATGCCCACTATCCAAGGCAGTACGCAAACCAAGGTTAACAGTAAGGTATAAAGCAGCACGCAGGTTTTAGTGAATTCAATACCATGGGTTACTGGCAACATAGGCACACCGGCTTTGGCATAATCGTCACGCCTATGAATAGCCAGCGCCCAAAAATGCGGCGGTGTCCAGACGAAGATAATCATCACCAATAGCAAGGCATGACCGTGAAACTCACCGGTAATGGCCGTCCAACCGAGCAAGGGCGGCATGGCCCCCGCCAGTCCGCCGATCACAATGTTCTGCGGCGTGGCCCGCTTTAACCAGACCGTATATACCACCGCATAACCCAGCAAAGAGGCCAAGGTAAGCCAAGCGGTCAGCGCATTTACCCACACCAATAAAATCGCCAAGCCAGCAGCTGACAAACTCAGCGCAAAGACCAAGGCCGCACTGCTACTCACTCGCCCTTGAGCAACGGGTCTATGGTAGGTGCGCGCCATTTGAATATCGATACGCCTATCTAATACATGATTAATCGCCGCCGCCCCGCCGGCCATTAAACCGATACCAAGCGTGGCCACCGCCACCTGCAGCAAGCTCGGCACTATTTCGGTTAAATACATGCCCACTACTGCGGTGAGCAAGATAAGCGCCACTACCTTAGGCTTAGTCAGTGCCCAATAGTCCGCCCAATGTGCTGGCTTGTGAGTGGCACTCACTGTTTTGTTGATGCCACTGGTTTGGTCGGTGCCCACTACTGCTTTATTGCTGATAGATGCCGTGTTTCTCGCCATATAGCCTCCCTTGCTCGGCAGAGCCGCTCACCGGTCCCGGTGACCATTAATAATAAAAAAGCCGCGCCTGCGTTATGCGCCACTGCCAGCGGCAAAGGTAAATGCCACCAAACATTGGCGACACCTAACGTCAACTGCACCAAGACTGCCAGCGCCAACCAAGCACTCCAGAGTTGCAGCTCACGCACTTGGTAACATCGCCACGCTAGTGTAAATAGCACCACCGCCGTTACCATGGCCCACAACCGATGAGCCACATGAATGGTGATCCGCTCATCGCTACTTAGCACCCCGTATTGATAGCTGGCGGCAGGCATACCATGAGGATGAAAGGCACTCCACTGCCACTGACTTAACCAGTCTCCTTGGCATACGGGTAACTCCACACAAGCCAACGCCGCATAGTTGGCGGCCGTCCAACCACCAAGTGCGATTTGTATTATTAGCACCAGCAAGGCCACCCACCACAGCGCCAGCAACTGCCGAGCATATTGTGGATGAGAGCGCTGCTGAGATTGTTGCTGAGAGTGCTGGCGAGGGTGTTGCAGAGAGTGCCGGCGAGAATATTGAAGAGTGTGTAAGCGAGAACGGGGCTCGCCGTCTTGGGCTGCTCGTGAGCGCGCACGGAGTAATAATAAAAACAACAGCGCCAAAATACTAAAGCCGCCCAACAAGTGACCGAGCACAATAAAGGGCAGTAAGTTAAGGGTCACGGTCAACATGCCTAAGGTGGCTTGCACAATAACCAAAGCGAGCAATAACCAAGCACCAATGCGATAAGCGCGATGGCGGGCTCGCAACGAGCACAACGCCAGCACTAAAATAATCATGCCTAAGCTACCCGCCGCATAACGATGCAGCATTTCATTACCGGCTTTGGCCAGATCAAGCGGCTTATCCGGAAAGCGACTTGCTGCCAGTTGCTGCTCAAAGGCGGTATCGGGAACATAATTAAAACCATAACAGCCCGGCCAGTCTGGACAGCCTAGGCCCGCATCGGTTAAACGCGTGTAGGCGCCCAGCAACACCACCAGCAGCGTCAGCGCAAAAGCAAACAAGCAGAGTTGACGCATCACAGCTCCTTATCCAGACCGCGAATAGGTTAATAAACGGCGCACATCACTGAGCAATGCTTTAGCCATTATCTGATCTGGCTGTAGCAGCTCTAGCTGCCTTGGCTCTGATGATAAAGCGCCTTGCTCTAACCGCCCATCAAGCGGATAGCGCATGATCAGCGTACCTGGCGGATCCGCGATATAGACAAACCCCGCTTCTAGCTCTGCGCTCGCCGGCATGAACAGCTGACGCACCCGCGAGCTATCTCGGCCTAAGGCCAAAATTACCTGCGCCAATAGAGGCTCTGCTTGCGAACAAGCAGCGCAATTGGCCGCTTGGGGCACGATTAATCGCCACTGTGAATCCGCAGCCACTTGTCCCGTAACCCATTGGCCGTGATTATTCACCCCCGTCGTAAACCAACCTTGTTGTAAGGTTAGCCATGCCAACCCCACGGGTAATAAAAATACTAAGCATAAGGCGACCAACGTGCGATATCGTCTGGGCAAAGGCTGTACTCTCTCGGCCTGCCGGTGAGACTTAAGTTCGTACTGAGGGTTACTCATGAGGCCTCCGGTAATACCAGAACGCGGCGATACATACCGCCAGCGCCATCAAAAACCACTGCACAGCGTAGCCAAGATGCCGCTCAGGCCCCATTACCACCGGCTGCCACTGCTCATGTTCAGCGCTCAGTTTTAGGACGAAAGGCAGCACCGGCTCCCCCCAGATTTGGGTCAATAATGCAGGCGCTAAGCTGGGCACCAGTGGATGACTCGGGATAAATGTGAACTGACCTAATGAGATAGGGGCTTGGTAGGGACGTATCAGATGTCCAGATAACGGTATGGGGGGAGTGATGGCAGCAATGGCGGGTAACTGGCGCCGATCGGCATCTGCAGGCTGCCAGCCCGTATCCACCATCAGCAGGCCTTGTGCCGTGGGTAAGGCGCGAATTAAACGATAGCCTACCCGTCCTGCTTGTATTTGGTTATCAAGCCACACTTCCTTTCCGGCTAAGTAACGCCCATGAGTCGTGAGCCGATATCCAAAAGGAATCACCATGGCACTGGCTTGGGCTAGGCTAATGTCACTGTTACGGCGCTGCTGCCATTCGGCTAACAACTGGCGCTTTTCTTCAGCGCGAGACAACTGCCAGCCTCCCATCCCCAGCATCAATAAACTGAGCACCGCGGTTAGCAGCAGTAAGCCCGCATCTTTTCCTCTACTTAACATTCAGTCTCCTTGGCTTGCATCCCTGCTCTTCAAGTTACTGCTTGCTGCTCTCGCTTTAGAAACAGACTGTGCGTTATAAAATATAAACCGTTACAAATAAGCCCAGCCACACTAGGTCCACAAAGTGCCAGTACCAGCTGGTCGCCTGAAAGCCAAAATGCTGCGCCGAGGTGAAATGTCCTTTTTGTACTCTGATCCACATAATCAGCAGCAGTAAGGTACCCAGCATCACGTGGGCACCATGAAAGCCCGTTAATAAGAAAAAGGTGCTGCCGTAAATACCCGAATCAAATTTAAGCCCTAGCTCGTGATAAGCATGGCTGTATTCCCATGCTTGTAAGATTAAGAAAGCAATCCCAAGCAACACGGTAACTCCCAGCCACAACGTAAGCGGGCTACGTTGATTACGCCGTAGCGCCAGATGTGCTAAATGCAGGGTAATTGATGAGGTTAACAACACTATAGTGTTAATGAGCGGCAGCCCCATCCAGCTAATGGCAGTGGTTTTAATCCCTCCTGGAGTAAGCAACAACGGCCATTGAGGAATAAAGTCAGGCCAGAGCACCGCATGGGTCATGGCATTATTACTGGCACCGCCTAACCATGGCACTACCAAGATACGGATGTAAAACAGCGCACCAAACAGCCCCACAAAAAACATCAGCTCAGAAAAAATAAACCAGGTCATGCCGAGGCGAAAAGAGCGATCCATCTGGGCGCTATACAAGCCCGACTTTGACTCTTGGATCACATTCCCAAACCAGCCAAACAACATCACAATCATTACCAGCGTGCCTAAGATAAACACGATAGGTCCTGCCAGTGGCGCTAATCCAGAAATCCAGAGTCCCGCTCCTGATGCGAGTAAGAATAAGCCCAGCGCGCCCATTAACGGCCAAGGACTTTCACTCGGGACATAATACGGCTGAAATTTAACCGGCATGTTTGCCTCCTTGGCTTAGCTACTGCTGGCCCGCTCACTAATGTCATACAAGGTGTAAGACAGCGTAAATATTTCTATGTCTGGCGGCAGCATTCGATCCACATAAAAGCGCATCGGCATGATGGCTTCACTTTGTGCCGCCAAGGGTTGTTCTTGAAAACAAAAACATTCGGTTTTACGTAAGTAACTGGCGGCTCGCCCCGGTGCAACCGAGGGAATGGCCCGCAATATTTTGTCTTTGCTACTGGGATTGGTCACCGTGAAATCAACCTGATGCATTTCTCCGGGCCGCACCTTTAAGTGTTGTACCGACGCCGTAAACTCCCCTTGCACCCCGGTACTTTGGTAGGTAATAAATTCCACCGTGACTTGGCGTTGGGTATCAACCTCATGAGATTCCGCCACCGCTTGGGTGGCGGTTTTACCGTTGAGGCCTGTAATATCACAAAACACGTCATATAAAGGCACTAACAAAAAGCCAAAACCAAACATAACAACGGCTAATAGCGCCAGCTGGAGAGCTTTACGATCGCGCATCATAATCGGTGACCTCCGGTGGCGTGCTAAAGGTGTGATAGGGCGCAGGCGATGCCACTGTCCACTCTAGGCCATGGGCGCCTTCCCACGCTCGAGCGGAGGCCGGCTCGCCGCCGCGAATGCATTTAATAATCAGCACCACAAACAGTAATTGCGATAAACCAAAGGCAAAGCCTCCAATACTGACCAGCGCGTTAATATCGGCAAACTGCAGCGCATAGTCCGGGATCCGACGCGGCATACCAGCCAGCCCTAAAAAGTGCATCGGAAAAAACAGCACGTTGACGGAAATTATCGAACACCAAAAGTGCCATTTTCCTAAGCGTTCATTAAACATGTGCCCAGTCCATTTGGGCAGCCAATAATAGACAGCCGCAAACACCGACAATACCGCCCCCGTGACCAGCACATAATGGAAATGCGCGACCACAAAATAAGTATCGTGATACTGAAAATCTGCTGGGGTAATGGCTAACATTAGGCCGCTAAATCCACCAATCGTGAATAACACGATAAAGGCGATAGAAAATAACATCGGTACTTCAAAGCTGAGTGAGCCGCGCCACATAGTGGCCACCCAGTTAAATATCTTTACGCCGGTTGGCACCGAGATCAGCATGGTGCAATACATAAAAAATAATTCTGCGGCTACCGGCATGCCCACGGTAAACATATGGTGTGCCCACACTAAAAAGCTAAAACCGGCAATGGCCACGGTGGCGTACACCATGGATCTATAACCAAATAAAGGTTTACGACTAAAGGCAGGAACAGTGGCGGAGATAATGCCAAAGCTTGGCAAAATCATGATGTAAACTTCAGGGTGACCAAAAAACCAAAAAATATGCTGAAACAAGATGGGATCGCCGCCGCCCGCCGCGTCAAAAAAGCTAGTGCCAAAGTATTTATCGGTTAAGACCATGGTCGCAGCCCCCGCCAACACTGGCATTACGGCAATCAGCAAAAACGCCGTAATTAACCAGGTCCAGCAAAACATCGGCAACTTCATCCACGTCATGCCTGGCGCGCGCATATTGCAGATAGTCACTATCACGTTAATGGCGCCCATAATGGAGCTGATGCCCATAATGTGAATGGCAAACACAAATAAGGCCGTGCTATCAGGCGAGTAGGTAGTGGACAAAGGCGCGTAAAAGGTCCAACCAAAGTTAGGCCCGCCGCCGGGCATAAATAAAGTGGATAGCATCAGTAGAAAGGCAAACGGCAGTATCCAAAAACTCCAGTTATTCATGCGCGGCAAGGCCATGTCCGGCGCGCCTATCATCAATGGGATCATCCAGTTAGCCAGCCCCACAAACGAGGGCATCACGGCGCCAAAGATCATGATCAGACCGTGCATGGTGGTCATCTGATTAAAAAAAGCCGGCTCCACTAATTGCAAACCCGGTTGAAATAATTCGGCGCGGATTAGCATTGCCATAGCGCCGCCAATAAAGAACATACTGAGGCTAAACAACAGGTACAGCGTACCTATGTCTTTATGATTGGTAGTAAACAGCCAACGCTTAATGCCTTTGGCTGGCCCATGGGGCTCGGCAGGCATACTGATCGAGTCATGTAAGGTAGTGACTTTATTTAGCGGTGCCATCCTAGCCCCCTATTTTCCTGCTCTGGCCTGCTCAATATCGCTGGGTTGCACCAAATCTTTGGTGTTATTACCCCAAGCGTTACGCTCATAAGTGATCACGGCCGCCAATTCTTTGGTCGACAGCTGCTTATCAAAACTTTGCATGGCGGTGCCCGCTTTACCGAACAGCACAATATGCAGGTGTGCCGCCTTATCATTTAAAATCAGCTCACTGCCTTTAAGAGCGGGGAATGCTCCGGCAATGCCTTCACCATTGGCCTGATGACATGCAGCACAAGTGCGCTGATATACCTGCTCACCCAGCGTCATTAATTCAGCTTCTGTTAACTGCGCCGCCAGCAATTCTTGCTCGGCAGCTTGTGTTTGCGCTTGCTTGGCTTGGGCATTTGCCAGCCAAGTATCAAATTCGGCGCCAGTTTTAGCTTCCACCACTATCGGCATAAAACCATGATCTTTGCCGCATAACTCGGCGCATTGACCACGATAGATGCCCGGCTCGTTAATGCGCGTCCAAGCTTCATTAATAAAGCCGGGCACCGCATCTTTTTTGATGGCAAACGCCGGCACCCACCAAGAATGGATGACATCATCAGAGGTAATTAAAAAGCGGATCTTACGATCTGTGGGCAACACTAACGGCCAATCGACTTCCAGCAGATAGTTCTCACCTTTGGCTACTTGGCCTTTAATTTGTTCGGGTAAGGTGCCGATACGGCTATAAAAGCCGACATCTTTCTCAAAGTAGCTGTAATGCCACTTCCACTGAGAGGCCGTGACTTGCACCGTGAGATCTGATTGGCTGGCATCTTCCATGGCGATTAAGGTATGCGTGGCCGGAATAGCCATGCTTATCAAGATAACGAAGGGGATCAAAGTCCAGATGATTTCTACTTTGGTACTTTCGTGAAACTGTGCGGCTTTTGCCCCTTTGGCTTTGCGATGATGAATGATGGCCCAAAACATAATGCCAAACACAATCACCCCAATCACCACACAGATCAGCAATATGGTCATGTGCAGGCCATACACTTTTTGGCTGATATCCGTCACGCCGGGGGTCATATTCAAACGAGTTTGTGCTCGTAGCGGCAGGGTTATAAGTAAAGAAAACAGCAGCAGAATCGACTTCACTACGCACCCCCAAGTTTCATCCTGAATATTGGCGTTCTGACGTTCTGTGAATATGCGCGTCGACTCGTATTCTTAATACAGTACTGCGGTGTCGACGTTCAGAGTAAGTAAAGCATAGCTGAGCGATATGTGAGGAATTTTTATGCACAGGGGAAATAAGAGCAGCATGGCGATGTTGGCTAAGCGCTCAAAGTACACCTCTGAACAGAGGCAGATATGGCTTGCAGAGGGCGAGAAGCTCAGCAATAGAGCCAAAAAAGCGTGAGCTCGCTGATGCTAGTCTCACGCTAAAATATAAGATGACTTTTTAAAAGTCTGAGTTGCGGATCACGCCTACGGCTAAGCCTTCGATGATCAGCTCTTGGCTACGCAAGTCAATTTCGATGGGGCTCAGCTCTTCGTTTTCTGGCAATAAGCTGACCTTATTACCCTTACGTTGAAAGCGCTTCACCGTCACTTCATCGTCTAAACGTGCCACCACAACTTGGCCATTGCGCACTTCTTGCGTCTTATGTACCGCCAGTAGATCGCCATCCATAATACCGATGTTCTTCATGCTCATGCCTTGCACACGAAGCAAAAAATCGGCGGCCGGATGAAACAACGAGGGATCCAGCTGATAATGACTTTCTATGTGCTGTTGCGCCAAAATTGGCTCGCCTGCTGCTACACGGCCAATCAGTGGCAAGCCGGTTTCTTCTGGCTCATCTTCAATCAGACGAATGCCCCGAGAGGTACCCGGCATCATGGTAATTACGCCTTTTCTGGCCAGCGCTTTAAGGTGTTCTTCGGCGGCATTCGCGGATTTAAACCCCAAAATACCGGCAATTTCGGCACGCGTTGGTGGCATACCGGTTTGCTGAATATGATCTTTAATAATCTCCAGTACCTGAGACTGGCGAAGCGTGAGCGCTTTCATAAGGCACCTGTTTTTATATACAGTTAACTGTCAGTATATCCAGTATGTGCGACAGAGCAAGCATAAAATCCTGCGCCCGTCGTCTCAGCCTCAATCAGACCATTATTCTCTATTATCTACTGCTAACAATCGCTTAGAGCAAGGTCAATACTATGCCCACAAACACCAGCATGCCCACATAGTTGTTATTCAAGAAAGCCCGAAAACAAGCCCCACGCTCTCGGTCGCGGATCAGTCGCTGTTGAAATACAAATAAGCCTGCCGCACCTAATAAACTCCAATAAAAGAAGGCGCCCAAGGCAAAAGACTGACCGGCCGCCACCAACAGCATTAGCGTCAGTAACTGCAATACGCCGACGATCAGCTTGTCGCGGCGACCAAACAAGATGGCGGTGGATTTAACGCCAATCTGCAAGTCGTCATCCCGATCCACCATGGCATACATGGTGTCGTAGGCAATGGTCCAGGTCAGGTTGGCGGCAAATAACAGCCACAAGCCTAGCGGTAAGCTGTTACTTTCTGCGGCAAAGGCCATAGGGATGGCCCACGAAAAAGCGATACCCAAAAACAATTGCGGCAAGTGGGTGTAGCGTTTCATAAAAGGATACAGCGCCGCCCAGCCAAGGCCGGCCACCGACAGTAATATGGTCAGCTTATTGGTGGTGAGCACCAGCAAGAAAGACATTCCCACCAACAAAGCAAAAAAACCCAGTGCTTGGCGCTCCGTTAGCTCACCCGTGACTAAAGGTCTGCCAACGGTACGTTTCACATGGCCATCAATATGCCTGTCCGCATAATCATTGATCACACACCCCGCCGAGCGCATCGAAAACACGCCCACGATAAACACTAACAGTAGCCACCAAGATGGGCGCCCATCACCGGCAATCCACAACGCCCATAAGGTCGGCCACAGCAGTAACAGCGTGCCTATGGGTTTATCGAGCCGAGCCAGTGCCATGTAGGCGCGCCATTTAGGTCGAGAAGGTGTAGGCACATTCGGTTTAGGTGCAGTAGAGGTGCGGATCATGACATTTACTCTTGATAAGGACTGGCGGCGGGCAAAAACAATTCGCTTACTAGCACGCTCGCCTGGGGAATGGCCAATACCGAGCGGCGCGCCCACAGTGGTCGATTGGGATGCATATTAAGCGGAGAAGGGTGAACTTGTTGTGTTAACTGTTGGGACTCAAGTGCCGTTAACTGGGCAAATTCAAACTGACTGCGCATTAATTGAGGATGGTCGAACAATAATTCGCCCAAGGCTTTTTGCCCTAAGCCGCCCAGCGCAGGCACGGCTTGCAGCGCGGTATTAGAATACAGTGAGCTGGCATAAATCCAGGGTTGCTCATCGCATAACAGCAAGACTTCGCGACAATAGCCGTGAGTTTCACCTAACCAGTTTGCTTGGCTTGGCGTCAACGACACATTCGCACGAGTGTTTAGTAACTGCACCCGAAACTGTTTACAGTGCTGGCGTAAACGAGCGGTTAAGGAGCCGGTATCCTGCAACCAGTGGCTAAGACTGGAATTAGAATCAGCAGTAGAAGCAAGCTGAACAGGAGCGGCAAACTGCCAACGCCAATGGGCATCCAAGGTCGTATTCACGGGTATTGCCTAACGCTGAGGAGATAAGACATAGATCTTAATGACAGTTTTAATTCTGAAAAACACGTATTCACTTGACCGGCTCACACTTTGTTTAAACAATAGCCATATTATTCAGTTAGAAGGCTTACGATGTTTCGCATAATCGCACTCTGTATTCTGTTCACCACGGCTCAACTTCAGGCTGAAGAAGCCACCACCGAAGGTCCGTTATATTACACCATAGAGCCTGACATTATTACTAACTACCATAACTCGGGCCAAACCTTGGGTTATATTCGGGTTACGGTGGATTTAATGCTAGAAAGTACCGATAAAATGCCCCTCGTTGAGCAGCATATTCCACTATTACGTGATGCCATCAATAGCCTGTTAGCCGAACAAGACCAACAACAAATTCGCTCACTCACCTTGCGTGAGCAACTAGCCAGCCAAGGCTTACAGCGCCTCAACGATCTCTTACTCAAAGAAACCGGTGAAACGCCGATTCGTCGGCTGTTATTTACCAAGTTTTTATATCAATAAGCGACCAGCACTAAATTTGTGCGCGTTTGCGATCTAGCACCGCTTGTAACAAACCAATCAGACCGCCACCCAAGTGAGCTAAATTGGCCACGTTGCCCAAAACGCCGACAAAACCCAGTACCAGCCAGATAACCATCAGCACTGCCATCCCATCTGGCAAGCTCATGCCGCCCGCGGGGTTTAAGCGCCCCGACAGCCACACATAAGCCAACAAGGCATACACTACACCGGATAAACCGCCAAAATATGGCCCACTCACCCAAAACTGCATCAGATTGGGCAATATGCCCGCCACCAGCAGTATTAATAGCAAACGACCCGAGCCCCGCACACGCTCCACCATACCGGCCAAATACCACCACCAGAATAAGTTAAACACCAGGTGCTCTAAGCTAAAATGTAACAGCGCGGGCGTAAAAGCGCGCCACAGCTCTAAGCCCATTAACTGACTTAATTGCGGCGGAAAGGATAGCCAAGCCAGTACCGGTAGCCCGAGCGCTTTGCCCACATAAATCAGCAAACAGGCGACAAACACACTTAAGTTGAGCGGCCCGGTGCGACTCAGCAGCTGGCCGAAGAGGCCACTTTTGCGGTCATTAGGAGCAAACTGCACTTGCGTATCACCATGCAGCCAAGCGGCTTCTTGATAGCGCGCATGCCAAGGCTCGGCCATAAAGCGCAGTACTTCGGGCTCAGCCTTCGGCCAAAGCGTTTCATCCACCAGCCAAATGCTGGCCCGATGCTGATCGTCTAGGGTCAACTCGCAATGCAAACCAAGGGCCGCCAGATAATCGACAAAGGATTGCGCCCGTCTGGGATCATCCAGCACCAACAGCAATTTCATTAGGCTGCAACCACAGGCTGAGTGCGGCGCCAAGCTTCAAAACCGCCATCTAAGCTGTAGACTTCTTCAAAACCTTGTTCGATTAAATACTGTGCCGCCCCTTGGCTGCTCACGCCGTGATAACACATCACTATGATGGGCGTCTCGTAATCCACCTCATTGGTAAACGCCACTAAGGTGTCGTTGGTCAGATGATAAGACTGCTCTACATGAGCGAGCGCAAAAGACTGGGGATCGCGGGTATCCACTAAACGAGCTTGGCCTTGCGCCAATAGATTTTGGGCTTCATCAACAGAAATATGGGCAAACTGCTCCATGGTGAACTCCTCACATAAATTTAAGCCAGTTTACCCAATCTCCACTTCCTTGGCATTAGCTGCTTTAAACTGTGACACAGTGCAAAGCTAACAGCGGTATTTTTTAGCCGCCTAAATACGCTTGTCGCACTTGTTCATTCACCAGTAATGCCGCGCCGGTATCTGCCAAAATAATACGTCCATTTTCTAGTACATAGCCGCGGTCGGCCAGCTGCAGTGCTTGGTTAGCATTTTGTTCAACTAAAAAAATAGTCATGCCTTTTTCAGCTCTGAGCCGCGCTATGGTGGCAAAAATCTGAGTAATGATAATCGGTGCTAAGCCCAGCGAAGGCTCATCCAACAGTAGTAAGCGCGGCTTACTCATTAAGGCTCGGCCAATGGCCAGCATTTGCTGTTCACCGCCAGACATAGTGCCGGCACGTTGCTGCATCCGCTCTTTCAGGCGCGGAAACATCACATACACCTCGGCTAACAGCTCTGCATGTTCGCGCTTATCGACGAAAAATGCCCCCATATAGAGATTTTCTTCCACCGTAAGCCGCGAAAAGATACGCCGCCCTTCCGGCACTATGGCGATGTCTTTGCGCATAATAGAGGCGGTATCAAGCCCAGTGAGATCTTGGCCTTCAAACACCACTCGCCCTTGGCTCGGTTTAGGATCACCACAAATAGTCATCATTAAGGTGGTTTTACCGGCACCATTGGCACCAATTAAGGTAACAATTTCGCCCTGTTCGATATGCACGGTTACATCATTCAGCGCCTGAATCTTGCCGTAGCCCGCATTTATATTATCCACATGCAGCATGTTCAGGTTTCTCCCCTATTCTGCTTTCAGCCATATTTAGCTTTCGCCATGTCTAATTTTCACCCCTGACTAACTTTCGCCCCTGTTTAGCTTTCACCCATGTTCAACTCTCACCTAGATAGGCTTTGATCACCTCGGTATTATTACGCACTTGCTCAGGTGTGCCTTCGGCCAAGGGCCGGCCTTGATTCACCACATAGATATAATCAGAAATACCCATTACTAACTTCATATCGTGCTCAATCAACAAGATGCTCACGCCTTCGTTATCACGCAAGTCACGGATCAAACCATTGAGCTCATGAGTTTCATTTGGGTTGAGACCGGCGGCTGGCTCGTCCAGCATTAATAATTGCGGCCGTGCAGCCATGCAGCGCACGATTTCTAGCCGCCGCTGCTGACCGTAAGACAAGTTATCTGCGGTGCGATTGGCAAACTCGGTGAGTCGTACTTTTTCTAACCAGTAATGGGCTAACGCTAGCCCTTCGCGCTCTGAGCGCCGAAAGTTGGGGGTTTTAAATAATCCCGCTAAAAAACCGGTATTAAGATGATGGTGCTGGGCCACTAACAGATTTTCTAGCACCGTCATTTCTTTAAATAAACGCACATGCTGAAAGGTGCGCACCATGCCAAGGCGAGCAATTTTAAAGCCCGGCATGCCGGCGATGGCATGGCCCTTAAACTGTACTTGGCCATTACTGGGCCGATAAAAACCCGATAAGCAGTTAAAAATAGTGGTTTTTCCGGCGCCATTGGGGCCAATAATGGAGACTATTTGCCGCTCTTGTAGGCTGAGCGCCACTTGGTCGACAGCCACCAAACCGCCGAAGCGCATGCTGAGATCGGAAACGGTTAATAAGGCGCTCATGGTTTTAGCTCCATATGTGGTCTGTGCATCGGCAACAAACCTTGTGGTCGCCAGATCATCATCAGCACCATCAATAAGCCAAATAACAGCATTCGATACTCGTTAAATTCGCGGGTCAGCTCCGGCAATATGGTCATCACTATGGCCGCTAACACCACGCCTATTTGTGAGCCCATGCCGCCCAACACCACTATGGCTAAGATAATGGCCGACTCAATAAACACGAACGACTCTGGGCTAATAAAGCCTTGGCGTGCCGCGAAAAAACTGCCCGCAAAACCCGCAAAGGCAGCACCTATGGTAAAGGCACTGAGTTTGATTAAGGTGGGATTTAAGCCCAGCGAACGGCAAGCAATTTCATCTTCGCGCAGGGCTTCCCAGGCGCGGCCGATGGGCATACGCAACAGACGATTGATCACGAAGATGGTGAACACCACCAAGATCAACGCCAATAAATAGAGGAAAATCACCTTATGATTGGAGTTATAGGCAATATTAAAAAATTCGTGAAAGGTGTTGTCACCGCGGCGTTCAAATTGCAGGCCAAATAAGGTGGGTTTAGGAATGCCGGCAATGCCATTGGGGCCACCGGTTATCTCGGTCATATTATTAAGTAAGATACGAATAATCTCACCAAAGCCCAGCGTCACTATCGCCAGATAATCACCGCGCAAGCGCAATACCGGAAAGCCGAGCAAGAAACCAAATAAAGCGGCCATGGCACCAGAAATTAACAAGCAGGTCCAAAAGTCGAGCCCAAAATAGGCATTGAGCAGCGCATAGCTATAAGCGCCTACCGCATAAAAGGCCACATAGCCTAAATCCAATAAGCCCGCCAATCCCACCACTACGTTTAGCCCTAAGCCCAGCATCACATAAATTAGGGTTAAGGTGGCCAGATCTACCGCACCGCGAGAGCCCATAAAAGGCCAGATCAGTAAGGTAGCGAGCACCAATACCGTCATCATACGATACAAACCCGGCCGCTCTTCTGGGGCTGGCAGTGCAAAGCTGCCTTTACGGTCTAACACAGACCTTAGCCCTTGGCGTAATCGTGCGTGCAGCAGCTGAACTACAAACACTAACCCCGCTCCCAGCGCCAGCCATTGCCAAGTGCTGTTTAGGCGATTAGTGACCACCAATTGTGTGCCTTCAGTTTCGAGTCGAAAACCCATTAACCAACCGGCTAATACTAAGAATAATAGGCTAGCCATCGCCGCCGCTTGTAAAGTCCTCATACTTTTTCTACCTCCGGCTTACCTAAGATGCCGGTCGGCATAAATAACAACACCGCAATCAGCAAGCCAAATGAGACTACGTCTTTGTATTCAGTGCTGAAGTATGCGCCTGTCATGGCTTCGGTGACCCCTAATAAAACGCCACCAATTACAGCACCTGGAATACTCCCAATGCCGCCTAACACAGCCGCAGTAAAGGCTTTTAGTCCCGCCATAAAACCAATATAAGGGTTAATAACCCCATAATAAGAGCCGAGCAACACGCCTGCCACCGCAGCCAGTGCCGCCCCGATGACGAAGGTTAAGGAGATCACCGTATTACTGTTGATACCGAGCAAATTCGCCATCTTAAGGTCTTCGGCGCAGGCACGACAGGCGCGGCCCATGCGCGAACGAGAGATAAACAAAGACAAGAGCGCCATGGTCACTAAGGTGACGGCGAAGATAATTAACTGCATATAAGACAAAGACGCCTGAAAGTCGCCCTCGCCAAAGTTCCAGCCACCCGAGATCAAACGCGGCATAGCTACATCTCGCGAGCCTTGAAAAAGCCGCATCATATTTTGTAAAAATATCGACATACCGATGGCTGAAATCAGGGCGATCAGTCGTTTACTGCCGCGCAGTGGCCGATAAGCCACACGTTCGATGGAGTAGCCATACACACTGGTGATAATAATGCTCGCCAAAAAGGCCGCGGTTAGTAGCAGTAAGGTGCTATCGATACCCAGCATAAGTAAGCCGGTCATCACCATAAAAGAAGCGTACGCCCCTATCATATACACCTCGCCGTGAGCGAAGTTGATCATACCGATAATGCCATACACCATGGTATAACCAATGGCGATCAGGGCATAAGTGCTGCCTATGGTGAGGCCATTAAGTAATTGCTGAGTGAAATACAGAAAGGGCTCAGACATACAACGTTTCCTTGTCGTAAGAGCAGGTCTTAAGCGCACGCGAGAGCAGGCTTAAATAAGGTAGCAACGCGGGCTCATAACATCCTAGCCGCTGACTCACTGAGCTCGCCCTTAAAGCGAGCTCAGCAGAGTTACACTAGCGCGGTTATATTTACCTAGTTACATTTTTCTAGTCACATGGCCTAGTTATATGACCCAGTTACATTTGCGTCGAGGTGCCGTCTTTATGCCACTCAAACACGCCAAACTCAAAGCCCACCAAATCGCCTTTATCATCCCAAGACAAAGGACCCATTACCGTATTGACCGGTTCGCTACGCAACGCTTTGATCACAGCTTCAGGATCTGTACCCGCCCGTTTAATGCCCTCGGCAATCACTTCTACTGCCGCATAAGTAGTCCAAACAAATGGCCCGCTGGCATCCAACCCTTTCGCCTGAATCGCTTGTACCACGTCAATGTTGGCCGGATCGAGATCGTATTTTTTCGGCAAGGTCACCAGTAAGCCTTCAGAAGCATCACCGGCAATCGAGGTAATATCTTTATGACCTACGCCTTCTGGCCCCATAAAGCGCGGCTTAAAGCCGCGTTCTGCAGATTGGCGCAAAATCAGCCCCAATTCTGGGTGATAGCCGCCGTAGTAAATAAAGTCCACTTTATCTCTTTGCAGTTTCGCCACCAAAGTGGAGAAGTCTTTATCGCCAGACGTCACCCCTTCGTAAGCCACCACCTCAACACCGGCCGCTTTAAGTGCATCGCGTACGCTGGAAGCTAAGCCTTCACCGTATTGTTTTTTATCGTGAACAATGGCGATGCGCTCAGGCTTTGCTTTCTCTAGGATATATTTAGCCGCCGTTGGCCCCTGATCACTGTCCAAGCCTATGGTACGCATCACCAACGGCTGGCCGCGCTCGGTGATCACCGCATTGGTGGAGGCGGGAGTGATCATAAAAATGCCTTCGTCGTCGTATACATCAGAGGCCGGCAAGGTACTGTCTGAGCACAAGTGGCCCACTACAAATTGAATACCGTCATTCACGATACGGTTCGCCACCGCCACCGCCTGCTTAGGGTCGCAAGCATCATCGTATTCCTCGGCCGCCAAGGTGTAATCACCCAAAGTGCCGGATTTATTGAGCAGCTCGACCGCCATCCGCCCACCGGTAAACTCCATATCACCGTATTGCGCCACCGCCCCTGTAATGGGCCCAGCAATGGCTATTTTCACGGTTTCGGCTGACGCTGAAAACACAACACCACAACCTAACGCCATCGATATCGCCGTAGTCAGCGCCTTTTTATTCCATGTGCTCATCTCGCTTCCCTCTATCCATTGAGTTATTGCGCCGGAATGAGTCCGGACTGTTCTTTTTCTAACCCGAGCGTGATTGTTTAACAAGCGAAACTTGCCAAGCTTAGTCTCGATAACGGTACAAATGTGAGAATTGTGAAGCAAGCCGCTGTTTGCTGTCTAACATTTGCGGCCTAACGTAAGATAGGCACATTCGAACAGTATGTGCGTGAGAGACAAAGATAAAAAAACCAAGACTCCTGAGATAGAGTCTTGGTTTTTAATACCTGCGTAAGAAGAGCATTAACTGCTTTATCCTTGCCGGCCACTATACTCGTACGCCGTCTGTAAAGAATCGATGTTAGCTTGATGTTCGGCGCCGGGCGCTTAGCGCTGTGTTTAAGTCCAGTCGAGGATCACCTTGCCGGATTGGCCGGAGCGCATGGCATCAAACCCTTGTTGAAAATCATCCACCTTAAAGTGATGAGTGACCATAGGGGTTAAGTCCAAGCCCGATTGAATAAGGCTGGCCATCTTGTACCAAGTCTCAAACATTTCTCGGCCATAAATACCTTTTAGCACTAAGCCTTTGAAGATAACTTTAGTCCAATCGATGGCCATCTCACTAGGCGGAATGCCCAACATGGCAATTTTGCCGCCGTGGTTCATCTTATCCAGCATGTCACAAAAAGCCGCCGGCACGCCGGACATCTCTAGCCCCACATCAAAGCCTTCGGTCATGCCTAACTCTCGCATTACCGTATCAAGCCCCTCTTCAGCCACGTTCACCGCGCGGGTCACCCCCATCTGGCGGGCTAAATCCAGTCGGTACTCGTTCACGTCAGTGATCACCACGTGTCGCGCGCCCACATGCCGTGCCACGGCGGCGGCCATAATACCGATAGGCCCGGCACCGGTGATTAACACATCTTCGCCCACTAAATCGAACGAAAGTGCGGTGTGTACCGCATTACCGAAGGGATCAAAAATAGCGGCTAAATCGTCGGTCACTTCATCGGGTAATTTAAAAGCGTTAAAAGCGGGGATCACCAGATATTCGGCGAAAGCACCTTGGCGATTAACGCCCACGCCTATGGTATTGCGGCACAAATGAGTGCGACCGGCACGGCAATTTCGACAATGGCCGCAGGTAATATGTCCCTCGCCTGAAACTCTGTCGCCCACCGCAAAGCCACGCACTTCTTGGCCCATGGCTACCACTTCACCCACGTATTCATGGCCCACCACCATGGGCACGGGTATGGTGTTTTGCGACCAGGTATCCCAGTTATAAATATGGATATCGGTGCCGCAAATGGCGGTTTTACGGATCTTAATCAATAAGTCGTTATGACCGACCTCGGGCTCAGGCACATCTGTCATCCAGATGCCCGGTTCCGCTTTTAATTTGGCTAAAGCTTTCATGCGTTCTCCTTACCTCTTTGCTCGATGACCTTTAGTTCACGACCCACGGCGATGAAAGCAGCAATCGCTTTATCCAGCTGTTCACGACTGTGTGCCGCCGACATTTGGGTGCGAATGCGCGCCTGACCGTTGGGCACTACTGGGAAGGAAAAACCAATCACGTAAATACCGCGCGCCAATAAACGCTCCGACATCTCTGCCGCTAAGGCCGCATCGCCCAGCATCACCGGAATAATCGCGTGGTCGTTACCGGCTAAAGTAAAGCCCGCCGCCGTCATGTGCTGGCGAAAATAGGCGCTGTTCTCACGCACTTTTTCGCGCAGCGCATCACCGTCTTTCAACAGTTCAAGCACTTTAATGGAGGCTGCAACGATAGCGGGCGCTACCGAGTTAGAGAATAAATAAGGGCGTGAGCGCTGACGCAACCAGTCGATAAGCTCTTTCTTACCCGAGGTATAGCCGCCCGATGCACCGCCTAGTGCCTTGCCCAAGGTGCCGGTGATCAAATCCACCCGCCCCATTACTTGGCAATATTCGTGAGTGCCACGCCCCTGCTCGCCAACAAAACCCACGGCATGGGAGTCATCCACCATCACCATGGCGCCATACTGGTCGGCCAAGTCACAGATGGCAGATAAGTTAGCAATCACGCCATCCATCGAGAATACGCCATCAGTGGCTATCAAGATAAAACGTGCGCCATCGGCTTTGGCTTGTGTCAGCTGCGCCTCTAACTCACCCATGTCGTTATTGGCATAACGGTAACGCTTCGCCTTGCACAAGCGCACACCATCAATAATAGAGGCATGATTCAGGGCATCGGAAATAATGGCGTCTTCTGGGCCGAGTATGGTTTCAAACAAACCCGTATTAGCGTCGAAGCAGGAGGTATAAAGAATGGTGTCTTCCATGCCAAGAAAGGCAGAAAGATCGGCTTCTAGCCGCTTATGTAAATCTTGAGTGCCGCAGATAAAGCGCACCGACGCCATGCCAAAACCATGACTGTCGAGCCCCTGCTTGGCGGCTGTTATCAATTCAGGATGATTGGCGAGACCGAGATAGTTATTGGCGCAAAAGTTAATCACTTCTTGATCTGCTGACTCTGGCCCCGCGACGGTAATGGCCGCACTTTGCGCTGAGCTAATAATGCGTTCTTGCTTAAACAGACCATCGGCTTTGGTTTGTGCAAGCTGGGTAGCTAAATGAGCATAAAATGGCGCTGACATACGAAACTCCTACTATCAATCTGACTACTTAAGGATTGTTCAGCTCACTTTACGCATGTGCGGTGCATTTAACACAGAATATTCTACTGATTAGCGCTACTTGTGAAAGGGATCACTGGGTTTGGCTGACAGCGCCTGATAATGTGCCATCAAACCACTGAGCTCCAGGCCAAGCTCTGGGTGAAAATAAGGTTTCAACAGCAATAAAATCCGCGATACCCCCTCATACAGCACCGCTTGGCTAATGTGCGGCGTCAGTGATTGCGCCGATTGATAACTCACCCAGAACGACACCAGCATTTTTAGCACATCCGTTAACGGCGCTATCTCTGCATCAGCAATGATCAGCACTTGCTGTTGATTAAGCTCACGCAACAAAGCTTGCAAATTCAAGGTCAGCTCTTGCTGAACCGCCAAATATTGTTGATGCAGCTCGGGATCGCGCTGCAAAATATCGTTGAGATTGGCATAAAAGAAGCGAAATTCCCACATCACATAAAAAGTAGCATCCAAATAATGAAACCACATCGCTGGGCTCGCAGAGCCACTGCTCATTGATCCACTCAAAGGGGTAAAACTTTGGCGCAGATGCTCGCTGTATTGCAAAAATATACGCGCGATAATGTGGTTTTTATTACGAAAATGGTAGTACAGATTGCCAGGACTGATGCCCAAATGCGCCGCTATATGATTGGTGGTGACATTGGCTTCGCCTTGCTCATTAAACAACTGCAAGGCGGCGGCCACAATTCGTTCTTTGGTTTTTATCATGGGAACCAAAAGCTCAAGGTAGTTTGCTAGGGTCTGTTGACCTTTCGCGGTTAAGTTTTGTTCGAGAGAAACGTGCTTTTATCGCGGCGAGGGATGTATAGCCTAGTCATTCTAAGCAAGCATCTCTCAACAAAGAGAAAAACGCGTTTAGCCGAACCTGAAGGGTAGCGTTTGTGGTGCCCTCCTACTACGCCAAGACTCATCTATGCAAACTATCTATACAGCATAAACTCTGCCTTTTATAAAGACCCCACAAACGGCTACAAAAACCAGCTCGAGGGGGCAATAGACCTTAAATAATAACACAGGCAGCCGAGTTAGTTTTCTCAGCCCTAAGCGTGATAAACTTAAGCCAATTTTATTGTTAGTGACGCCGGACTCTCCGGCCAACCAGAGGCAAATCTGATGATCATAGTGACTGGCGGCGCCGGCTTTATCGGCAGTAACCTAGTAAAAACCCTGAACGACCAAGGGCGCACCGACGTTGTGGTCATCGACGACCTCACAGATGGCACCAAGTTCGTGAATCTTGTGGACCTAACCATTGCCGACTACCTCGACAAAGACGAGTTTATTCAGCGCATTTTCTCCGGCGACGACTTTGAAGAATGGGGCGGAATAGAAGCTATCTTTCATGAAGGGGCCTGCTCAGCCACCACCGAGTGGGACGGCAAATTTATGATGGAAAATAACTACCAATACTCTAAAGACTTGCTGCATTACTGCATCGAGCGCGAGATTCCGTTTATTTATGCCTCATCGGCTGCCACCTATGGCGGACGTAACGACAACTTTATTGAAGAGCCGCAATATGAGCAGCCGCTCAACGTCTATGGCTACTCTAAGCAATTATTCGACCAATATGTACGTCGCTTAATGCCTGACATTAACTCGCAAGTAGTGGGTTTAAAGTATTTCAATGTCTACGGCCCGCGCGAGCAGCATAAAGGCGGCATGTCGAGCGTGGCATTCCACCTCAACACTCAACTACTCAAAGGCGAAAACCCTAAGTTATTCGCCGGTTGTGACGGTTTCCCTGATGGCGGCCAAATGCGCGACTTCATTTATGTAGAAGACGTGTGCAAAGTAAACCTGTGGTTCTGGAAAAATCCAGAAGTGAGCGGCATATTTAACTGCGGCACCGGCCAAGCCGAACCCTTCCAAAACGTCGCCGAAGCCGTGATCAAGCATCACAACAAGGGCGAAATTGAATACATCCCCTTCCCCGAGCAGTTAAAAGGCCGCTACCAAAGCTTTACCCAAGCAGATCTCACCAAACTGCGCGCCGCCGGTTACCCGCACTCCTTTAAAACCGTCGCCGAAGGTACTGCTGAGTATATGGCTTGGTTGAATAAGTAATGACCAGCATCAATAACTCTAACCACTGCGTTGCTCATATCTGCCTTTCTAAAGGCTGGGGTGGTTTAGAAATGTATCCAGCCCGCGTTAGCAAATATTTACCAGAGCAGGGCTGGGAAGCAGTGGCTATTTGCTTCAAAGGCGGCAAAGTAGCACAGTCTTTCCTTGATATAGGAAATGATGTTTTCGAAGTTAGTAGTCAAGCGAATGCTTTGTTCAAGATCCGCACGTTAGTTAACTGGCTTAAAGAGCGCAATGTTTCTGTATTACATTGTCATAAATCAAGCGACTTGCGCCTGGCTGCCATACTAAAAAAGATGACCGGCTGTCGAGTGATTTTTACTGAGCATATGGGCGTAACTCGTCCGAAAAAAGATTTTCTGCATCGTTGGATATATAGCCATGTCGATCAAGTTCTGTCTATCAGCGATGTCACCTTAGCCCGTAATATTAAAGCCCTTCCCGTGGATCCAAGTAAAATAAAACGGCTTTGGTTAGGTACTGAGTTTAAAAAACCAGACAGAACAGTAAACGATATTAAACAAGAGTTAGGCCTAACAGATCAGCAGCACATTATTGGACTGCCTGGAAGACTCTGCCCTGGTAAAGGACATTTCGTACTGCTCGATGCTTTTAAACTATTGCAAGACGATAGCGCATTTAAAGACGCAAAGTTACTAATCGTTGGTGGGCTAAGCGCACAAGATGGCGCAGATGAAGATTTTGTTAGAGGGTTAGAAAATAAGATAGATGATGCCAAACTAACTGATAAAGTTGTTTTTTCTGGCTTTCGTTATGATATGCCTAACCTACTCGCTATTATGGATGTGGTATGCATTCCTTCAAAAAATGAAGCTTTTGGTCTAACAGCCATTGAGGCGATGGCTGCAGGGAAAAAAATCGTTGCCGCAAGTTCCGGGGCTTTGCCAGAAATCATTGCCAATACGGGCTTGTTAGTATCACCAGACTCGGCTGAGAGCTTTGCCCTCGCTATTCAAAAAATTCAGCAAGAAAATTACCAAGACATTTCTAATCTAGCCAAAAAAAGAGCTAAAAAAATATTTAGCATACATGCTCATGTCCAAGTCTTATCAGACATTTATATTAACACCCCCAGTTAATCATTATTAAAAATAAAACTTAAAACAAATAACAATAGTAAAAACACCACTATATACTTTAATATTAAATGCTAGACAGAAGCCGATTATTATCAAGTACAATATTTAAAGTGTATACAGAAAACCCGTTATTTTTTTTCATGTTGCCTTGTATATATCTTAGATCTATATTAGCCAAACATTAGAAAAAACAGCTGTTATGGTTGCTGAATTGAAACCAATTATGTCTACAGATTTAACAGATTTAATTTCTCTGCAGCCACTAATTATTAAAAAATTAACCGCATTTCAGACATCACAACTTTAAATGGGCTACATACTAGCTGTACTTACTCAGCAATCAGAAAATTGAAGTGCTCATATAAAGAGTTAATGAGTATCCAAACCTTTTTCAGCCACCCATTGATTATTATCTTTTCTTTCGTTCATTTTTTTTAATTCTACGGAATTTTTTATCGTGTCGCGAAAGCCTCTAGAATGATACAAATGAAACATATTAGCAACATTCTTAGCTGATTTAATATTGCAACCACTTGCTTGGAGTCGCCAGTCAATATCAGTGTCGTCACCTACCGAGGTTTCACCATAGTTTTCATCAAAGCCATTAATGTTTAATATGTCGCTTCGAAAACAAGAAAAATTGCAGCCAATTATAGCTACCGTATTCTTGAAATGTCTAAATATTAACTTGTAAAAAAAACCTTCTGGACGAAAGTAAAATCCAGATTCAGTATGTCTTTCAACAGCATCCTTTAAAATAGATCTGTACCAGCGCAAGTAATTTTTCTCTAATTGCAGAGAAGTAATTTTTTTAGATCGTATTTTTTCTGAATAATCAGGTCCTAGATTTACTCTCCGTCCACTTAACACTGTTTTTGTCTCAGAAAGTTTTACGTGGGCATCAACAAAGGTACTATAAGGAATACAGTCTCCATCTATAAAAATCAGATAGTCACCATCACTGGCAATAATTCCATTATTAGTTGATCTGTTCTTACGAATGCCCTTATCTTCCTGTGTAGTATGTTTTACTTCAAGGCCTTCAATTCCTTCTATATATTGCAACATTGCAGGATCATTACCATCTTCAGCAATAACCAACTCAAAATTTTTATAAGTCTGGCTATGTAATGCTTGAACAATTAAATTTAGAGCTCCCACATCTTTATATACTGAAACAATTATGCTTACTTTCAAATTAAAACTCCAATTTATCTTTTAGTAAAAATATTAAGGCTCTGAAAAAGATCGACAAGAACGTAAACTAGAGCTCTAACTCTTCAAAAATGTTCATTATTTGTCTAAGATTAAAAATAAATTTATGTACAATTATTTACAAATTTACACTTATATACATTAAAATACTACTCAATCAGTAGTTAATCATTGTGAAAATATGAAAATTTTGATCATAGGTCCTTCTTGGGTTGGCGACATGGTGATGTCGCAGAGTCTGTACATCACCCTCAAACAAGAACATCCAGATGCCGAGCTGCATGTGATGGCACCGGCTTGGTGCTGCGCATTGCTTGAACGCATGCCTGAAGTAGACAAGGCCATAGTGATGCCGCTGGGTCATGGCGACTTCAAGCTAGCCGAACGTTTTCGTCTCGGCCGACGGCTGGCGGCTGATGGCTATGATTGGGCGATAGTGCAGCCTAACTCGTTAAAATCGACGCTGATCCCGCTGTTTGCGGGTATTAAAAAGCGCACCGGCTGGAAAGGTGAGTCGCGCTATGGTTTGCTCAGTGATTTGCGTAATAACAAGACTGACTTTCCGCTGATGGTGGAGCGTTATGCCGCACTGGCATATCCCAAGGCAGAGATGAAAGACAGCCGCTGTATACCGGCAATACCTTGGCCTACATTGCGAACTGATCTAAATAATCAGCAGCAGGCCTTGATTGAGTTAAAACTAAACGAAACAAGGCAGATAGTTAGCCTATGCCCCGGTGCCGAATTTGGTCCCTCTAAGCGTTGGCCCGAGCAGCATTATGCCGAGGTGGCTAAGCAACAAATTGAGCAGGGGAAGCAAGTGTGGATTTTTGGTTCAGCCAAAGATATTCCCGTTGCAGAGGCCATTCGTCATTATTTACCCACCGTATTGCAGGAACACTGCCATATTTTGGCAGGAAAAACTTCACTGCATCAGGCTATCGATCTTATGGCGCTAAGTGCAGTTGTGGTATCTAACGATTCAGGGTTAATGCACATCGCTGCTGCACTGCAACGCCCTTTAGTAGCGATTTATGGCTCAACCTCGCCTAAGTACACCCCGCCTTTAGCGCGACAAGTGGCAGTGGTACATACCGATATTGAATGCAGACCCTGCTTTAAGCGAGAATGCCCATTAGGCCATTTAAAGTGTCTAAAAGAGCTGGCTCCAGAAAAAGTGCTGAGCGCGATAAGAAACTTATTGGCACCTGAATTAGTTATGACTAACCCTCGGTAACCTTATGATTTATCGCTTATTATATAATCTGTTAATTCACCTTTTCAGCCCAATTTTATTGGCAATACTGTATTGGCCTAAAAAAGGTAAACCTGGGTTTGGTCAGCGCTGGCCCGAGCACTTAGGGTTAGTGCCCGCCTCCAGACAACAAAATCCTATTTGGCTACACGCGGTGAGTGTGGGCGAAATCATCGCCGCTACCCCGCTAATCAAAGCCATTAAAGCCGAGCAGCCAGACTTGCCCATTCTCGTCACTACCACTACGCGCACCGGTGCTGATTTAGCCGAAAAGCTAGGTGATTTAATCGAACATCGCTATGCGCCGTTAGACTTTCCTTGGGCGGTGGCACTGTTTTTGCGGCGCATGCAGCCACGCGCGCTACTGATTATGGAAACTGAGCTCTGGCCTAATTGGCTACACGCATGTGCCAAGCGGCAATTGCCAGTTATGGTGTTAAATGCGCGGCTGTCGGCGCGTTCTGCTAATCGATATAAGCGTTTCCACGCTATTTTTCGACTATTATCCAAGAACATCCACCACATCGCCTGCCAATATCCCGCAGATGCCCAGCGCTTTTCTGATCTAGGCGTGGCCAACGACAAGCTGAGTGTAACTGGCTCCATTAAGTTTGATATTGATTACAGTGCGAAGGTACGCCAGCAGGGGCAACAACTGCGCCAACAGCTCGGCTGTGAGCGGCCAATTTGGATTGCGGCTTCCACCCATGAGGGAGAAGATGAACAAATACTGGCGGCCCATAAACAACTATTAACCAAGTTACCCAATGCGTTATTGGTCTTGGTACCTCGCCATCCGCAGCGTTTCGCTCAAGTGGCGGAATTAGTAAGGCAGCAAAGTTTAACGTTAGTTCGCCGCACTCAGACCACGCTCGTTATTGATAGTCAGGTCTATTTGGGTGATACCATGGGCGAGTTACCTATCATGTTAGCAGCCGCTGATATCACCTTTGTGGGAGGCAGCTTAATACCACGCGGTGGGCATAATTTACTGGAGCCTGCTGCATTAGCTAAACCGGTACTTACCGGCCCTTCGATATTTAACTTCACAGATATTTATCAAAAACTGCTTGAGCAGAATGCGCTGATCACGGTAAGCGACACTACCGTATTAGCCGACATCCTAATAACATTATTTACGGATAAGCCCCGCCGCCTACAGTTAGGCAACAGTGCCCTTGATGTGGTAAACGAGAATAAAGGAGCCATTAATAAAACACTGCAATGTATGCAAAATTTTATCTAACAAAAAAAGAGCCAAGAGTTGGCTCTTTTGTTTTTATTATCGTTTAATTTAGATTAATTACTTGGCTTTATAACTATTTAATAAGGTACGCCAATCGGCTTCTTGCCAATGAAAATCAGGATGTAAGCCTTTTTCTTTGCGAAATGAGCGCAGCAGTCTATCCATATTCTCGCGGGTCCAAGTGTTGGGCTGGCGAAAATGGCATTTATCAAAATCTATTAACCAGACTTTGCCGTCTGCATCGAGCAAGATATTGTGGCTATTTAAATCTGCATGATAGAGGCCGGCATCATGAAAACGGCGAATGGTCTTGCCTACGGCTTGCCACTCTTCTTTGGTTAACGCGCGTTCTTTTAACACGGCCACTAAATCAAGTGAATTTTCGACCAAGCTTAAAATAATATCGGCGCGATAAACTAAATTGGAGCGCACCATGCGGGCAGCACAAGGGCGAGGGACGGGTAAGCCACGGCGATATAATTTAGCCAATACGGTAAATTCGGCCATGGCACGACTTTTAGACTCGGCGACGTGCAAGAAGGTATCTTCCATCACTCGTCCTATCATGCCGCCGCGGTAATAATGGCGCAGTACCTTGTCGCACACCGCATCTTTTACAAACCAAGTGGTGTTACGGCCCACGGCTTTACCACAAATGGCGTCTTGTTCTCGCCAGTAGTCGATCTCAAAAAAATCACGCTGAAATGAGTCGAAACATTCCGGGTCATACCAGATAATTTCTGAACCGTGCTCAATGCGCTCCACTGTCGTTTCCCCCAAGCCGAAAACACAGATTTTACATGGCTGGTCAGCCTTTGCATAATGCCTGACTCAAATTATGGAGATTTCCCTATGGCCTTGTTCGATTCGCCCCCTATTAGTCTCTGTTTATTACGCTTATCAGCCATCGGCGACTGCTGTCATGCCATCGCTTTAGTGCAGGCGATACAAAGACAATGGCCAACCACCAAAATTACCTGGATAACGGGCAAGGTTGAAGCTAACCTGCTGCAGTTGCTGCCAAATGTAGAGATCATCGTGTTTGATAAGTCTGCCGGATGGCACGCTTATCGCCAGTTGTGGCGAACGCTCAAGGGCCGTGAGTTTGATGCATTACTGCATATGCAGGCGGCACTGCGTGCCAGTATTGCCAGCTTAGGCATACGCGCCAAATATCGGCTCGGTTTCGATAAGTCTCGCGCCAAAGATGGTCAATGGTTATTTACCAATTATAAAGTGGCACCTCACGGCGAACATGTGGTGGATGGCTTTATGGCATTTGGCCAAGCGCTCGGCTTAACCGAGGTCACGCCCCACTGGTCGCTCGACTTACCCGATGCAGCCGTGCTGTGGGCTAAACCTTATCAAACACAGCAGCCTTTATTATTGATCTGCCCCGCGGCCAGTAAAGCCTATAAAAACTGGACTGCCGAGGGTTATGCCAAACTTGCCGAATACGCTCACCATCAAGGCATGAAGGTAATGCTAATTGGCAGCCCCGCCCAGCAAGAGCGTGAGCTAGCAGCACAGATCTGCGCATTAACGCCCCATATTGCCGAAAATCTGGTGGGAAAGACCAGTTTGCCGCAACTATTGGCGTTAATTAAAGTAGCACGATTAGTGGTAGCACCGGATACAGGGCCAACCCACATGGCGACCCTAGTAGGCACTCCTGTGCTGGGCTTATACGCCCACCATAATCCGTCACGCACAGGTCCCTATTATTGCCGCGATTATGTAGTGAGCGTCTATGAGCAAGCTCTCTTGGCTGAAACCAGTAAAACTGCCGACCAACTGCCGTGGCGCACCCGAGTAAAAGACAAAAATGCCATGCAAAGTATCAATATTGAGCAAGTTACCGCACAGTTTGAGCGTATCATTCATGACTTTAATCTATTGCAGGAGCCTGTTTAATGAGTACTCGCCCGACCCTAGCCGCGGTATTAATCGTCAAAAACGAAGCCGAAAATTTGGCTGATTGCTTAGCAACCCTAGATTGGGTGGATGAAATTGTCGTATTGGACTCAGGCAGCACGGACGACACTCAAGCGGTGGCGGAAGCTGTCGGCGCCCGTTTTTTTGTGAATAGCGAATGGCCAGGCTTTGGTAAACAGCGCCAAATTGCCCAAAGCCATGTGCAGTCGGAGTGGGTGCTATGGATAGATGCGGATGAGCGGGTCACTCCAGAGCTTAAAACCAGTATCGAGGCGGCATTAACTAAACCAAAAGCCAATACGGTGTATTCGATACCACGCTTGTCTTGGGTATTTGGACGTTTTATTCGCCATTGCGGCTGGTATCCGGATCGCGTACTGCGGCTTTATCCTAAAGCGTTAACTGGCTACAACGATGCATTGGTACATGAAAAAGTGCACCTTAACAAAGGTGTTAAAGTTAAAAAACTACACGGGGATCTGCTGCATTATACCTATCGTGACTTAGAGCATTACCTCGTAAAGTCCGCAGGTTATGCGCGGGCATGGGCAGAACAACGCCAGCTTAGAGGCAAACAAGCATCAATAAGCCAAGGCATTTTCCATGGCCTCGGCTGTTTTATAAAAATGTATGTGCTTAAAGCCGGCTTTCTCGATGGCAAACAAGGTTTTTTATTGAGCGTACTGTCTGCCCATTCGACCTTTGTGAAATACGCTGACTTATGGATTAATACACATACTCACGGGCCCAAGGAGTAATAGCACTCGCTACCTCGGCCATGTCCACTTGGCTCATGTCCTCCACTTGGGCATTCGCCGGCGGATGAAAAGCCAAGTGGCGGCCTTCGCTATTCAGGGGCCGCCAACGCAGTGGCGTGGCCGAGCGGCGCAGCGGGAAAAAGCCCACCGTGGGTACATCCAATGCCGCCGCTATGTGCAGCGGGCCTGTGCTACCGGCTATAAACAAGCTGCCACAGGCTAGTAGTCGGCAGAAATCCGGTAGGGGCAAGTCATGGGCCAGCACTGCCCTTTGACCGACAGCGTCTGGACCAACTGCGTCTACCACCTGTTGCGCCAACGCTTGCTCGCCAGGGCCTGCGGTGAGCACGGTTTGTAGCTGCGGATAAGCGGCTTGTAGGCGACGAGTCAAATCTGCATATTGGCTGATAGATAAGTTATTGGCCGAGCCACCGCTGCCGGCGTGCACCAATAACCAAGGCTGGTCGGCGGCTATGCCTAATTGCTGCGCTTGGGCGATTTTAAAATCCGTTAACTCGGCGGTATCAAAGCTTAGATAAGGCGCCTGAGGCTCATTAATGGCCAGTTGATTATGCTGCAAAAAAGTGCGCACCAGATCTAGGTTATATTCATATTCGGGCTTAGCCGATTGGGAGCGTCGTTGCTTAACTCTGTGGTTATACAACATTTGGGCTAGCTTGGTGGCCGGCGCCCAACGTTGCTTAATGCCGGCTTGCCACATTAGCTTAGCGTTGCGAAAATTTGAGAACAAGCAGATAACAGCGTCGAATTTCCCGGCTTTAAGCACATTGAGTAGCGCTTGTTGCTCACCGGCAGCTTTGCCTGGGTCGATGATCACCTCGTCGATACTGGGGCACAGCTCGGCTAAGGGCTGAGTATAACCGGGTACTAACGCTGTGATATGGCAATCAGTAGACGCTTTTAGCAAGGCGAATGCAGGCCACGCCAGCATAAAGTCGCCAATCTTATCGTTACGTACTACTAAAACTCGTTTTGTCACCTTGCTCTCCCACTGGCCGTTATGCGGTACTATTCTACCTCAAGCATTCTACCTCAAACTTTCTGACGGTTGCGCAATTATAAGGAACCAGCATGAGCACTCGAGTTATTTATCCCGGCACCTTCGATCCCATTACCAATGGGCATTTAGATTTAATTGAGCGTGCCTCACAACTGTTTGGCGAAGTAATAGTGGGCGTAGCGTTTAGCCCCAGTAAGAGACCCATGTTTGAGCTAGCAGAAAGAGTGAGCTTAATTCAGGCCGTGACGCAGCAGTTGCCTAATGTGACTGTGGTGGGTTTTTCTGGCTTGTTGATCGACTTGGCTAAAGACCATAACGCCAAGGTATTAGTACGGGGTTTACGCGCCGTGTCAGACTTTGAATATGAATTTCAGCTGGCCAATATGAATCGCCGCCTGATGCCGGAATTAGAAAGCGTATTTTTAACGCCCGCCGAAGAAAACTCTTTTATTTCTTCGACCTTAGTGAAAGAAGTAGCCATTCACGGCGGCGATATCAGCCAATTTGTACCCGACGCGGTAGCTCAAGCCGTTACGTTGAAGTTAGCCTCTAGCACCTAACTTCCAGCTAAGACCAAGAACAACCCCCAATCCATTTTTGCAACGGAAGAACACGGAATCTACGGAAAAATTAAGCTGAGATAAGATAGAAAAGTGCCAAGACCTTGTTATTGGTAAATCTAGAACCAAGCCTAAGCGGTCAGCTAAAGCGCACGGCGTCTGTAGCCTGGCGCTTTAGCTGCAAGTCCTGAGAAGCAGGATAGTTTGGTCTTACCAATTAAATCCCTTTAAGATCTGATCTCTATTTTTCCGTGCTTATCGTAAACAGAGAATGTGGGCTCCGTTGCAGATAAATCTTTAGTCTTTTTCGGGCTAGGCCTGGAATGGCCCCGAATAAGTAGACACTTCTTCAGAGTGAGGAAGTGTATGCAATACCAAACCAAACGTAAATTTAGTAATGAATTTAAGCGGGAAGCCGTTAAACCCTCTGTTTCATCACCTAAAACATTAGCTGAAATCTCCAGTGAACTAGGGGTGCATCCGAACGTATTAAGCCGTTGGCGTCGAGAGTGGATAATGGACAAACCAGATTCGAAACAGGATAAGCCCGTTAAAAATGAAGGGCCAGATAAAAGCCTGCGTCAGTTAGAGCAAGAGAATAAGCGTCTTAAGAAAAAGCTAGAGCGCGCTGAACTGGAGCTCGATATCTTAAAAAAGCTGGAAGAGTACGCTACCAAGACACGGCGATAAAATTTGCCTTCATCGACCGGTATCGCAGCATGAGCTGGACGGTACTGGTGATGTGTCGCGTACTCCAGGTATCTCGTGCGGGTTTTTATTGTTGGAAGCAGCGCCAACGACAGCCTTCGGTTCAGGCGGAGCGTCATCGCAGTCTGCTCGCCTTTTTATTGACTGAAGCTGAACAGCAACATGGTATTGCGGGTTATCGGAAATTGTGGCGCGAAGCGGTTGACCAAGGCTTTGCTTGTGGTAAGAATCAAGTGCAACGCTTATTACAGAGTGTGGGCTACCGTTCTTGTGTCGCGCCAAAGCCCGGGCACCGTAAACATAAGCCAGGCATCGCTGCGACGCCGAATCTGTTAAACCGACAGTTTACGGTTGCAGAAGAGAACCGTGTTTGGGTGTCAGATATAACTCAAATACGCTGTGAAGAAGGCTGGCTCTATCTGGCGGTGATAATCGACCTTGCTACCAGACAGGTAGTGGGCAAGGCTCAAGGGCCGGTTAATAGTGCTGAATTAGTGATTAAGGCCTTAAAGCAGGCTTGGAAGAATCAGAAGCCTGATGGCCGTGAGCTGATGTTCCACTCAGACCAGGGCAGCCAATATCATTGTATGGCGACCATGACGTGGTTGAATAAACGTAAAGTGACTATCAGCATGTCTCGCCGGGGAAACTGCTGGGATAATGCGTGTTCAGAAAGCTTTTTTGCTTTACTGAAAAAGGAATGGACCCGCCGTTTAGGGCTGTTAACTCGTAAAGAGATGGCAGAAGAAATACACTTCTACATCACGCAGTATTACCACAAAGTAAGATAACACACCGCGCAGGGAGGATTAACCCCCAACGCATATGTGCAGCAACTTAATGCTGCTTAAACGGGTGTCTACTTTAGTCGGGCCATTCCAGCCTCACACCTTACGATTCACGCCTCACCGCTTCTACCATGATAAACTAGCGGTTTTCTGAGGAATATTTTAATGCGCCTAACTATACATAACTTGAGCCAGATCCCTGAACTGCATCAAGCCCATGTAAACCTTATTTTACAAGGCCGTGACCTGCCCGAACAGGCGCAATTTTACTTGGCCACCTTTAATGACAGAGCCGTGGCGCTGGCTTGGCGTGACCAAACCGCGCTGGGGTTTATTGCCGTGCGCGATATTACGCGCCGCCGTGGCATAGGCCAAGAGCTACTGGCCCACATTAAACGGGACGCCAAGGCTCAAGGCGTAGACCAGCTCACATGTAACTCGGCTCAAGCGCCGGCAGCTCAACAAGCAGAGTTAGTGGCATTTTTACAGGCTCAAGGCTTTAACGGCCCAACAGCAATGCTAAGCTGTAATTTAGAGTAAATCCCCGCAGCGTTAAGGAGACTCCATGAAGATGAGAACCGAACATGACTCTATGGGCGAGATAGCCGTACCTGCTGACGCCCTATACGGCGCACAAACCCAAAGAGCCATTAATAATTTTCCTATTTCCGGTCAGCCTTTACCTGCTGCTTTTATTAGTGCCGTTGCCAAACTAAAAGCCGCCTGTGCTTATGCAAATGGCGAGCTTAAACGACTCGAACCAGATACCAGCGCGGCCATTATCGCCGCTGCCGATACCGTGATTGCCGGCCAGCATCCGGATGCCTTTCCTATCGATGTTTATCAAACCGGCTCTGGCACCAGTACCAATATGAACGTCAATGAAGTGTTGGCCCATTTGGCGGCGGCGCAACTAGGCAAGCCAGTCAGCGCCAATGATGATGTGAATATGGGCCAAAGCTCCAATGATGTGATCCCCTCGGCTCTGCACCTTAGCGCCGCCTTGGCGTTATCTCGCCAGCTGATGCCGGCGCTGCTGGAGCTGGAGCAAGCCATGCTCAGCAAAGGCGAGCAATTAAAAAACCAAGTCAAAACTGGCCGCACCCACTTAATGGACGCCATGCCACTGCGCTTTGATCAAGAGCTCGGCGGTTGGGCCACCCAAGTGCGCTATGCAGGTGACCGTTTAGACGGCTTGCAGAGCCGACTACAACAACTGGCGCTGGGAGCTACCGCCATTGGTACCGGCATTAATGCGGATCCCCGCCAAGCCCAACTGGCATGTAACTATCTTAATAAACGCACCGGGTTAAATTTTTGCCCCTCCGAGGATTATTTTTACAGCTTAAGCAGCCAAGATACGGCTGTTGAGCTCTCTGGCCAGCTAAAAACCTTGGCCGTAGCCTTAATGAAGATTGCCAATGATTTGCGCTGGATGAACTCAGGCCCGCTCACCGGCATTGCAGAAATTCAGCTGCCCGCGCTGCAACCCGGCTCTTCCATTATGCCGGGCAAAGTAAATCCAGTGATCCCAGAAGCCGTGGCCATGGTGGCCGCACAAGTTATAGGGCTAGATACCGCCAATACCATCGCCGGCCAGTCGGGAAATTTTCAGCTTAATGTGATGCTGCCTTTGGTGGCCAACAACCTGCTGCACATGCTAGCGCTACTCAGTAACAGCGCGCCTTTATTGGCAACCGCTATCAGCGGTTTTACCGTTAACCAAGCGCACATTGATGAGAACTTGGCCAAGAACCCCATTTTAGTTACCGCGCTTAATCCGGTGATCGGCTACGAAAAAGCAGCCAAAATCGCCAAACAGGCTTATAAAGAACAAAGACCGATTTTAGATGTGGCTCAAGAGCACACCGATCTGTCTGAAGACGAACTGCGAAAATTACTCAACCCCATGACGTTAACACGTTGAAGTAGATACTCAGTTGGACGTCAAGATTTCGCGTTAGCTCTGCGCGCTGTTGTTATGCGCCCTTATTCCGTTTTCCGAGCGTAGCGCGGCAATCCATGCTACAACGGCGCGGTACATCACTATGGATTGCCGCGTCGTTACACTCCTCGCAACGACCAAGGTTAGAGCTTGGCTCTGGCCTTTGTAGATGCTCTTTTGGACGTCATGGTTTCGCGTTAGCTCTGCGCTCTGTTGTTATGCGCCCTTATTCCGTTTTCCGAGCGTAGCGCGGCAATCCATGCTACAACGGCGCGGTACATAACCATGGATTGCCGCGTCGTTACACTCCTCGCAACGACCAAGGTTAGAGCTTGGCTCTGGACTTTTGTAGGGTCGGCTTATTTTAATAAAGAGTATTCGACCAAGCACAGCGCATTGCCTAAAGCGGTCCAATAAATTGGCCCCTAGGAAAAAACAAAAAAGGATGCCGAGGCATCCTTTATAGGTATTAGCTTATGCAGCTATCTAAGACGAGAGTAGTGTCTCGCTTGGTGCTATAAGCTTGGCGCTCGGCGCTGCACTTACAGAATAATATCCTTCAGTGACTGGCGCTTACGCGATAATATATGCGTGGAGCGAATGCGACGCACGGTGCGGGATTTACCGCGGATCACTAAGGTTTCGGTGTGCGCATAGATGCCATCACTGCTGATGCCCTCGAGCAAGTCGCCTTTGGTGATACCGGTCGCGGCAAACATCACGTTATCGGTGCGGGCCATGTCTTCCAGTTTTAGCACCTTACCCACTTCAATACCCATTTCTTCACAACGCGCAATCTCTTGCTTGCCCAGGGCGATATTTTCTTCGGTGGGCTCTTTAACTTTATAACGCGGTATCAGACGGGCTTGCATGTCGCCATCAAGCGAGCGTACGGCAGCGGCAGAAATCACGCCCTCAGGCGAGCCACCAATGCCATATAGCATGTCGACTTCGCTTTCTGGCACGCAAGCTAAAATAGAGGCCGCCACATCGCCATCTGGAATGGCAAACACGCGCACGCCTAACGCTTGCATGGTTTTAATGATTTTGTCGTGGCGCGGCTTGGCTAACGTGATCACGGTAAAGCGTGATAACGGCTTATTTAGCGCTTTGGCCACGGCCTTAATGTTTTGTTCTATCGACTTGTCTAAGTCGATCACGCCTTTGGCGCCGGCGCCCACAATCAGCTTTTCCATATACATATCAGGGGCGCGTAAAAAAGCGCCCTTTTCGCCCACGGCAATCACGGCCAAGGCGTTAGGCTGACCCATGGCGGTCATGCGAGTGCCTTCGATTGGATCCACGGCGATGTCGACTTCATCACCGCCTAAACCGACTTTTTCACCGATATAAAGCATAGGCGCTTCATCAATTTCGCCTTCGCCAATAACAATTTCACCGCTAATATTAATTTCATTCAGTACATGACGCATCGCTGCCACTGCAGCGCCGTCGGCAGTATTTTTATCGCCTCTTCCCAGCCACTTATACCCGGCCAAGGCGGCCGCTTCAGTTACTCGCGAAAATTCTATGGCTAATTCACGTCTCATGAGATTTCCTACTCGTCGCTCTATGGCGAATTACTTGTCTAATATACGCTGCTGCAAGATGCGATATACGTCGGGGGTTTCTTCTTTTCCCGATACGCACACATCGAGATCATGCAGCCGGCCATCTTGAATACCGTATACCCAGCCATGCACCGATAGCGTTTGGCCTCGTTCCCATGCATGCTGCACTATGGTAGTGCGGCACAGGTTAGCAACCTGCTCAACCACGTTCAGCTCGCACAAGGCGTCTTCTCTTAGCTGATCATCTTCCACACTGAGCAGGTCTTTACGGTAACGTTGATATAAATCTTTTAAGCTGGCTAACCAATTATCAATAAGGCCTAGCTCCGCATCGCCCATGGCCGCTTTAACACCGCCACAGCCGTAGTGACCACAAATAATAATATGCTTCACTTTCAGTACTTCAACCGCATATTGTACCACCGACAAACAGTTAAAGTCGGTGTGCATCACTAGGTTTGCCACATTGCGATGCACAAATACATCGCCCGGCAGTAAGCCTGTGAGCTGGTTCGCAGGAACGCGGCTGTCTGAGCAACCAATCCACAGATATTCTGGCGCTTGTTGTAACGCTAACTTCTCGAAAAAGGCCGGATCTTCGGCTTTAATCTGCTCTGACCAGGCTTCATTATTGTCAAACAGCTGCTTTAGTATTCGCATGGGATTTCCTGCATTTTCTCTTTTTAGAATAGATTCTTGGCGGAAAAAAGGCCCTTGCGGGCCTTTTTATATGACCTAATTGTCACTTATGAATCCATGGCCATTTTCAGCTTCTTCAGCGCGCTTTTCTCCAATTGTCGGATACGCTCTGCAGATACGCCATACTCATCGGCTAATACTTGTAAGGTAATTTTTTCTTCTTCATCTAACCAGCGCGCTTGAATAATATGCTGACTGCGCTCGTCCAAGGTAGCCAAGGCGGCACGCAAGCGACGGTTACTGGTTTGTTCCCAGTTTTCGGCTTCTACCTGATGCGCCACATCCGAGCTGTTATCTTGCAAATACTGCACCGGCGAAAAGTTGGTATCCCGATCATCATCATCTGATGATAAGTCAAAGGCGGGGTCTTGCGCGCTCATGCGCGACTCCATTTCCACGACCTCGGCCGGTAATACCCCTAAGTTCTCCGCCACCATGGCGACTTCGGCTTGGTTAAACCAGCCTAAACGTTTCTTAGACTTTCTTAAGTTAAAGAATAACTTACGCTGCGCCTTGGTAGTGGCTACTTTTACTACTCGCCAGTTACGCAGCACATATTCATGAATTTCGGCTTTGATCCAATGCACCGCAAAAGAAACTAAGCGCACGCCGACCGCAGGGTCAAAGCGCTTCACGGCTTTCATGAGGCCGATATTACCTTCTTGGATCAAATCTGCTTGTGGTAAACCATAGCCGGAATAACCACGGGCAATGTGCACCACAAAACGCAGGTGAGACATGATCATCTGGCGAGCAGAAGACAAGTCACCGTCGTTAAAAAGTCGTTCGGCCAGTGATTTTTCTTGTTCGGCACTGAGCACAGGAATGGTATTGACTGCTTGGATATAAGCTTCCAAGCTACCTTGAGGAACAAGGGAAAAATCACGCTGAAAATCTGTTGTCATTACACTCGTATTCATTCTTACATGACTCCGTATAAAAACAGCGGCAGTACACACTCTAGGTTCGCGCAATATCGATTAGCGCAACTGAAACTGGATAAGCTCTGCCTAGCTGCAAAGCGGAAAATGTATTTATTAAAAACTAGAGGTCATAGCCTAGATGTCGTCATAGTGTGGCCAAAAGTGATGGCCAATAAGGCTGGCCTTATGAAGCGTATATAAGACCATATTTAGGTCATAAAGTTCAACTCGCCTGTGACACTCAGCTGGGTTCGATGGCGCGAATGTGACGGCGCACAGAAAAACCAGACGCAAACAAGCTCAGCACAGTACCGGTTAGGATCAACAGTAAGCTTTCTTCTAGGTTTAAGCCCAGTAAGTTAAAGTCACTCTGATACAAGTCGGCCAGTGAGGTGACCTTATGACTTAACCAAAACACCATCACCAAGGTTAGCCACCAAGCTAACAAGCCCCCTATAATGCCGTACCACAGGCCAACATACAAAAAAGGCCGTTGAATAAAGCGATCGGTGGCGCCCACCAGCTTCATCACTTCAATTTCATAACGACTGTTGAGAATGTTTAGGCGCAGCGTATTACTGACCACCAACAAGACGCCTGCCAACAGCAAAGTCGACATGCCAATCACCGCTTGGCGCAACAAATCAACGATACCGGATAATCGGGCCAACCACGCCATATCTAGACGCGCGGTTTCCACAATCGGCTCTGCATGCATATCGGCGAGCAGCAACTCGGCGGCATCTGGGGCGCGCCCGGTCTCCGACAAGTTCAAGATTAATACCGCCGGCAGCGGATTATCCGCCAGTAAGTCTAGCGCCTCAGAAAAGCCCGCCGCCCCCTGAAAATCCTTTAAGCCTTGCTCAGCACTGATATAAGTCACGTTCGCAATATTTTCAGACTTGGCTAAGCGCTCATGCAGCTCGGTGATTTGCGCTTCGCTGGCTTGTTGCTGTAAATACAGACTGATTTGCGCCTTGCTTTGCCATACGGCACTCACCGTTTCAGTATTTTTTAATAACACATAAAAACTGGCCGGCAGCGCTAAGCTCACCCCGAGCACCGCTATGGTCATCAGTGAGCTTAACGGCGTGCGCCAAATCTCACCTAGGCTGGCAAACAGCTGGCGTGCATGATCGAGGGCATACATGCCAAAGCGCTGAAACACCGATAGTTTATGGCGGCTCATAGTTCGGCCTCCGCAACCAAGCGGCCTGCGCTTAAAGTTAAAGTGCGATGACGCTGGGCATTAATCAGCCCCGTATCGTGGGTAGCAATTAACACACTGACACCCACGCTATTAAAGGCTTCAAACAAGCGTAATATCTCCATCGATAACGCAGGATCCAAGTTACCGGTCGGCTCATCCGCCAATAATAAAGACGGCTTATTGACGATGGCGCGTGCTATGCCGACCCTTTGTTGCTCACCACCGGATAACATCAGCGGAAAGTAACGGTCTTTGCCCAGCAAGCCGACCTTATCCAACGCCGCCGATACCCGACGGCGAATATCATTATGGTTATAGCCTTCAATCACTAAGGGCAGCGCCACGTTATCAAACACGGTGCGGCCGTTAATGAGGTGATGGTCTTGAAAGATCATGCCAATGCGGCGGCGCACATAGGGGATATGACCGCGACGAATGCGGCTCACATCTTGGCCATTAAAAAATACTTGGCCATCGGTGGGCCTTTCCATCACGCTGATCAACTTGAGCAAGGTACTTTTGCCGGCACCCGAGTGCCCAGTCAAATAGGCCATCTCTCCCTTGCCAAGGTTAAAACTCACTTTTTGCAGCGCCTGAAAGCCGCCGCTGTACACCTTACTTACCTGCTCGAAGCGGATCATTTATTCATCCTGACTGAAAAGCGCATCAATAAATTCCCGGGCGACAAAGGGACGTAAGTCATCAATTTTCTCACCCACCCCAATATAGCGAATAGGAATGCCAAACTTGTCGGCCACCGCAAAAATAACCCCGCCTTTGGCGGTGCCATCCAGCTTACTTAACACAATACCGGTGATCGGCACCGCCTCATTAAAGACTTTTGCCTGACTAAGCGCATTTTGGCCGGTGCCCGCATCCAGCGTCAGCATGATTTCATGGGGAGCTGCGCCATCAATTTTTTGCATCACCCGCACCACTTTCTTCAGCTCGTCCATCAAGTGCGCTTTATTCTGCAAACGACCGGCGGTGTCGACCAGTAACACATCGACTTTGCGCGCCTTGGCCGCTTCTACTGCATCATAGATAACAGAGGCCGCATCGGCACCGGTATGTTGGGCAATCACGGGGATCTTGTTACGCTCACCCCAGATTTGTAACTGCTCCACCGCCGCCGCGCGGAAGGTATCGCCCGCCGCCAGCATTACTGACTTACCTTCAGCCTGAAACTGGCGAGCCAGCTTGCCAATGGTGGTGGTTTTACCCACACCGTTGACGCCCACCATCAAAATCACATAAGGCTTATGCTCGCTATCTATCACCAAGGGCTGCTCTACCTTGTGCAAGATGGTGGCCATTTCTTCTTTTAGTAGTTCATACAGAGCTTCACCGTCCTTCAACTGACGACGATTGGCTTGGCGCGTTAAATTATCAATAATCGAGAGCGTGGTTTCTACGCCCAAATCCGCCGTCAACAACTGAGTTTCTAGCTCTTCAAACAGCTCATCATCAATTTTTTTACCGCTGAATAGGCCAAAAAAGCCTGAGCCCAAATTTTGGCGAGTTTTCAGCAAACCACTCTTAAGGCGGGAGAAGAAACCTTGCTTTGGCGCTGCCGCAGCCAACGCTTGCGCTTCTGCTGCAAGACGCTCAGCTTCAGTTTCTTCCGCTAAACGTGCCTGCTCTGCCGCTTCAGCTTGTTCCGCTGCTTCGGCTTCTGCTGCTAAACGCGCCTGCTCTGCGGCCTCGGCTTCTGCCGCTAAACGAGCTTGTTCTGCCGCTTGTGCTTCTGCCGCTAAACGAGCTTGCTCTGCCGCTTCAGCTTCTGCCGCTAAACGCGCCTGCTCTGCCGCTTCGGCTTCTGCCACTAAACGCGCCTGTTCGGCCGCTTCGGCTGCTGCCGTCAAGCGCGCTTGTTCTGCGGCTTGTGCTGCTGCCAAGCGAGCCTGCTCTGCCGCTTCAGCTTCTGCCGCTAAACGCGCTTGTTCTGCTGCTTCGGCTTCTGCCGCCAAACGCGCCTGCTCTGCCGCCTCGGCCTCTGCTGCTAAACGCGCCTGCTCTGCCGCTTGTGCTTCTGCCGCCAAACGCGCTTGTTCTGCGGCTTGTGCTTCTTCCGCTAAACGAGCTTGCTCTGCCGCTTCAGCTTCTGCCGCTAAACGCGCCTGCTCTGCCGCTTCGGCTTCTGCCACTAAACGCGCCTGTTCGGCCGCTTCGGCTGCTGCCGTCAAGCGCGCTTGTTCTGCGGCTTGTGCTGCTGCCAAGCGAGCCTGTTCTGCCGCTTCGGCTTCTGCTGCTAAGCGAGCCTGCTCTGCCGCTTCAGCTTCTGCCGCTAAACGCGCTTGTTCTGCTGCTTCGGCTTCTGCCGCCAAACGCGCCTGCTCTGCCGCTTGTGCTTCTGCCGCCAAACGTGCTTGTGCTGCTGCCGCTAAACGCGCCTGTTCCGCCGCTTCAATTTCTGCTGCCAAACGAGCTTGTTCTGCGCCTTCGGCTGCTGTTGCTAAACGAGCTTGCTCTACCGCTGCAAATTCGTCTGCTAATCGCGCCTGTTCGGCGGCTTCTGCTTGAGCCTCTGCGGCCGCGGCCAGTGTTGCTTGCTCCGCGGCTTCGGCCTGAGCCGCTAGTCGTGCCTGCTCCGCTGCGTTAAATTCTGCAGCCAAGCGATCATGTTCAACCGCATCGGCAACTTCGGCCAACCTGGCTTGCTCTGCCGCTTCAGCTTCCAGCGCTAACCGTGCTTGCTCAGCGGCTTGTGCTAATCGAGCTTGTTCCGCTGCCTCGGCCTCTGCTGCCAAGCGAGCCTGTTCGGCGGCGTCAGCTTCTGCCTGTAGTCGTGCCTGCTCTGCGGCTTCGGCCTCGGCGGCTAAACGTGTTTGTTCTGCTGCCTGCTCTGGCGTGGGTGCTGGCTGTTCTTTATTTTTGCCAAAGCCAAACCAAGATAAAATACCTTTCTTTGCCATTATGTTATTACTCACAAATGTCGGGGGGAGATTAGAGCTGGCCGTGGCTCTGTCCCTTCTTTAGAATACACAGCACCTTGAGGGTGCAAAACCGCCTTCATACTAGCACTTTATTGAAAGACGGCGAAACGAGATGGCAAAAGCAAAACCAGTAAAAAAAGCCACAGCAGCCACCGGCCAAATTCGTTTGATTGGCGGCCAATGGCGCGGGCGTAAATTACCCGTGCTTAATAGTGAAGGCTTAAGGCCCACCACTGATCGTATTAAAGAAACTTTATTCAATTGGCTGATGTTCGATATTCGCCAATCACACTGCTTAGACTTGTTTGCAGGCAGCGGCAGCTTAGGCTTTGAAGCTTTATCGCGCGGTGCCGCCGAGGTAGTGCTAATAGAAAAAGACGCCAGTGTTGCTAAGCAATTAGTGCAAAATTTAGCGAGTTTACCCGCCGCTCCTGGCCAAGTAATACACAAAGATGCATTGGCGTTTTTGCAAACACCCGCGCGCGCCTTTGATGTGGTGTTTTTAGACCCGCCGTTTCATCAGCAGTTACTGCCCCAAGCTTGCCAGCTATTAGAAGCCAATGGCTGGCTGAGCGAAGACGCGCAAATATATATAGAGCGCGAACAGACTAGTCCTCTATTATTACCCCTTAATTGGCGGCTGTTAAAAGACAAACAGGCCGGCCAAGTGTCCTATCAACTTTATCAAAGAGAAGCTGTGCAATGAACATAATAAATCTGATGATGCGTTTGATTATGCTGCTGTTTTGGGCAGGCGTTATTTATGCCGTGGTAGGCCCAGACTTTCAGGAAGTCGGCACTATGCCCATGATTTTGGGTGTGGTGGTGCTGGTCATGCACCTCTTGCAAATGTTGATGCTAAAACAGGCATCTCAGTTTTTAGATCTGACTGCCAAAGACTATTTAGCGGTACTGGTATTCGGCTCGTTTGCCATGAATCACCACCGCGCACGCTTAAAAGAAATTTCGGAAGAGAATAAGCAGAAAAACGCACAAAACAGACAGAAAAAACAACAGTCGAAAGATTAATCGTTGGCTATGGCTTCTTGGCCACACTGCCAACAAAGCTCAAAACTGCCAGCATTGTGCTCTCCACATTGCTGGCAGTACCAAGCCGGTTTATTTTGTTGTTGGTAGTTGAGTAGAATCTGCTGAGCTTGAGCGAGGTGTGAGTGCTTAACCAATAGCGTCACTTCTATGGCATTAGCGGGTAATTCACCTAAGGCACCGGCTAGTGCTTCCCCTTGCAGTTGCACCTCAATACCCGAGACTTCTAATGCGCCTTTTAACAGGTGCGCTTCTAGGCTGTTGCCCGCCCGATAAATAGCATGCCACTGACTCATACTTACTAAACCTTACGTTAGGGTTTATTGATGTTTCGTTCGTCACGCCGCTGAACAACGAATTTAAGGCATAGAAAAGGGGGATGACTATCGTCATCCCCCTTTGGGTTGTCGTATGGCTCAAATCCCTAAACCAATGTTGCTCCCTGCACTCCTTGACATAGTACCTTATCCTTAAGGCATTTCCTCATACCGATCCATCGGCGTGTCCTGTGTCATCCTGACTGCGACTCATCCTGATTCGCATCACTCTCCATCCTAGAGGTGTCCCTTGCCGCTTCCTGCGGAATTCCTTTCGCCTTACTTAGCAAGCCTGTCTTCCTGATGGGCTTCCCTTGCTCCCTGCTAAAGTAACTATACAGTGTTTTTTACGCGTCTCAAGTTAAGAATGCGTAGTGCATTTTGCGAATATGTCACTATTTATTTTTAAGTAGTTGTTTTAAATGTGATTAATTTAAAGAGTGAGCTAATACTACTCACTAAAGCGTTATTGCACCCCGCATATTACGATATAGCGCACAGCAAGTCGGGCGGATCTCTTACAAGGATTCGCTTGATAAAAATATAGTTCCAACTGAGCGCGTCGCTTAGGATAGAGTTATCGCTTAAACAGGAGTAATTATCATGACGGCTTCACCATTACCTTCCGCTTTAGTGGACGCGCACTGGCTAGCGGCACACTTACATGATCCAAATTTAGTGGTGCTGGACGCCAGCTGGCATATGCCCGCCGCCCAACGCTCTGGCGTAAGTGAATGGCGCCAGCAGCGTATTCCCGGCGCCCGTTTTTTTGATTTTGACCAAGAGATAGCTGATAACAGTAGCTCACTGCCGCACATGCTGCCGAGTGCTGAGCAGTTTTCGCGACAAGTGTCGGCGCTGGGCATTAGCAATCACCAGCAAATAGTTATCTATGACAGCAGTGGTATTTTTGCTGCCCCCCGAGCTTGGTGGATGTTTAAGGCCATGAGCCACTCCCAAGTGGCGGTACTGGATGGTGGCTTGCCGAATTGGCTGGCACTCGATTTGCCAGTAGATAACACACCGCCCACAGCAGTGGCTGCTGGTAAATTTGAAGCCCAGCTACAAGACCACTGGCTTGTTGACGCTAATCAAGTGCAAGCGGCGCTCACGCAACCCAACCAGCAAATTTTAGATGCGCGCAGCCGTGAGCGTTTTAGCGGCCAAGCGCCCGACCCGCGCCCTGGAGTACGAGCTGGCCATATGCCAGGTGCGGCTTGTTTACCGTTTAGCGAGCTGTTGCAGCAAGGGCAATATTTACCCAAAGACCAATTAGCAGAAAAACTCGCCCCGTTATTAAGCCCTGAGCAAACGCTAATTTGTAGCTGTGGCTCTGGTGTTACCGCCGCCATTATTGCACTGGCAGCCTATCTCACCGGCCATCAAAAAATTGCGGTATACGATGGCTCTTGGACCGAATGGGGTGGCTCAGTGCAACTGCCGGTGATGACTGGCGAAGGGTGAAGGGCAACGCCGAGCAGCAAGCGCCCAGCACCAAGCTAAAAAAGAGGGTGTCTATATGTTAGCTCGACGCTTAGCGCTGCTCTTATTTTGTCTTTGCGAGCGTAGCGCGGCAATCCAGTCTTTTTCTTCCGGCTCTTAGCTTCCAGCTTTTAAGGCCTAGATTGCCGCGTCGCTACGCTCCTCGAAGACGGATTGGACGGTGTTATCTTTTAGCTCGGTGATTAGCGCTGAACTCCCGCCTCATAAACAAAAAAAGCCCGCCAAATGGCGGGCTGATAGTTTTTTAAGACTAGAGTTAAGGCGAGCGTTAAGACTTAACGCCGTCTTCTTCTGCTACTGGGCGTGCGGCCACACCCATTTTTAACGCCAACCAAATGACTAATACCAAACTTACCATCACCGAGAAGAAGTTTGTGCCCATTTCCGGAAATTCGGTACGTAACACGGCTGAGTAAGCAAACACGCCAATTAGAAAAGCGAGCAAGGTACAAAGTGGAGTGTCACCTTCCATAGGTACGGTGAGGTATTCCCGATAGAGCATACGGGCTGCCAGCACTAGCGCTATGATAGGGAAAATAGAAAACGTTAACTGGCTTACGCTTAACATCGCCAGTGTGCCATTACCGCACAAGCCAACGAGTAGCGCTAATAAGATAGGTTTGCGACGGATATTCTTAGTTACTGACATGGTCATCCTTCCTAATATAGGGCCTAAAGCCTCTTTGCTTTATTGTATGCATCTGCGCCCTTGGCAATAATTCGCAGTTGCAAGGTCATACGCTCGGCCAAAGCCGCACGCTCACTCTCGTTCATATCCAGCGCTTCTGCACCTGCACTAAATACAATGGTGACCATAGCTTGGGCCTGCATTTCCGCATAGCTTCGGCTAGTCTGTTGTTTCTCTTCTAAATAATCAGTTAATTCAGCAGTAAAGTGTTGGATCTCACGGGCTACGGCTTGACGAAATGCAGCCGAGGTCCCAGAGCGTTCACGTAGTAATAACCTAAACACATCGGGACTGCGATCGATAAACTCCATAAAAGTTTTTATCGAGATCTGGATAACACTACCACCATCGGCAATGCGTTGACGAGCTTGGCGCATCAACTGCCGTAATGTTAGGCCGCCTTCGTCGACCAAGGTCAACCCCAGCTCTTCCATATCTTTAAAGTGACGGTAAAACGACGTCGGTGCAAGACCGGCCTCACGCGCCACTTCTCTGAGACTCAGGCTCGAAAAACTGCGCTCGGCACTAAGTTGACTAAAAGCTGCATCAATTAGCGTACGACGGGTTTTTTCTTTTTGTTGAGCGCGAATACCCACAACACACCAAAATCTAACCGATTAATGAAGGGATCATACCCCTTTGTCGCGGCCCGGTCAGCTCTGTTTGGTCAGTTTTTGATTACTCTGACGATGCTCACTCTTTGTGGTTAACATTACGGTTAAAATAAAGGTCCCGATTGAAACACAACCAGCTCAACCTCCAATAAAAGTGAATCATGTAAGCTGCCAAAGATCAGACTTGCGAGCTGAGCGATTTATTTTTTACTGAAAAAGCACCGGCAATCGCCTATATTGCCTATCCAAACCCCCTCTCCTTTGACAAAAACGCTGCCCAACACTGACGCTGGCGCGATTTTAATTGGGCGGTGTATATACAAAAATTTACAGTCAGCAGGAGCAGCAAGACGTGGAAAAAAGGGCGCAATTTAGCAGCAAGTTAGGATTCGTGATGGCCGCCGCTGGCTCAGCCATTGGTGTAGGTAATATTTGGGGTTTTCCGACTCAGGCCGCCAGCAACGGCGGTGGCGCTTTTCTTTTGGTCTACCTGCTGTTTATATTTTTGCTCGGTTACCCCATGTTGGTGGCAGAAATTACTATCGGTCGCCATGGCCAAGCCAATCCCTTTCGTGCTTTGCAAACACTGACGCGCAATAAAAGCGGCAAGCTATTGGCCGGTTTGGTGGGCTTGGCCGCTATCTTGACGGTCAGTTTTATTTTTACCTTTTACGCCATCGTCTCTGGTTGGTTTGTCGCCTATGCCCTAGAGCCAGTGGCCGGCCTTATGGGTGCTGACGCAGCGGCCGCTTGGTTAACGGATTTTTCTACCGCGCGTAATTTAGTGTTTACGCTACTGTTTGCCCTGCTGAGCCTGTATGTGGTGAGCCGCGGACTAGAGCAAGGTATCGAGAAATGGTCGACACGGCTGATGCCCCTGCTGCTGCTGATGCTAGTGTTGCTTACCGGCTATATGTTATTGCAGCCTGGCGCCAGCGAAGGCTTAAAAGTGTATTTGGTGCCAGATTTTAATCGCGTACTCAACCGAGATGTGCTGATAAGTGCGCTAGGCCAAAGCTTTTTCTCATTATCCTTAGGCGCTGCGGTGATGATGCTTTATGGCTCTTATCTAAATCGCCAAGCCAACATTCCCGCACTGGCGGCACAAGTGACCTTGCTTGATACCGGCGTAGCCTTTATGGCCGGTTTGCTGATTTTACCCGCCATGTATGTGGCCCAGCATAATGGTGTGACCATCTTCGCCGAAGACGGCAGCTTAATTAGCTCAGACACCTTAGTGTTTTCGGTACTGCCGGCCTTATTTAAGACCATGGGCGCGGCGCAATATCCGGTAGCCTTGGCCTTTTTCGTGCTGATGATAGTAGCCGCCCTCACCTCGGCGATTTCTATGCTAGAGGCGCCGGTGTCTTTGGTGTTGGAGTCTTCCACATTATCACGCATCAAAGCCACTTGGTTGGTGACTGCTATCTGCACGCTATTTAGTGTGGTGATTGTGTTTAACTTTGGCAGCCTGTTTGGCTTGGTGATTACGGTGACCACCCAGTATGCCCAGCCGCTGGTGAGCATGTGTATTACTATTTATGCGGGCTGGGTGTGGCAGCGCAATGCGGTGTTAACTGAGTTACAGCAGGGTAACCCTGAGCTGGCACAAGGGCTGTTCTGGAAAATCTGGCCTTGGTACGTACGCTTCGTCTGCCCCGTATTAGTGCTAGTGGTGATAGTGCAGTCGTTTGCAGGTTAACAGACAGCGACAAACATCAAAGCCTAAGATCTATTTTTGCCACGGAAGAACACGGAACGCACGGAAGAGGTCACGTGCGACAAGGGACTAACATATTTAATGGTAAGGGCTCCCCCTGCTACCGATACAGTGTTTGGCCCTTACCATTTAAAGGTTTTATCTTGGCTTTATCTTTTTCAGACCTGATCACTATTTTTCTGTGGATTCCGTGGCGAAAGAATCTTTAAGTTCTAGTCTTTTTTAGCTAGGTGCTTGGCGCCGGGCGCTAGGCGCTATGTTTTAGCCAACTCCAGCAGGAAGGCGTATTCGCGGGCTAGTTCGTGGTAGGCCTCAAAGCGCCCAGATTTGCCGCCGTGGCCGGTGTCCATGTCGCAATGCAACAGCAATAAATTGCTGTCGGTTTTGAACTCGCGAAGTTTGGCTACCCACTTGGCGGGCTCCCAATATTGTACCTGCGAGTCGTGAAAGCCAGTGGTCACCAGCAGGTGCGGGTACGCCTGCGCCTGTACTTGGTCGTAGGGGCTGTAGGATTTAATGTAGTGATAAAACTGGGCGTCCGCAGGATTGCCCCACTCATCAAATTCGCCGGTGGTGAGCGGAATTGACTCATCCAACATGGTGGTCACCACATCCACGAAGGGCACCGCTGCCACTACTCCATGATACAAATGCGGCGCCATATTGATTACGCCCGCCACTAATAAGCCACCGGCACTGCCGCCCGCGGCGTAGACGCGAGCTTTATCGCCATAACCTTGGCTCACCAGCGCTTGGGTTACATCAATAAAATCATTAAAGCTGTTTTGCTTGCTGAGCAAGCGGCCTTGTTCATACCAATCTCGGCCCAGCTCTTCACCACCACGCACGTGCGCAATGGCATACACAAAGCCCCGATCCAGTAAGCTTAAGCGCGCCGCACTAAAGTCGGAGTCCATGCTGGCACCGTAGGCGCCATAGCCGTAGATCAGTAAAGGATTGCCGGTAGCGGCGTCTGGTCGCCCTTGTTTACTAAATAAGTCTGCTCGATACACCAGCGACACTGGCACTTGGGCGCCATCGCGCGCCGACACCCAAATGCGTTCACTGCGATAGTCGCCACTAATAAACTGCTCCCCTGCATACTCTTGTTTCAGCTCACGACGCTCTTGAGTATCCATATTGACCTCATACAAGGTCACCGGCTGCGTCATCGAGGAATAGCCATAACGCAGCCAAGGGCTGTCGGCTTCGGCGTTTACATCCAGCCAAGTGACATAAGTAGGATCGTCAAAACGAATCGCATGCTCGCTTGTTTGCTGGCCGTTAAGTGGGTGGCGATACAATTGGCGCAGCAACGTTAAGCCATGACTGCGCTCTTCTAACACCAGCCAATCTTTAAACAGCGTAAAGTCTTCTAACAAGACTTCGGTGCGGGGTGCCAGCAACGTGTGCCATTGAGTCGTATCATCAGCTATGTTGTCGGTTTGATAGAGGCCGAAGTTAACGCCGTCTTTATTAGAGCGCACATAAAACTGGTTTTGATAATGCTCCACCTCATATTCATGACCGCGCTGGCGGGCTAAAAATAGCCTGACCGGTGTGGTGGGCTCATGGGCGGAGATTAAACTGACTTCATTGGTAATGGTGCTCCAAGCGCCAATCACTACATAATCTGTCGAGCGACTTTTATAAATGCTGATATAAAAGCTCGGATCCGCCTCCTCATATACCAACACGTCTTGGGCTTGCGGCGTGCCCAAGGTATGACGATACACCCGATAAGGCAGCAGGGTTTCAGGGTCTTGGTGCACATAAAATAAGGTAAGACTGTCGTTCGCCCACACTAAGTTACCGGAGGTGTGTGCTAACACTTCGTCGTAAAGCTGACCGCTGCTCAACGATTTAAAACGAATTTGATATTCGCGGCGCGACACAAAATCTTCGGCGAAGGCCAGTATTTGCTGATTAGGGCTCACCGCTAATTGGCCTTGATCGTAATAGGCTTGGCCCTCGGCTCGCTCATTACCGTCTAGCAGCAACTCTACTTGCTCAGGCTGGCCGTCGGCATAGCGCTCAACCAGCGCATATTCAAACCCGGTTTGATAACGGCTTTGATACCAGTAGCCATTTTTTAGATAGGGCACAGAATTATCATCGGGGCGCAATCTGGCAATCATTTCTTGATACAGAGTGGCTTGTAGCTCCGCGAGCGGGGCTAATACCTGCTCGGTATGGTGATTTTCTTGCTCAAGATAAGCCAAGACTTCTGGGCTGGTGCGCTCGTCGTCGCGCAGCCAGTGATAGTGGTCAATGCGGGTATCGTTATGCTGAGTCAGGGTATAAGGAATTTTTCGAGCAAGGGGCGGCGTTACAGACACATCAAAACCTTTTTATGAGAATACGGGAGGGGTGAATCATGAGGAGTAAAGGGTGAAGAGGACGACATAACGTAAAGAGCAGACTTCGAATCTATAGATGAAGGGTTAGCATCTTATTTTTACACTTCACCCTTCACCCCTAACCTGCGTTTAAGCTACTTCTTACGCCAGCTTCCGTCGGCCAGCTGAATATAATCACCCGCTTGGGTGCGCTCAATATTGTATTGGCCGGCACGGCTTTGCACGACGGTGAGACTGGTGCCGGTGCGCTGAGCGATATCTTGATAACTGGACAAACGCTTACGATTAATGTCGTTAGCCACCGCCGTCACCTCTCCACCGCCGCGCACCACGCCTACTAAGCCATTTAATTGCTCACCCACTAAGCCTTGCTGCTTAGCCTGCTGTAAGTCGAGTGCCCAAGCTGAAACGCTTAACACTGCCGCAAACATAATGATTAACCACCGCATAGTCACTCCTTAGAACAAGTCTTTATCTTGTTCAAACAACTGTTCCAGCTCTCTATCAACCCGAACTCTAATCTCATGGTCGACTTTGACGTTCAAATTCACGGTAATGGGCTTGTCTGGCACCATTATCTCCACCCGAGGCGTACAAGCGCTCAGTAATAACAGACCGACAATGGCCGTATATTTTCTCATTTACTCGCTCTCCCCCTGAAGGCTGGCCGGCAGGCGCTCAGTTAAATCCTGAGCAAAACGCAGACTGGCTAGCAACTGTAACAGGTTTTCTTGGTGGTGATAATTGAAGTTAACGGGATGCAGCTTACCCTTAACGGGCGCTCGGCCTTGCAGGTGACTATTGATCACGGCTTCCCCGGTGCGCGCCATGGAAATGTCGGCACTCAACTTATCGTAGCGTAAGTCGCTCAACAAACCTAAGGTCAACCCCAGCGAAATATTAGCCTTACCGGTGGCAGCAAGCTGCTCGCCGGCCTGATACGAAATCCAGCCATCCTGACTCTCGGCACGCCCGTTTTTCACACTTAAACCTTGATCATAAACAAAGGGCAGTCGCCCTTTAAGACTGCCGCTACCGGTAAGACCATCCACATTGGCATAGCTCAGCAGCTTCTCGAGTGCGATATCACTAAAGTGCGCCTCACCGCTGGGTTTGGCATTAAGCGCCATCGGCGAGAGTGCGATATGGCCGTCAAACACTTGCGCCGTGAGCCCTGATAACCAAAGCCCATCCGCTTGCCAGCGCAGCGCACCGTGAATATCAGTAATAGGCACGCCCACATTTAGCCGCGCCGCCGATACCGCTTGCGGCCCATGACTTCGCAAGCCCTGCGGGCTACGCCAGCTGAGCTTAACCTTAGCCGCCAGCTCTTCCGCCAGCATGTCGCGATACTTAAGCTGGCCTTGGTTAAGCTCGGCATTCATCAGGATCGGCACCTTGGTATTGAGGAGGTTAGCCGCGCTCAATGACACCCGCAGCTGCCCCGCTTCGGTACTTAACCCCACGGGTAGTAACAACCAGTCATTTAGCCATGCCCAAGTACTGGCCGCCGACACGCTTTGCCTTGGCACGGTAAGCGCCAAGCCTTGGTCGTAGCGCCAACTGCCGGTTAATTGCAGGTCATGACTTAAATCTGCGCGCACCTTGCCCTGTAGATGAGTGAGGCTGTCACCTTGGAGTTGCAGGCTGGCCGCCGGTAAACGGCCTTTTTTCCAATTGCCTTGCTGCCAATTGACGCGGGCTTGCCAAGGTTTATCGAGCGCCAGCTCACCCTGAGGCGTCACAGTAATCTGGTTAAGGGTGAGCTCTTTCCACGTTAAGCGGGGTATGCTGAGCTGGGAGTTCGGCTGCAGTTGCCAGCCGTTAGCCGCTTGTTTCGCCGCCAGCGCTAACTGCCAATTGCCGGATAAAGGCGTGGGCAAGGCGCCCGCTACCTTGACCGTTAATGGTTGCTCAGGTTGCCAACCGCCACTTAAGCGCACCGGTTGACGCAAATTTGGCGTAAGTAGGTGCCCCGGCAACTGCCCTTGCCAGCGCCAACCTTGACGGTCAGGCGTAATATTAAGCTGGACGCTACCGGCCTCAGTCTGCCAGATCACACTCAGCTGCTGCTGTTGATGGTGCAGCTCGGCGGGCCCGCTAACGCGACCTTCGGCCAGCTGTAAGGTCAGGTTATCTATTTTAAAATCGATGGCAGGTAGCGTCAGCAGTAGCGATAAAGCATCGTTATTGGCAGGCTCGGCTTCATTATTCAGTCGACTGTGGGAGCAAGTTAAATCCAGACTTAATTCGCGCAAACGGCCCTGCACTTGGCCCTCGATTAAGCTTAAGCTCAGCTCGCGGGCGTTTTCTTTAGGGCAAGCCGGTACGCTCGCACGTTTAAGCGTGGCTCTGACTGCTAGCTCCGAGAGTAAATGGCTCGGCGATGACTTAATAGGTAGCAGCTCAGTAGATAACTGCTCAGCAGGTAAAGACTGTGCCAGCCCCACGTGAGCCGTCAACAATAAGGCGAGCGCGACGCCGGTGCGGTATATCATGAGATAACTCAAGGGCCACCTTTAGCGAATGGGCGGGTGCTGAAACGCGAACCGAATAAGTCTAAACTGAACTCAACCACTGTAAGCAAAACTCATCATAAGGGGAACCCAATGGGTAAACTTGTGTTTTGGCTCATCATTCTGATTGCTGTCGTGGTGCTGGGCCGCCGTCTAAGGGTTTATTTCTTTAATAATGCCCAAGCTCAGCACAGCGTACGGGTATTAGTGGTCGATAAGCACACTCGCGAATTTATGGGCCAAACTCGCAAGCAGCAAACCGAGATGCCGGCGCCTAAAGTGAATTATTACGTCACCTTTCGCCCGCTAGCAGGCGCGAGCGAACAAGAGTTTCAGGTTAGCCCGTCACTCTATGAGCAACTGTTACCCGCCCAAACCGGCATGTTAGTCTTTCAAGGCAGCCGTTTTATTGCCTTTGAACCCGAGGTCGCTAGCCAGGATAACGACTAAATACTTCAGTCTTACCGGCTTTGTCAAAGCTCAGCACCTCGTAAGGGGTGCCCGGAATATCCATACCGGGCGCACTTTGTGGCATACCGGGAATGGTGAGCCCACGCACCGCCGGCTTTTGCTCTAATAACTGGCGTACGTCTGCCGCCGGTACATGTCCTTCAATCACATAGCCATCAATCAAAGCCGTATGGCAAGAAGCTAGTTCTGGCTTTACGCCAGCGCGCTGTTTGATCGGCTCCATATTATCGCGGTCGATAGCCTTCACCTCAAAACCTGACTCTTGCATATGGCTAACCCAGTCTTCGCAACAACCACAAGTGGGCGATTTATAGACGGTCAGCGATGCCGCTAATACGGGAGCTGCCAGTAACGAAGCCAAGCCGCCATAGACGAGTGTTTTGAACATGTAATTATTACTCCTGATTAAATAAGTGCTGCTGGACGCTAACATAAAACGCTTTCCCGCACCTTACCTTGATGCAAAGCAGTATTTCACACTACCACAAAAGCGGTTCCTGTTATCATGGCGCCCTCGTTCGTCTTTCTTGGAGTTATTATGCCTTACGTGGCCATTAAACATGCTCACATGATGTTTGCGATTATCAGTATTACTCTCTTTATGTTGCGCGCTTGGCTAGCGGTACCCTCACCGGCTCGTATCAAGAGTAAGTTGCTAAAAATATTACCCCATATTATCGATACCCTACTGCTAGCAATGGGTGTTTGGCTGGCGGTATTAAGCAAACAGATCCCGTTCGACAATAGCCCTTGGCTCACCGCTAAGGTCATTGGCTTAGTGCTCTATATCGTAGTGGGCACCATTGCCATTAAACGCGGTAAGACGCGCAATCAACGTTTAGTAGCGACCGTGGCCTCAATTGCTATTTTCGCCTATATCTATGGCGCCGCTGTTAGTAAGTCACCGCTGTCTTGGCTGGCTCTTTAAACTGACTATTTAAAATAAGACTGGCGCTATAACAGCTCGCACAGTAAAGAATTCGCACTAAAATAATCAGGCATGAAACCGCACCCCGTCAATTGATGGTGTGCGGTTTTTTTATGCCCTTAGCGCGCCACTGGCTCCAACACCGGAAACACCGGAAACTCACCCAGCACTAGCCAAGGCCAAGCCGCTTCTTGATATAAGGCATTGGCCGAGCGCGGATCCAACATTAAGGCTGCCAAGGGCGCTAACGGCTGTGTCATGGGTACTAATAAATCGCCTGGCTGTAAGCTCACCTGAGCGGGCGTAACCTGTACTTGGGCTTGGACTTTTTCTCGCACTCCGGGTCGCGATTTAGGCTGCACGGTTAAGTCGGTTACCAATAACTGCTCAGCAAGTACGGTGCGCGGTGCGGCCAAGGTAATAAAGTCGATATGATGCCGGCTAAGCCAGACCGCCATGCGCTCTCGCTCGCGCGTAATGGCATAGGCTGCCGGCAAAGCGACGGGCTCTTGGCTGATAATGGCGTCGTGATTGGCAAAACGGTGCAATTTTTGATGACCATCTGCCAAACGTACTAATGGTATCTCAACCTCGGGCAGAACGGGGTTAATACCAAAGCTCACGCCCATGGCCAATATTTGCGCGCCGCTTTCATTAGAGTGCCACTGCTGGCGGGCCGCCCGCGAGACCGTCAATAAGGGCTCAGCTTCATCCGCTACCAGCTGTAGCATGGTCAGCATGCTTAAATGTTGCTTGCGAATACGCTCACCAATGTTACGCGGTGTGGCATAGCGGCCTTCTTTATTGTCTAAGCGGTTTTCCACCAAGATAGATACTCGGCCCTGCAGAGCGGCGTAGTTACGCAAGTTAGTGATGCCCAAACCACCGCGCGCCACGGTTTGGCCCAACTGCGTAATTTCACCCCGATAACGACTGGCAGGCAAACCAGCCTTTGTCACTCGCTTAATTAGCTCAGGTAATAAGTGCAGCTCTGTATAGTGACGCAGCCCCGCATCAATATTGGGGTTATTACCCATATCAAACTGCGCTTCTACGTCCGTCATCCAGCCTTGTTCTTTGGTTAAGATGCGCTTCCAAATGCCTGACTCATGAGCGTCGTACACCACATCGGGATCAAAGCGTTGCAAGGCGTCCACCAATAATTGAGTTTCGTTCGCCTGCAAGGCCACATAATCGATATTGGTGTTGTCTTGATTGGCATTGTATCGCGAGCGCAAATCGCGACCATCAGGATTGGCCAGCACCACCAACACTAAATTTAGCCGCGCTAATAAATCCCCATGCTGGCCCGTCGCCAGCTCCTCCGCTAATTGCTGTAGCGCTTCCGCCCCTGCGGGTTCATTACCGTGTTGTGAACCCAATAGCATAACGGTGGCTTTATCCGGCTCTGCCAACGGCTTAGCTAAGAAGGTCGGCGAGCTGGAAAACAACAGTGCGGTTATGGGCAAGCCCCCCGCCGAGCGCCCAAGCGAGACCGTTTTTGCCTGCGCGGATGCGAGATCTAACTCTTTTAAGGCCCGAGTAACGGTGTCGCTACTGGGTAATAGCTGTTTATTTTCTGACGCAACGGGCGTAGCAGCGACAATTTGTGCCCAGCTGATTGCACTATAGAACAGCAGAAAAACCGTAATTTTTTTCATGATAACCCCTAGAATATTCTTTATCTTCAACTACTTATAGTACAAACCCGCTACTAATAGCCAGCCGTTACCTGCGTCAGGAACAGACCACAAAAACCCATGTGTATACAAATAGCGACAGTCCTCCCCATAAAAGATGCGACAGAAGTTGTCACAGGCCAAGACTAAGATAGAATCATACCAAGCAAGAGGGCATCACCATGAGTAAGAAGCTATTAAGACAATTGACCCTGGCGCGCTGTGTTCCATACCGTCCGTATAAGCTGACCGCGCGCCAGCTGCAAGAAAAGCTAGAAGAAGAAGGTATCCAGGTAAGTTTGCGCACTGTACAGCGCGACTTAGAAGAAATGTCCGGCATGGGCCTGTTTGATCTCACCTCCGATGATCGCAGCAAACCCCATGGCTGGTGTTTTGAACGCAATGGTTTAAATGATTTTGCTAACTTTATGCCACTGGGCTTAGCCATGGCGCTTAAGACCTGGAACGACCAGGCCGCCGATTTGCTGCCAGCCAGTGTGCTTAATGAGTTAAACCCTATTATTGATAAAGCTAACCAAGTCATTAAAGACAGCAAAAGTGATTTGGCCAGCCGCTGGGTAGAAAACGTGATTAGCCTGCCACGGCCATTTGCCGGCAGCCCAGAAATTCGTCGTGCCACCACTATTCGTGATGCGCTGTGGCGTGGTCGTAAGTTTAGCGCCGAAATTAGACGCGTGATCAAAGGTCGCACCGTATGGTTGCGTTACGAACAGGTGAATCCACTGGGAATCGTCGGTCGTAAAGACGGCACTATGTTGCTGTGCACCGTCTCGGATATGGACCCTAAAATTTACGGTATTTCCTTTGAACATATCAAAGAAGTAGAGCTGACCAGTCGCCCAGTGACCCAGCCTCGTGAGTTTAGCGTCAATAAATTGATCCGCGAAAAAGGCTACCACGAAGAAGCCGATACCATTCATTTTGTGGGTCGTATCACCAGCCCGAATCGCGCCATTATTGAAACGGCGATTCCCGGCAACAACCCTAGGTTGACCCGTTACGACAAGCAGAGCATGATGGTGGAAACTGAGGTCAAAGATTCGCCAGAATTTCGCCGCTGGTTAACAGATATGGCAGGAAAAGTTGAGATACTGGCTCCTGAATCCTTGAAAAACAGTTAAACTATTATTTCCAGAACTTATATTCGAGGGCTGACAGATTCAGCCCTTTTGTTTTTCCACGGAGTCCCGGATGAGCGACCACCTGTTTTTTGAACCTGCCGAGCCGGAATGTGATGTCATTAATATAGGCGTTATAGGTGTAGGCGGTTGCGGCGGTAACACCGTCAATTTATTAGCGGATAGCACTTTGCCTGACCGCGTGAATATAGTGGCCATGAATACCGACGCCAAAGCGCTGCAACAGAGCCGCGTGGATGTGTTGCAACTGGGCAAGGTATTAACTCGCGGCCTAGGTGCTGGTGCACAGGCAGAAGTGGGCCGCTTAGCGGCAGAAGAAAGTATTGATGAAATCCGTGCCCAACTCAGAGGCGCGGATTTATGCTTTATAACGGCCGGTATGGGCGGCGGCACCGGTACAGGTGCGGCGCCCATAGTAGCTAAAGTGGCCAGAGAGCTAGGCATCATGACGGTTGCTATCGTCACCCGCCCTTTTGGTTTTGAAGGCAAGGTGCGAGCCAAGTCTGCCGACGACGGCCTAGTTGCGCTATCAGAGCATACAGATGCGCTATTGGTGCTGCCCAACGATTACTTACTTAAAGTATTGGGCTCAAAAACGCCGCTGCTGCAAGCCTTTACCGAAAGCAGCAAAGTCATCCAAAATGCCGTTAAAGGCTTGGCCGATATCATAGGTCAAACCGGGCTGATTAATATCGACTTTGCCGACGTGCGCACTATTATGCGCCAACAAGGCAAGGCGGTCATGGGCATTGGCATTGGCACCGGCGAAAACAAGGTGCAAGACGCGACCCTACAGGCGCTGAATAATCCTTTGCTGGAAAGAGTCGAGCTGGAGCGCGCCCGTGGCGTATTGCTTAATGTGGTGGCCTCTGCGGATATCGGCTTGGACGATTTCCAAAAAATCGGTGACTTGGTCGCAGAGTGCGTCGGTGAATTTGCCACTGTGGTATCGGGCATCACCTTAGATCCCAGTCTCACTGACAGCATTCAGGTGACCATGATAGCTACCGGTATTCAACCACCGCAAGCCACCATAGCGCCCACGCAACAGCCTAAGCCTGAAGCCACTGACACGGCCATTGCTCAAGACGCCATGCCCGAAGGGCTAGATATTCCGGCTTTCTTGCGCCAACGCCAGCAGTAAGCTCACAGGGTCAATTAAGCGCAACCGTAAAAAGCCGATGCTCAGCATCGGCTTTTTTATTTTAAGAAGAGCCTTAAATTTAACCCTCCAAAGTGAAAGAGCTATTTTTGCCACGGAACCCACAGAAACCACGGACGAAGAGCAGAGCCTCAAAATTTTATTTTATAAGGTCTGAGCTATATTTTCCCCTTCACGCCTCACGTCTTACCCCTAACGATATAAAATTCAGGCATGAAAAAGGGCAAGCTTGATGGCTTGCCCGTCTTGAAGGATACTCGTTGACTATTCGTGTCACCAACACGAATAACGAGACTTCGAAAGCAATCTTGGGTCTCGGCGCTATTACATAACGCGGACCGTTAATATCCTAGCATTTCGCTTTCAATATTTGAGATAGCTAACATTATTACCGCTTGGCGGGCAAAAAGCGTGAACTAACTCACAAACCCTAAAGCGCCATCTTTAGCGCTCCAAGTCTACCCAAACAATGCGATGATCTGAGCTAGCACGGCGCTCGGGCCAGCCCTGCTTATTCCAGAATAGCTCTGCATTGGCTTTATTCGGTGCCGGCCAATACACACCGCTGGCCGTGGCGCGTAACCCTTGGCTGGGCAAGACATAGTCGAGGCGCAGCCCTTGGCTCTGGGTCCAATATTTAGGGGAGCCGATGCGGGGTTGGCGTAATTTAAGCGCAAAGCCGCCGCGTGCCGCAGGTCGTAATGGGCCCAGTGCCACCGCTCGATTAAGTCGCGGCTCGTGCAACAAGCCTTGTATCGCACTTTGATAACCATCACCGTCCACCGGATCGGCGTTTAAATCCCCTAAGATCACAAAGTCGCTACCCGCAGCTAATCCGCCTTGCCCCCGACATCGTCGTATAAATACTCGCTCAGCTGCGGCCTAATGTAATCATGCCACAACCGCAGTTCATCATGATTACGACAGCTATTACGTCGCTCAGGCCCTTCATCTATGGGCGGCGCGGGGTGACTGGCCAGCAGATGCAAGATACGACCATTCGGCAAGCGCACTGGCAGGTCGAGATGATTTTTAGAAGACAGCGGCAATATGTCTAAGACCTGTTTTCGGTAATAACTGCCCTGTGGCGTGTGCGGTAATTTAGCATCGGGCATATCACGCCATAAAAAGTGACGAAAACTGCGCATTTGCTCAAACAGTAACGGAAAACGCGATAATACCGCCATGGCATACTGACCATGAAAGGCGCCAAACCCTAAGCCATCCGTCGGTAAGCTTGGCGCTACCTGCTCTTCGCCACTTAAATTAACCGGCGCCAAAATTCCGGTATTGGTCGGTACCAAATAACGATAGGGATAATCGATACCTTGCTCGCCCACCGCTACATAATCTTGGCAAAACTGCGTTAAATGCGTATCAAGTGGTGCCGCACCATCATGGTCAAATTCATTTAACAGCACTATATCTGGGCGAATATGCTGCAAAATATGCGCGATATTCCGCGCTTGGGGCAGCCCTTTTGCTAACTCAGCCGCCAATCGCCCGGGCTTACCCCTGTCGAGTGCGACGTTAAATGTCGCGACGCGGATTTTTTGTGGCGACTTCATAAGCGCAACTTGCCTTTATGGTTCAAACTGTCATTATTCGATCATCAAATGCTGTTTTCAAGGATGAAAATAATGTTCAACAGTATACTGTTAATTGCAGTGACGTTATTCGCCCTGCTTTACGTATTGCGCCGACGCCAAGAAAGCTTTCGGATCCGTTTGCAAGACGCAGAAGTTAAGGTGATCAGCGGCCAGCCGCCGCAAGCACTGTTGCTGCTTTGTCGGCAACTGACAAAAGACCTACGCACCGTTAAAGGCAGCATTCGTGGCCTAAAAAAAGGTGAACATATTGTACTGATTTGTTCGCATAGTATTCCTATCGTCTATCGGCGAGATATTTATTTATTTTGGCAACAACAGCCACGATCAGTCAAAACACGCCTTAGCGATCTGCCCGTTCCGCTCAAATAATAGCCTGTTGATGCTAATGTTCTTGACCTGAGCTTCATTTCCCGCTTTGCTGAATACATTATTAATACTCGAGGTTAACTGATGAAATTATATCCCCTATTACTTTGTGCGCTTTTAGCCGCCTGCTCTAGTCAAACGCCTTCGGAGCAAACTAAAACAACCAGCAAACCGAGTAGCCAAAGCACTACTAATCAAGCACCAGAAAAAGTCACGCCTAAAGGCGAGTTTGCTAGCATTGATATCTCTAAATCACAGCAAGCTATGGATGCGATTACCAGCGGTAATGGCGAAATGATTAATACTATTTTAAAAACGCCTAATGATTATGCGCCGCCGGTCTTGTATTTAATTTCCGCCATTATGTTCGATAACGAATATCAAGATCAGGCCACCTTTTGGTTTTATGCGGCACAATTGCGTGCCCGCAGTGATGCAAATAAATCCGGTGATGAAACAGCGCACGCGGCCGTTAGTCAGCTCAACCAGCGCTTTGGCGCTAAGATCACCCCTTATTCCATGAGCAATCCCGAGCGCTTAAAGGGCATCGTTAGCCAAGTACTGGCATGGGACGCCGAACAAACCCGTAATTACGATGCACGCTGGGTAGCTCTGCAGAGTAAAGATGTGCTCACCGAGAGCACGATTGATTTTGCACCTAAGCAAAAATGGCAAGAAATTGATGTGCTTACCCGCAACCAGTTTCGCCAAGGTTTAGAACAAGCATTAACTAAAATAGCGCAGCCCGCTGCCGGCTAAATAAGTTATTAGCACCCGATTTACCACAAACATCCCGGCCTTGGTCGGGATGTTTGCGTTTAAGCGACACGTTTAAGACAAATGCCGCACCTATCACAGGCCTACACACAAACTTAAGCATTTGCTTAAATAAAAACTGGACTCAGGGTAAAATAAGCCATTCATTACTTAATTGGAGATCCTCCGCTATGAGTCAAGTAAACCCTAGTCCCATTAAAGTATGGGATTGGTCGATTCGGGTTTTTCACTGGAGCTTACCCGTACTGCTGTTCTTACTTTGGCGCTCGGCAGGTGACGACATGGATCAGCATATGCTGCTCGCCCAGATGCTGCTCACCTTACTAATGTATCGTATTATCTGGGGCTTTATAGGCACGCCTTATGCGCGTTTTAGCCATTTTATTTATCACCCCAAACACATCTTTCGATACTTTCTCGCCAGTGCTAAGCCCAACAAGCCTATTTATCTAAGCCATAACCCGGTGGGCGGCATTATGGTATTGGTAATTTTAGCCACCTTGTTGTTTCAGCTGACCACAGGGTTATTTGCCAGTGACGATATTTTTTATAATGGCCCGCTCTATATGTATGCCTCAGGCGCCACCACTAAGCTGATGACCTTTTTACACAAAAAATGGTTTTATTGGGGCATCTTATTAATCGTAGGCATGCATATTTTGGCCATCGTTATGTACCGATTGCGCGGCGAGGGTTTAGTAAAAGCCATGGTGACAGGTCATAAACGAGTCGCAGTGGAGCGCGTGGCCGATAAGCTGACCATTCATGCATCTTTTCCTTGGCTGCGCTTTGTAGTGGCGCTCGCGCTGGCAGTGCTACCGGCGTGGATGTTGTTTTATTATTTGTAAGCTTGTCGTGAAGTGTAAGAAAAAAAATGCCGAATCATAAGATTCGGCACAATTTACTGCTCACGTTTACGCCTTACTGGGTGTTACTGCTTCACGCCCTCAAGGATAAATTCCAGCTCCATGGTGGCAGCAGCAGGTCCTAGGTCATAGTTAATGCCAAAGTCACTGGGCTTTAAGGTCATTTCACCCTCAAAGCCACGACGATAGCCGCCCCAAGGATCTTTACCGGCGCCCACTTCTTCGATCTCAAACTCCACCTGCTTGGTCACACCGTGCAAGGTTAAGTCGCCCTTCACCTTATATTCACCCTCGTCATCGTCTTTAGTAACGCTGGTGCTCTTAAAGCTGGCTTCAGGAAACTTCTTCACGTTTAAGAAGTCTTCGCTGCGCACGTGGCGATCACGCTCCGCATGGTTACTGTCGACGCTGCTGGTGTTGATGGTTACTTCCACGCTGTTATTAGCCACATCGTCTTCATCAAACACGAAGCTGCCTTTAAAGTCGTTAAAGCGCCCAACTACCCAGCTATAACCGAGATGGTCAATCTTAAAATTGATGGAGGCATGCATGCCCTTGGTGTCTACCACATAGGTTTCGGCGGCGGCATAAGTCTGGCTTGTAACCAGCAACATGGCGGCAGCAATCAGTGTTCTCTTCATCTTTATTCTCCTTGAATAGCGTTATGCCAATTACAGCATGCGCTTGAGGGTGACATCTTTATCTAAGAAATGGTGTTTCAGTGCAGCCAAGCCGTGCAGCGCAGATAAGCCAATTAAGGCCCACGCACAATATTCGTGTATCAGACCGGCTACGTCTTCTTGATTAGGAAAAGCGGTGATCAATACCGGAATATCAAACCAGCCAAAAAAGGAGGCCGGTCTGTCGTCGGCGGTGGCGATTAAATAGCCACTGATAAACATGCCAAACATCAATCCATAAAGCAGCCCTACAGTGGCACCTGCTACTCGCCGCTCCCACCACTTATGGCTAGGCAAAGCGGCCGGATGCTGGCTTGAAAAGCGTACCACTAACCGTAGCATTACTAACAGCAGTAGCAAGAAGCCGACGCTCTTATGCCAAAACGGCAATATTTGATACAGAGAGTCATAATAACTCAGGCTGCGCATCCATAAGCCCACCGCGAATAGGCCGATAATGAGTAGTGCTGTAAGCCAATGCAACATACGCATTGGCACTGAATATTTCAGCATTTGAATTAACCTCTATGACTCAGGATACACATCATTATCGCGCTTTTATCGGCTTTAGATGCAAAGCACCTTTGTTTTTATCACTTATATTTAAATACCGCTAACAGCAGCCGCATTCTTTATGACGGATCACGACTTTTAAATATATGCATTTTAAATACCTAATAAAAAGGAGCCCTAAGGCTCCTTTTTAGTCAGAACAAACGCTGCTTAATCGCACTTACTTAGTCTGCACGATAATCATCGTGACAGGCTTTACAGCTTTTCAGTACTTTAACGATGGCAGGGCCGGCAGCTTTCTTATCGAAACCCTCTTCACCCGTTACCGCAATCAGCTCTTGCAGTGCGCCACCAAAAGCTTTGCCTTTATCGCCAAAGCCGTCCATATCTTCCCAAGCCGCAGGCAGCATGTTGCTGTCTTTAACGCCTTGAGTAGCAGGCACATAGGTTTCGCCCAGTAACTTGGCCACATTGCCCATGTTTAATGCGCGTTCGCGCACCACTTCCGGATCAAATTCAATGTCACCCTTGGCCGTGGCACCCAGCACAGTGGCTTGAGCGCTCATCACTTGATAAATAGACTGGCGATATTTAACCAGATCATCTGGCTTAAATAACTCGGCTTGGGCGAGTACAGAAGTAGCGAATACACCACCGACCATTAACAACGCGACTTTTTTCAGCATCATTTGCTCCTAATTTTAATTATTTTTAATTCGTAAATCAGATTACGTTTATTAGCGTATTACGATAAACCATCAAATAGGGCAAAGCCACCCATAAAAACCAAGGCTGTGGCTTAGGGCAACTGTTTTACCCAAATTAACTGCTTTGTCGCAAAGCCGAGTGCTTTTGCTTTGGCGACAAAGTGCTCTTTTAATGCGGGGCTAATCTCAGGCGTGCGCGACAGCAGCCATAAATAGTCGTGGTTATAGCCGGAAATAAAGGCGTATTGGTAGTCCTCGTCTAACTCAAATACTAGGTAAGAGCTATAAAAAGGCCCAAAGAAGGACACCTTAAGATGCGCTTCATCAACGCCATTCACGAAGTAAGCCTTACCCTCTGCCTCTTTTTGTTCGCCACTTTTGGCGTCCACACCGCGGTTAAGCACTCGTATGCCGCCGTCATCCCGCAACTTGTACTCAGCGGACACTTGCTCAAGCCCGCGCTCAAAGGAATGATCCAAACGGGCAATCTCATACCAAGTGCCTAAGTAACGGTCGGCATCAAAGTTTTTTACTGGCGTCACGCCCTCGGGCATACCCGTACAGCCAGATAATACCACCGCCAGCAAGCCCAGCACCCATCCGTGTAAACAACGCATCACTACCTCCTTTATTGGTCAGCCTTTCGCTTTATGGTGCCGAGCCTCAGCCCTATAATTTAGTACAGCTGACTAAGAACTTACCAAAAAAATCACGGTCTTGGCTAAATTGGATTAGGTTAAGAGGAGTAAGTTAAATAGGAGTGGGTTATAGGTGGCTACCGATTTCAGCCACCGGCCTTACTGCTCATCACCATAAGGATGCCTTATGACTGACCGAAGTCCGCACTCGCATCATCACGCCATCCCCGCTCAAAATCACAGTAAGCGGCTGTGGTGGGCATTGGGCTTAACCAGTACCTTTTTAATTATTGAAGTGATTGGTGGCCTGCTTACCCAAAGTTTGGCCTTATTATCTGATGCGGCGCATATGTTTACCGATACCGCAGCGCTGGCCATTGCCCTTGCAGCTATTCAAGTTGCCAAGCGCCCTGCCGATCAAAAACGTACCTTTGGTTATCATAGGTTCGAGATTTTAGCGGCGGCCTTTAATGCCTTACTGCTGTTTGGAGTGGCATTTTATATTGTGTATGAAGCTTGGTTGCGTATTCAACAACCTGCAGAAGTGCAATCGGCGGGCATGCTGGCCATTGCCGTTGTGGGGTTAGGCATTAATTTGCTGGCCATGTATTTATTGGTAGGCGGTCAAAAAGAAAGCTTAAATATAAAAGGCGCTTATCTAGAAGTGCTGAGTGATGCGCTGGGATCCGTGGGCGTCATCATAGGTGCTTTGGTGATTATGGTGACGGGTTGGCAGTGGGTGGACTCGGTGATTGCGGTGGCCATTGGTTTTTGGGTGCTGCCACGTACTTGGATTTTACTGCGCGATAGCCTGCATATTTTGCTGGAAGGCGTGCCCGCTAATGTAGATTTAGACCAGATTAATGCCGATTTAAGCCGGCTTGACGGCGTGCAAGAAGTACATGACTTGCATGTGTGGGCGCTAACCAGTGGCAAAGCGAGCTTAACGGCACACTTGGTGATACCAGAGTTAGATCTTCAGCAAGTATTGCAGGCCGCGCGAGAGCTCTTGGCCCATGAACATCAATTGCATCATGTCACATTGCAATGTGAGCGCGAGCCTTGTGACATGGCCGATAAGGATACTCATCAGTTCTTACAAAGTACCCAGCGCCAAGACTTTCATCAGCATTAACGGCATTAAAACCGAGTGCCAAGCCGCGCAGCCTGCCTGCTACGGCTTGTTGCTACGATTTAGTACAGCTAGCCAGTAATTTGACGAAAAAATCGCTGCCTTTGCGCCGCGCAAACTCCACATTACGCTCAGGGATAGTATGCGGATTTGGATAGTCGGCCAGCACCTGCTCCATGCTGGCTTCACGGATCAGGTGCAGCGTGGGGTAAGGCGAGCGATTAGTATAATTGGCCGCATCGTCTTGAGGTTCACCTTCGAAGCAATAGTCTGGGTGAAAACTGGCCAGCTGATATTTACCCTCGTAGCCTTGCTCTAGCAGCATATCTTCTGCCAAATCGACTAAGTCTAAATACGCATAAAAGCCTTCAAAACCCCGCGGTAAAATTACTAAAGTAGTTTCTACTGCCGGCTGCTCGTCGAGCAAAGCACACTCGGCTAATAGCGCCGGCAACACCGCTTTCGGTTTATGCTCTTCAACCACTGCATAGCGAATGCTGGCGCGTTCCACCTCTCGGCGGGCAAAGGGGCAGAGATTAAACTTCATAATGACCTGCTTCACCCAGTGCTCGGTGTGTGCTAGGTACTGCTCTTGTTCTGACATGATTGAGTGCTCTTTTAAATATCCAATGGCAGGCTATTGATACCGTTTGCCATTGTGTTTCAGCCAGCCGCCTGGGTGACGTCCTTTAGGGTCGTGATGAGTCCAGTGCACCACACCGCCTTTGTTATTCCATTCATACTCGCCGTAAAACGCCACCGTATCGCCTACTTTCAGGGTGTCGATCCGTGGTGCCAAATCAATATTATGAGCAATAAGCAAAGTTTGACCGCTCGGCAAGGCCAGCAAAAATCGCTGATGGCGGGAGCCCTTATTGTCATCCTTTAGCAGACGAACTACTCGGCCGCGGCCCTCGACTTGCACATCGCTCTGCCGGTTTTGATAGGCTAGCAGCAGTGGATCGTGGGCGGCTTGCGTCGTCGATAACAAAGTAAAAAGCGGCGAATTTTGACTCAGGCCGCCGATCAGGCCGAAGCCTACTAGCAGAGTAATCAGGATTTTTTTCATCGGTGTTGCAACCTCATTACTTTCAATCTCGTCACTGGGGGTAGTGTTAGTCGCGGGTAAAAACCAGACTCGTATAATAACCGATAGCACTGCTCTTGCTGTTATCGGCGTCACTCATAATGGCGACGGCTTCAAGATAACGAAAGTCTTTGCCGAACAGCCGCCGCAAATCCGCCTTAATATTGCGTTTTTCATTGACCCAGCCATCACCATCTTGGCGATTACGCAGCGCCCACATCATCGCCTTATCGCCGGCGAAGGGATTCTCCCAAGCCTGCCCCACCTCCGCCTGCTGCGCCCAAACGTAGCTGATAGCCTTGCTGCTCAGTCGGGTCCAGCCGTCGCGAACTACCACATAGACTCGCACCGAGAAATCATCCCCCGCCTTATCGCGCTCATTGGCTACAGTCGGAAATTGCTCTACTCGCCAGCGCCAGCTGAGCCAAGGAGTCGCATCCAGATCGATCCGTTGCTCATAGAAAAGACCCGACGCCGCCGCTCGGCTACTGGCCCGTATCACTTGCTGCTGCAGTTGGGGATCAAGCACCAGCCGATATTCGGTATCGCCGGCAAAGCTTTTGGGCTCCCAGCCCAGCATGACCGCCGGAGAAAACGCCAAGGCGAAGACCGGAGCAGATAACGCCCAGAACAAGCAGCCCAAAATAGCTGTATATAAGGTGGCTGTATATAAAGTGGCTGCACATAAGGTACGAGTAAGCATAATGGCATCCTAAACCGTGAATCTTTAGTCAGTATAGGCATCCGCATTAGGATACCTTGCTTAACTTCGACTAAAAAACACCGGGGGCCAGCACGCGAACGGCCTCATTCTGGTGCCTGCTGTTGCCGTTGAATATGCCACAACTGCGCATACCGCCCTTGTTTGGCTAACAGCACTTCATGATTACCTTGCTCCACGATGCGACCGTGGTCCATCACTAAAATATGGTCTGCATCAACCACCGTCGACAAACGGTGGGCAATCACTAGACTGGTTTGCCCACGCGATACCTCGGCAATGGCCTGCAGTATGCTTTGCTCTGAGCGACTGTCGAGGGACGAGGTGGCTTCATCAAATACCAAGATAGCGGGCCGCTTCAGAATGGTGCGCGCGATCGCTACCCGCTGTTTTTCACCGCCACTGAGTTTAAGGCCGCGCTCACCCACTAGCGTGTTGGCGCCTTGTGGCAAACGCGCAATAAAGTCCGCTAAATGAGCCAAGCGAATGGCTTCCATTACTTCTTCGTCGGTAGCGCTAATGCGGCCATAGCGAATATTGTCAAAAATGGAGGCGTTAAATAGCACCGTATCTTGCGGCACTATGCCAATGGCTTGGCGTAATGAGCCTTGGGTGACGTGGCGAATATCTTGACCATCAATTAAGATGCTACCGTTGTTTACGTCATAAAAACGAAACAGTAATTTTACCAGCGTCGACTTGCCCGAGCCACTGGCCCCCACTACCGCCACCTTTTGCTGAGCGCGCACGCTAAAGCTCACTTGCTGCAAAATAGTCCGCTCTGGCCCATAACCAAAGCTCACATCTTTAAACTCAATGGCACCTTGGCTAATGGCCAGCTCAGTAGCCTGCGGCGCATCATTAATAGTGGGATCTCGGCGTAACAAGGCGAACATGCGCTCCACATTGGCCATGGAGCTTTTCATTTCTCGATACACAAAGCCTAAGAAATTAAGCGGCATAAATAGCTGCATCATAAAGGCATTAATTAATACAAAATCACCCAGCGTCATGGTGCCGGCCACCACATTTTTTCCAGCCAAGATCATCATGATGGTCATGGCCACGGCAATAATCAGCGCCTGACCGCCATTAAGCGCAAACAAGCTTAAGCGGTTATTACGCCGCGCCACTTCCCACTGGGCAAGATCCGTATCGTAGCGCTCGGCTTCATAACGCTCGTTAGTAAAATATTTTACGGTTTCAAAGTTAAGCAGGCTGTCTACGGCGCGGGTATTGCTTTGCGAGTCGGCAAGATTGGCCGCCCGCACATAACCGGTGCGCCAATCGGTGGCCACCACCGACCAGCCGATATACAAGACCACGGCCACAAAGGTCACCAGCGCAAACCAGATGGAATAATTAACCAGCAACACGCCAATCACTAAGGCAATTTCAAACAGCGTCGGCACTATGTTAAACACCATAAAACGCAGCAAGAAACTGACGCCCGACACGCCCCGTTCTACGTCGCGAGACAAACCGCCGGTATTACGATTAAGGTGAAAATCCAGCTCTAAACGGTGTAAATGTTTAAACACCGCCAGCCCAATGCGGCGCATGGCGCGTTCGGTAACGCGGCCAAACAGCGCATCGCGGATCTCTCCTAGCAACACGTTAGCCAAGCGCATTACGCCATAGGCCAGCAATAATCCTAAGGGTAAGACCAATATTTTAGCCACGCCTTCGCTGGCCACGCCTTTATCCATAGCATCGACAATATGCTTAAGAATAAACGGCAGGCCCACACTGGCGACTTTGGCAGCCACTAAACAGGCCAGCGCCAGCACAATACGCAACCGATACTCTAATAAATAGGGCAACAAGGTGCGCAAAGTTTGCCAATTAAACTGAGTGTCATCCGCCTCGGGATTAAAAGAGCCGTGTCGCATAAATCTGCCTGAGTAAAAGAATCATCATAGGCTGATGATACCTCGTCCAGCCCCACAGAGTGGCATGCTTCAGTTGAAACCACTTTAGTGTAAGCTGAGATATCAGCGTGATAAAAGGACAAACCATGGAACGGGTGCCAGAGAACACCATCTATAGCCTACAGTTGGACGGCCATGGCGGCATGCAGCATTTGGCTGCAGGCGCAGAGTTACTCACAGAGTCCCCCGCTTGGGTGCACCTAGACTACGGGCAGCCACAAGCCCAACAATGGTTGCAACAGACTAGCTTGCTCAGCGAGAGCGCCCGCGAGGCCTTGCTCGGCCAAAGTAATAGACCCAAGCTGATACGCCAGGGCGAAAGTTTGTTGCTGATTTTGCGCGGTATCAACCATAACGAGCACAACCGACCAGAAGAAATGGTGGCGCTGCGGATCTTTATTAGCCCGCAGTTGATTATTAGCAGCCGATGTCGGCCATTGTTATCGGAAAGAGATGTTTTTGAGCAATTCGCCACCCAAGATGGCCCCGTGAGCCCCAGCGATTGGCTGGTGGAAATATGCGATGCCCTGACCGATCGCGCCGGAGAGTTTGTCGAAACGCTACACGATAGAATATTGAGCCTCGAAGAATCGGTGCTCGAAAATACCATGCCCGCCAGTGGTCAGCTGGGCCGTATCCGCAAGCAGCTGATTATGATCCGCCGTTATCTTTCTCCCCAGCGGGACTTGGTAGCACGCTTGGCCAGCGAGAAGATAAGTTGGTTAAATGACGACGATCGCCGCCGTTTACTGGATATTGCCGACCGACTGCGTCGCTGGCTGGACGACTTAGACGCAGGGGTGGCGCGTACTGCCGTGTTGGCCGACGAGGTCAACAACATCATGGCCGCCGCCACCAACCGCCGCGCCTATCAAATGTCGATTATGGCGCTGTTGTTTTTGCCTGCCAGCTTTCTCACCGGCTTATTTGGCATTAACTTAGCCGGTATGCCCGGCGCCGACAATCCGCTGGCCTTTTGGACTTTTTGTGGCGTATTAACCGGCTTAGCTTTGCTGTTGGCCATATGGCTAAAGCTCAGGAGCTGGTGGTAGGGGCATGATATTTATCCATTTGCAGATACATACCATAAGGACTAAATGAGTAGCCAACCACTCAGGTAGCACACCATACGTTAACAAAACGCCAAGCAGTGACCGACTACGAACGACAGGCTCAATCTACATAAAAAACCATCCAAAAATTTCAGGATTTTTATAACGATATGAGTATAAAAGTGTTAGCTAGGTTAAATGTTTGTAAAATTACATTGGTCTGAACCAACCGATTCAACTAGCATGGGCGAAAACTCATGGCTTGTATCGGATTTATATCGAGAGCAAGGCTGTGCTGAGCCATGTGAATAGCATGATGTAATGAATGACGACGTCGATCTGACAATTGGGTAACAAGGCCTGCCATTCCGCGCTTATCTCGGTTAAAGGCGAGTCATATTTTGCCTTGAGAGTAGTGCTATTAGCGAACATGAGGGAGCTCCCTCAGCTGTTGATCAAGGTCTATTTAGGCTGCCATTTTTTATCGTATGAATATGATCAGGAGATAACTGTTATGAATACCCTCAGCAATCCGGCTTTGTTTCGCCAGTCATGCTATATCAACGGCCAGTGGGTGGATGGAGAGCAAAGTCTTACCGTTACCAATCCGGTCGATCAGTCAGTGTTGGGTACTGTACCCAGCCTGACAGAAGCACAGGTGAACGACACCATAGAGCAAGCCCATGAGGCTATGGCCGGTTGGAGTGCCCTCACCGCCAAAGAAAGATCCAAGATTCTTTATCGCTGGTTTACATTAATTGAAGCGAACGTCGACGATTTAGGCACCATAATGACGCTAGAGCAGGGTAAACCGCTGCAAGAAGCTAAAGGAGAAATCCGCTATGCCGCTTCTTTCATCGAGTGGTTCGCCGAGGAAGGCAAGCGCGTTTACGGTGAAACCATCCCGCAAACCGTAAGCACCAATCGCCTGTCTACCATCACCCAGCCAATCGGCGTGTGTAGCGCCATTACGCCTTGGAATTTCCCAGCAGCCATGATCACTCGTAAGGCCGGCCCTGCACTGGCGGCGGGTTGCAGCATTATTATTAAGCCGGCCTCAGAAACGCCCTTTAGCGCACTGGCACTGGCAGAGCTGGCAGCACAAGCGGGCATTCCCGCTGGCATCTTTAACGTGATCACCGGCGACGCCCGTACCTTGGGTGTACCCTTGACCCAGCATCCATTAATCAGCAAGTTTTCTTTCACCGGCTCCACCCAAGTGGGCCGCACCCTGTATGAACAGTGCGCGTCCACCATCAAGAAAACCTCACTGGAGCTCGGCGGCAACGCGCCCTTTATCGTGTTTGATGATGCGGATATCGACAAAGCGGTGGCCAGCGCCATGCTGTCTAAATTTCGCAACGGTGGCCAGACTTGTGTGTGCGCTAACCGCTTCTATATCCATGACGCTGTTTATGACGAATTTCTCGAAAAATTTACCGCTCAAGTCGCTAAGCTGTGTGTCGGTAATGGCCTAGACCAGAATACCGATATTGGCCCCATGATCACCCGTCGTGCCATAGATAGCATGCAATTGCTACTCGACGACGCGCTGGCTAAAGGTGCACGTCAGCTGGTGCTGGGTAATGAAGTCGAAGAACAAGGGAATTACATCAATCCTAAGATTTTAGTGGATGTGAACGATTCCATGGACATAGTGCACGAAGAAATTTTCGGCCCTATTGCCACCCTAATCCGCTTTCAAGACGAAGAAGACGTACTCACTCAGGCCAACAACACCATCTTTGGCTTGGCGGCTTACTTCTTCTCGCAGGATATAAGCCGAGTTTATCGTGTGGCAGAAAAGCTGGAAAGCGGCATGGTTGGCATCAATACCGGCATGATCTCCAACGAAGTGGCGCCATTTGGTGGGGTTAAGCAATCGGGTTTGGGTAAGGAAGGTTCCCATTATGGAATCGAAGACTACCTGACCGTAAAATACCTGTGCGTTGATATCGCCTGATCTAATAGGAAATAATGCGGTTGGGCGCCAGCAAAAACTTCCTACAAGATGAGGGGTGATACCAATCGTATTAATTGTTTGGTCAGCCTAACAGCTGGATTTAATGTGATGGTTTTTTGTAGTGTGCCCACCTTGTTGGTAGGTAAAGAGTATCGGCACGGTTTGGGTTTTGTTATTAAAACCATCCTGCTTCGCAGGACCACCGAAGTCATCTTCACTGAAGATGCGGGTGGCCTACAACACACGCTTTTTGTAGAAGCCTACTTTAGTTAGCTATCCCTCAACTCTCCGTGGACGGATTGGTATACTCGCCAAATTTTGTCCACCTCCCAATTTGTCCAACTCCCAAAAGGAGGCCCGTCATTTTTTATTTACCTTTATCGATTCAGTCTGCGCTTGGTGGGGTAATCGTTGTGCCAGATATGGCTCTAAATTTTCGATGAAAACGCGCAAGTTAGCGCTGTTTTTGATACTGCGCGAATATACCGCATAAACATCGGCCACTTGCTGCCACTCGGGTAGCACTTGTACCAGTTGCCCTTGCTCCAATTCGTGCTGCACGCTCCACAGCGAGCGCAGCAGTATACCCTCCCCGTTCACACACCATTGTTTGGCTACATCGCCATTATTCACGCTCAAGCGACTGTTCGGTGACACTGTGAGCACTTCACCGGCTCGGGACACTTTCCAAGAGGCAGGAGCCTGATTACGCTCGCGAATGGTAATGCAAGTATGCTGCTGCTCCAGCTCCCGCGGATGTTCGGGCCAGCCGTGCTGTTCTAAGTAAGCAGGGGCGGCACAAAATATCCGGATATTTTCGCCAAGGTGGCGTGCTATATATTGTTCGGGAATGGCCCCTCCGATGCAGATATCCAGATCCATGTTTTCACTAATGATATCTACCGCGCGGTCCGCCAGCGTCAGATCGATATCCAACAGCGGATAGTCGGCGCGCAACGACAAAATAAACGGATTGAGATATTCGCTACCAAATCCGGTGCTGCAACTGATGCGCAGCACACCGCGGATCTCTTCTCGCGAGGCTCTCAGCTCACCGGTCATGGTCTCTATGCCCTGCAATAACTGCTCACCGGTGCGCAGCACTATTTCCCCTTCTGGCGTTAAGCTAATAGCCCGTGCCGAACGAAAAAAAAGCGCCACGTTGACGTTTTTTTCCAGCAGCTTGATGCGCTTAGAGATATAGGCGGGAGATACCTGCAGCTGATCTGCGGCCCGAGCAAAACTCATTAGTCGAGCGGCGGTTACAAATACCTTAATGTCTTCCAGCGCGGGCAACTTATCCATAATTTGTAAACTCAGAGATTACACTTTGTGACTACACCTTATCAGAGGCTGGCATAAACTAGGTGTCTAAGTTCTCACTTCACACAACCTGAGGTTACAAATATGTCACAGTTTAATATCGCAGTAATTCCCGGTGACGGTATCGGCAAGGAAGTCATCCCCGAAGGTTTAAAAGTGCTGCAAGCCGCCGCAGAAAAACACGGCATTGAGCTGAGTTTCACGCATTTTGATTGGTCCTGCGAAACCTATCATAAAACCGGCCGCATGATGCCAGAAGACGGCTTGGAGCAGCTCAAGGCGTTCGACTCTATTTTTCTCGGTGCGGTGGGCTTTCCTGGCGTACCGGATCACATTTCTCTGTGGGGCTTGCTGTTACCCATTCGCCGCGCCTTTAATCAATACGTTAACTTGCGCCCAGTGCGTTTGTTCGAAGGCTTACAGTCGCCACTAGCCAACAAGAAGCCCGGCGATATCGACTTTTACGTGGTGCGCGAAAACGTAGAGGGCGAGTACTCGGCGATCGGCGGCATTCAATACGAAGGCACAGATGACGAAGTGGTGTTACAACAGAGCGTGTTTACCCGCAAGGGTACCGACCGCATCTTGAAGTATGCTTTTGAACTGGCCCAGACTCGTGACAAAAAGCACGTGAGTTCCGCCACTAAATCCAATGGTCTGTTCCACTCTATGCCTTACTGGGACAGCCGCGTGGCCGCCATGGCTGAACATTATCCAGAAGTGAAAGTTGATCAATTCCATATTGATATCTTCACTGCTAACTTGGTAAGAATGCCCGAGTTTTACGATGTCATTGTTGGCTCTAACCTATTCGGCGATATTTTGTCGGACCTAGGCCCTGCCTGCACCGGCACCATAGCGATTGCGCCCTCGGCTAACATCAACCCAGAGAAAGATCTGCCCTCCATGTTCGAGCCCGTACACGGCTCGGCTCCGGATATCGCCGGTCAAAACATTGCTAATCCTATTGGTACTATCTGGGCCGCGGCTATGATGATGCAGCACTTAGGCCATCCTGAAATGCACGACACTATTATGACCGCCATAGAAACCGCCATTCGCGAAGGCCATGCGCTCACCCGCGACATGGGTGGCTCGGCCAACACTCAACAGCTGGGCCAAGCCATTACTGACCTAATACTGTCACATTAAGTCAGTTGCAGTAATGAGCGCCGCCGTACACAGCTGGGATGATCTCATATAGACGGTTAAGCTGGTAACAGCACAAGGCCCGAGCAAGCTTTTATCGGCTGCTCGGGTCTATTCTGTATTAACGGCTCAATATGTAAGGAAACATCCATGAAGAAACTGTTGCCGACGGCCCTATGTAGCTTATTCCTATGCCAGCCATCGCTGGCAGCCGAGCCAGATACCGCCGCCTTATATGACCATCAGCTGCCGCGACTGCATTCCAGTGAAATGCTCGATATGCGCCCATTTGCTGGCCACCCTATGTTAGTGATTAATACCGCCAGCTTTTGCGGTTTTACCGGTCAGTTTGAAGGGCTGGAAGCCCTGCACCAGCGCTACAAAGAGCAGGGTTTAAAAGTGGTGGGTTTTCCCTCTAACGACTTTAAGCAAGAAGCCAAGGATGAAGCTGAAGCGGCCGAAGTCTGTTTCGTCAATTTTGGCGTGACCTTCGATATGGCCCAGCCCATTAAAGTGCGCGGCCAAGATGCACACCCTATTTTTAAAGAGATTACTCGCCAAAGTGGCAAGGCGCCCCGCTGGAATTTTTATAAGTTTGTACTGAATAAACAAGGCCAAGTGACAGCGGTATTCTCTAGCCTCACCAAGCCGGACGATCCTAAGCTGCAAGCCGCGATTGAAGCCGTATTGTGAGGCGTGAGGCAGAAGTACAGCGCCGAGCGTCCAGCTAAACAAAACAACAGTGGCACCAAGTTCGGCACGGTGTACGAATGTAGTCGCGTGCTTTAGCCGCGAAAACCTGCTTCTGATGTAACAAGCTAACCCGTGAGCGTGAGGCAAAATTTTACAGGGTACGTTAAACGTGTTCATAAAAAACGGCGCCCAATTGGACGCCGTTTTGCTAATACTCAGTATTAATCAAAAGCTATGAGCTGGCGCTAACAAGCGGCGAAATCCGCACTTGGGCAATGCGAAACTCATCGATTTCCACGACTTCAAATCGTAAGTCTTCGTAGACAAATATCGCACCTTCAATCGGCAGCTGGCCACTCCACGCCAATAACATGCCGGCCAAGGTGGCATAGTCATCGTCTGGATCCACCAGCCCGCGGCGAGACAATACCTGCTCTAAATAATGCAGATCCGTACTGCCCTTCACCAACCAGCCCTGCTCTTCTACCACCACTTCTGGGTCTTCATCTTCATCGAGAAACTCACCCACTATGGCTTCTAGCACATCATGGGGCGTGACTAAGCCTTGAATGGTACCAAACTCATCGTTAACCAATACCAGATTGCCGCGAGCTTCACGCAGCACGTTTAGTAAGCGGATCACGCTGATGCTGTCCGGCACTATGATGGAGTCGTTGCCCTCAGCCAACTCGGCGAGAGTTTTACCTTCTTTTAGGCCGGCCATTAAGTCTTTAGCCCGCACCACGCCTAATAAGGTATCTAGCTCGCCGTCACATACCGGAAACTGACTATGAGAAGAAGCCATAAGCTCCGCCAACACCTCTTCGCGACTATCACCAATATCCAGCCAGGCTATTTCAGAGCGGGGCGTCATTATGGTGCGGGTGGATCGCTCAGCCAGCGATAACACGCCGCTGATCATATTGCGCTCTTCTTCGGCAAAACCCGGCTCTTGGTTGGTATTTGACGAGTGCTCTGTGTGCTCTTCTGCTGCTAGCTTGCCGCCCATCAGATTAAAAATCGCCATGGTGGTGCGTTCACGCAACGGTAGGCGCGCTGCTTCTTTGGTAACATTGCGCTTAGCTAATTGATTTAAAAACTCGATTAAAATCGAGAAGCCGATAGCCGCATATAAATAGCCCTTTGGAATATGATAACCAAAGGCTTCTGCCACTAAGCTAAAGCCGATCATCAACAAGAAGCTCAAGCACAGCACCACCACAGTAGGGTGCGCATTCACAAAGTCGGTTAACGACTTAGATGCCGCCAGCATCACCACCATGGCGATAATCACCGCCGTCATCATGACCGCTAAGTTGTCGACCATGCCGACTGCGGTAATAATGGAGTCGAGCGAGAATACCGCATCCAGCACTAATATCTGGGCAATCACCACGCCAAAGCCCGCGTATACGCCGCTGGCGCTATCTTCGTGAGTGGAGCCTTCTAGCCGCTCATGCAGCTCAGTGGTGGCTTTAAAGATCAAGAATAAACCACCGCCCAGCAAAATAAGGTCTCGACCGGAGAAACTTAAGCTCCCCCAGGTGAGCACAGGCGCGGTGAGCGTCACCAGCCAAGACACCACGCTCAATAAGCCTAAGCGCATGATCAGTGCCAGCGATAAGCCGATAATACGGGCTTTGTCGCGCTGATGGGGCGGCAGTTTTTTCACCAAGATGGCAATAAAGACTAGGTTGTCGATACCCAGTACAATTTCCAACACTATCAGTGTCAGTAAACCCACCCACAATGACGGATCCATTAAAAATTCCATGATTAACCTCTTAACAACTGTTGGTTGAACAACTAACGAATAGCGTCAGTTATGCCGACACCGTTAGAGGTATCAGAACGATAGATAAATTTAAAAGCAGTGACGCATGCCCAAGGCAGCAGCAAATGGCGGGAATATAAAAAGGTAATAGTGTGGTGCAAGCAACTTCGCGAGCAATCCATAGGGTACACCGGTGTTTGGCCGGACCTCTTGGTTAAAATGAACGCATATCATAAGCACAAAAACGAGGCTGGCAAGACTATTTAATATTTTCAGCCACAGACTTCAGGTAAATAAGGCGCATTATGAGCGTCTTTATTGCGCACGCTTTGCCAACGGATGTTTAGCCGGTGTGCACAAGGTAAGATAGCGAGTTATTGTTAACGGCGCTGCAATGATATTTTTATGGAGAGAAACGGGATGGCAAAATTATTGCTAAATGCAGATCTGGGGGAGAGCTTCGGCGCTTGGCAATTGGGCCAAGATGAAGCCGTGCTGCCCCTTATTGATTTGGCCAATATCGCCTGCGGCTTTCATGCCTCAGACCCCGATACCATGCGCCGCACCGTGCGCTTAGCTCACGATCATCAAGTAAAAATTGGCGCCCATCCGGCCTATCCAGATTTAGTCGGCTTTGGTCGTCGTGGTGACGCTTACAAACTGGCGGCAGGTGATCAGTTACTTTTTTCAAATACGGCGACAGAAAAAATACCACTTGAACGCACGCTACCCGCTTACGCCTTACCTGACTATAAGGCCGATCCTCTCTTGGACTTGATCCCGAGCACTCAGCTTCGTTTCTTTGACGATAAAAGCGTGATCGCCTCTTTTACCTAACCTTGGCAGCTTGATCCGCAATCAGACCGCATATCCTAAGTGCAAAAACGGGACTAGCAAAAAAACCGGCGTCGTTCCTTTATCCGGCCAGCATCCCATAACCCAATTCGGCCTCGCATCCATCTCCTTCGGCGGACGACCGCCACATATTAAGACTCAAAATGAGCTGTTTTTCTTGACGGTTTAATCTCTCACAAGGCTATTATTGCATCTTGTGTTCGAAACGGGGTGATATCGTCGCTCAACCCTTCTAGAGGTAGGCCGACATTACTGCCTATTTCACAAGGAGCATTCCATGCAAGAACAAGCGTTATTCAGCACCGACGGGGATGAGTACATCATCCTACTGACAAACCCCCATCACATTTCTTTGGCTCCCCTGGCACTGAACGGGATCCAGCAGTGGGACAGCCTGCAGGCGGAAGGCCTGACCGACACCATGATCGATGAAAGCCCCGTGGTCATCCTGCTGGAACCGAGCGAAGCGGAGCTTTCTCGCCTAGCCCGAGCAAACAGGCGGGGATTTTGGCTGGCGGTGCAGCCCTTCGACAGCTCCGCCGCACAACGGGCAGCGCTGAACGAACGAGTCGACCACCTAGTGCTGGCCCACAGAGACCAATTCAAACTGCTGGTACGGGACCTGACCGAGCTGCTCACCCGAGCGGGGCTGATCGTAACCGATCTCAACGATATCCGCACCGTATTGGATTCGGGCCAAGGCATTTCCCACTATCACAGCGGCACCAGTTTGCCCCGCCTCGACACCGGCAATATGGGAAGCTATCTAAGCGACACCTTCGATCACCACTTCCCACACGACCGGCTCAGCGCCCTTGGCGTACTGACTATAAATCTCACGGTCACCACTATGGAGGATTTTTCTGTGTACATGGACTATTTCATCTTCCTCAATAAAACCATCCGTGGTCAGCTCGCCCCCACTAGCCGCAGCGCACATTCGGGAGAGCTTATGCGTGTTGGCTTCTTTGTGGTGCAGGAAGCCAAACGACCATAGCCCGAGCCCAAGATTGCGCCCAGGGCTGAGCTCAAGACTGACCCAGACGTCGAATAATCACCGCTATATCTCGATCAACCCTCGTTCCTCAGTCGAGCGGGAAAGTAACGTATTATCGGCAGCCCGGGCGCTCAGTTTCGTTTCTTTGACGATAAAAGCGTGATCGCCGCTTTTAGCTAACCTTGGCAGCTTGATCCGCAATCAGACCGCATATCATAAGCACAAAAACGGGACTGGAAACAAAAAACCGGTGTCGTTCTTTTATCCGGCCATCATCCAACACTGCCTCGCATCCATCTCTTTCCGCGGGCGATCTCCACATTAAAAGACTCAAAGTGAGCTGTTTTTTTTGACGACTTAACCACTCATAAGGCTATTATTGCATCTTGTGTTCGAAACAGGGTGATATCGTCGCTCAACCCTTCTAGAGGTAGGCCGACATTACGGCCCATTTTACAAGGAGCATTCCATGCAAGAACAAGCGTTATTCAGCACCGACGGGGATGAGTACATCATCCTACTGACAAACCCCCATCACATTGCTTTGGCTCCCCTAGCACTGAACGGGATCCAGCAGTGGGACAGCCTGCAGGCGGAAGGCCTGACCGACGCCATGATCGATGAAAGCCCCGTGGTCATCCTGCTGGAACCGAGCGAAGCGGAGCTTTCTCGCCTAGCCCGAGCAAACAGGCGGGGATTTTGGCTGGCGGTGCTGCCCTTCGACAGTTCCGCCGCACAACGGGCAGCGCTGACCGAACGAGTCGACCACCTAGTGCTGGCCCACCGAGACCAATTCAAACTGCTGGTACGGGACCTGACCGAGCTGATCACCCGAAAGGGGCTGATCGCCACCGATCTCTACGATATCCGCACCGTATTGAATTCGGGCCAAGGCATTTCCCACTATCACAGCGGCACCAGTTTGCCCTGCCTCGACACCGGCAATATAGGAAGCTATATGAGCGACACCTTCGATCACTACTTCCCACACAACCGCCTAGCCGTGCTTAGTGTACTGACTATAGATCTCATGACCTTCACTTGGGATGATTTTTCCGCGTACGGGGACTACTTCATCTACCTTAATAAAAGCATCCATGGTTACCTCGCCCCTACTACCCGCAACGCACATTCGGGAGAGCTTATGCGTGTTGGCTGCTTTGTGGTGCAGGAAGCCAAACGACCATAGCTCGAGCCCAAATTGAACCCAAGGCTGATGGCACGCCTCACCCAACCTCAGTGTGTGAGCGAGGCGTACGCGCTAACATAAGTACCATCATTTATCGTGAAGGAAAAAGCCAGATGGGAATATTATTGCTAAATGCAGATATGGGTGAGAGTTTTGGCGCTTGGCAATTAGGCCAAGATGAAGCCGTGTTGCCCTTTATTGATTTGGCCAATATCGCCTGCGGCTTTCATGCCTCAGACCCCGATACCATGCGCCGCACCGTGCGCTTAGCTCTCGCTCATCAAGTAAAAATTGGCGCCCATCCGGCCTATCCAGACTTAGTCGGCTTTGGTCGTCGTTCATTAGCCTGCTCGCCCGCTGAAATAGAAAACATGGTGCTCTATCAACTCGGTGCACTGGACGGCCTGTGTCGTGCCGAGGGCACCCAAGTCAGCTACGTTAAGCCCCACGGCGCTTTGTATAACGACATGATGCGCGAGCCAGAAAAACTGGCAGCGGTAATGCAAGCGGTAGCCCGTTATGATGCGAGCTTGCCACTGATGCTGATGGCCAAAGCGGATAATCAAACAGCCCTCGATTTGGCTCAGTCTTTTGGTTTACAGCTGTGGTTTGAAGCCTTTGCGGATCGTGCCTACGACAACGCGGGCTTTTTAGTGTCGCGCCAGCTGCCCGATGCCGTGCTTAGCTCACAGGAGCAAATTGTCGAGCAAGCCAGACGTCTCATTATGGCGGAGCCGTTAATCGCCCATGACGGTAGCGCCCTGCGGTTAACGGCCGATACCTTATGTGTGCACGGTGACAACCCTGAGTCCATCGCCGCAGTAAGCGCTATTCGCCACTTGTTGGAAAACCTAAAGCTGGATGGCCTAGTTTGAGCAACAATGTGAATAACAGCTTGAATACAAGCGTGAATAAGAACGTGAGTCCGTTGCCTCACCTCGAAAACGCCGGCATGGACGCTTGGCTGGTGCGACTATTCGATGCCATAGACGAGCGCAATATGGGCTGGATTACCGCTTTGGTCAGTGCGTGCAAGCAAGCTTTTGGCGAACTGCTGGTAGATATAGTGCCTTCTTATACGACGGTCTTGGTGCAGTTTGACGCTTTGCAGTTAGATCATGCACAGGCGCGGCGCTTATTGCAGCAAGTGTTGCGTGGGCTGGCGCCCGATCTGCACGCTGACGACGACACCGCCATTATCGAGCTGCCGGTTTGGTATCACTTAAGCGTTGGCCCAGAGCTGGCGCGTTTAAGCCAACACACGGGACTGGAAATCCCCGCCTTAATTAAGCTGCACAGCCAGCCTGTGTATCGAGTATTTGCGCTGGGCTTTGCACCCGGCTTTGCTTTTATGGGCACCCTGCCCGCCCAGCTTGAGTTGCCACGATTAACACAACCAAGAGCGCAAGTGCCTGCCGGCAGTGTGGCCATTGCTGGCCGCCAAACTGCCGCCTATCCCAACGCCTCGCCGGGTGGTTGGAATTTACTTGGCCGTACGCCGACTCAATTATTTGATTTACAAAGGCCCAGCTTAAGCCTGCTACAAGTGGGTAATAAGGTGCGCTTTGTACCTATCACAAAAGCGCAGTTTGAGCGTTTGGGCGGCGATAGCACGCCTATGGCCAAGGAAGCCTATTAATGCAGGGTTTACTAACCGTCATCAAGCCTGGACCTTTAAGCACCTTGCAAGATGCAGGACGCGTTGGCGTGCGCCACTTAGGCATTAGCCAAGGTGGGCCGGCGGATCTGCAAGCTTGGGGCTGGGCTAATTGGCTGCTGGGTAATAACTGGGGTAGCCCCACATTAGAAATCACCTTAGGCGGACTCACCCTAGTCGCCGAACAAAGATGCCACTTGGCCTTGTGTGGCGCAGATATGCAGCCCCAGGTTAATGGCCAACCCTTGACCAATAACCAAGCTTTTACGCTCGCCGCCGGCGACGAGCTCCAACTCGGCATGGCCAAGTGTGGCGTACGCGCTTATTTAGCCGTAGCTGGTGGCTTTATCGCAAAACCCGTTCTAGGCAGCGTGGCCTGTGTGATGCGTGACCAACTCGGTGGCCATCTCGGTGATGGCAGCAAATTAGCGGTCGGCGACACGCTCGCTTTTGCTAGCAGTGCTTTTTCTAGTAGCCATGTAGCCGATTTTATACCTCGGCGCCAGCTCCCCGTAGGCGCGCTACCTCATTACGAGCAAGCAGCCACACTGATGATGATCCCCGGCGCCCAGTTTCGATTCTTTGATGATCTCAGCCTGATCCAAGCCTTTAATCAGCCTTGGCGCGTGGATCCTCGATCGGATCGTATGGGGATCCGCCTGCAAGGCCCAATGCTGCACTGCAACATTGGAAGCTTGATCTCAGAGGGTCTCACGTTGGGTGCGGTACAGGTGCCACCTAGCGGCCAGCCCATTATCTTGCTTAACGACCGCCAAACTATTGGCGGCTATCCGCGCTTGGGCACGCTGACGCCGTTAGCCTGTGCACGATTAGCTCAATGCCAACCGGGCCAAAAAGTGCGACTAGGCACATGCACAGCAAGCCAAGCGCAAGCACAATATCGGGAATTTAGGGCGACGCTAAAGGGCAGCCATGCGCTTTAAGTTGCACCTAAGATAGTTATAACTCTAAGCACACGCTTATTTATCAAGGGTAGATGTTTTTCTTTGACGTACCGCATAAGGCGCAGCGCGTATCGCTTTGTTTTAGCGATCAAAAAAGCCCGCCCCACATTCTGACATGGGGCGGGCTTTGGGATGACACCACAGCTCAAGCTATGCTTAGTCGATTTTATCTAGCGTATTACTCTCAATAAAATCCAATGACATAAAGCTTTCTAGCGAGTCATCCTTAATTGCTAACCAAGGAGCAGGCAACTGAGTTGCCAAAGTGCCCGTCACGGTAGAAGTATAAGACTTCTCTCTGAATGCCATGATGTTTTCTTCTTTGTCCTGCAGCCACTGCTTAAATAACTCACCCTGCTCTTCCACCGCAAAATCGGGATAGTCGGTGGGGCCGAGCAGGTCACGAATATAGCTGGCCTGAAAATCAATCGAGTCATGACAGCCGCTTAACTGCTCATGGCGAGCTAACCAAGTCTGCATATCTTGCTGGCGGGCATCTGCTTCTGGCAAGGCTATTTGACCCAGTATCACATCGCGCGCATACCAAGCTTGAGCGTCAAACATGTTAAAGGTGTAGTACTGATCCTGCATGCCTAAATAAATTAATTTAGGGTTAGGCTGGAAGAAAATACCTTTATACAAATTATCCGGATACAGACAGTTATGGGTCTGTAAGCGCAGCTCATCAGGCATAAACGGAAAGTGGAACAAATAACCGGTGCACATCACTATCGAATCAAACTGTTTGCTGGTGCCATCGGCAAAATGGCCGATATCACCTTCAAGGTGAGTCAGCAGCGGTCGCTCTGCCATGCCTTCTGGCCAATCAAATCCGATAGGGTTAGAGCGATAACTAATGGTGACCGACTTAGCGCCGTACTTAAAGCACTGGGAGCCGATGTCTTCTGCCGAGTAGCTGGCGCCCACTAGCAATACGTTCTGGTTTTCATATTCCAGCGCATCTCTAAAGTCGTGGGCATGTAGCACTCGGCCAGGGAACTGCTCTAAGCCTTCAAAGTACGGCATATTTGGCGTAGAGAAATGACCGGTGGCCACCACCACATAATCAAACTCATTGGTTTCTTGCTCACCAGTTTTATGATTCATGACGGTAACAGTAAACATTTTGCTGCTTTCGTCATAAGTCACCCAACGTACGGGACACTCGAAACGGATGTACTTAAAAATGGCGGCTTTGTCGATTCGACCCATAATGTAGTCTTTAAGCACGGCACGCGGCGGGTAGGAAGGAATGGCCTGACCAAAATGCTCATCAAAAGAGTAATCTGCAAACTCTAAGCATTCTTTGGGACCGTTCGACCATAAATACCGGTACATGCTGCCATGAACTGGCTCGCCATTTTTATCTAAACCCGTACGCCACGTGTAATTCCACATGCCGCCAATATCATTTTGTTTTTCATAACAGACGACTTCCGGCAGGTTTTGTACCCCAGCCTGGCGTGCCGCCTCAAACGCTCTTAACTGCGCCAAACCACTCGGGCCTGCGCCTAGTATCGCTATTTTCTGCTGCTTCAAGATAATCTCCTTTAATGCAATAACCTTACCATACTAAAGGAATTACCTGTTGATTTACAAACAAAAAAGGAAATTTGCGCTAAAAGTAGCCAGATGAACCAGTTTATTTTAGCAACAAATGTTCACAACCCGCCTCCTAGCAGACGAATAAAGTGTGCGATAATTAGCCTAGTATTAGCAGAAAACTCTGCAAAGGTAAGTGTTTGCTTACATAATTAATGACTGCACGTGAGCAGCGGCTTTAGGTGGTTTTTCATTGCCCTAAACAGGCGCCAGCGCTTATCTTTAATATCACAGATTGCTTATACTTAATTCCACTTTGCATTCGCTACGTAGACGCCATGACTCATTACTTTGCCAAGTTTTTATTGCTCTGTACTCGGCTTACGGGCTTCCCAAGACCGGTCTGCGCGCCGATCCCCGCCCCTTTTGAGCCCAGAGAAAGCAAATATACCCGACTCGGCCAAGGCATTATTAACGAGGCAGAAGATCATCAAGGGTCGTCGGGCTTTTACTTACTGAGCAATGGCTTAGATGCATTTGTGACGCGCCTATCGTTAATGGAAGCCGCCGATCAGACCCTAGACGTGCAGTATTATCTGTTTCACAAAGACGCCACTTCTAAGCTGTTTACCCATTATCTGGTGCGCGCCGCCGATCGGGGTGTGAGAGTACGTCTCTTACTCGACGACTTTGGCCATTACGGTCAAGAGCGTTTGTTGCGCGCGCTGGTTGAGCATCCTAATATTTCGATTCGCTTATTTAATCCCTTTGCTAATCGCAAGCTGCCCTATTTAGACTTTTTAACGCGCTTTTCCAAAGTGCAGCGACGCATGCACAACAAATCGTTTATTGCCGATACCCAAGCCGCCATTATTGGTGGCCGTAATATCGGCAACACCTATTTTTCTGCCGATGAGTACACCAACTTTACCGACTTAGATGTGCTGGGAGTGGGCCAATTCGCCACCGAGGTGAGTACTGTGTTCGACTTATATTGGCAGCACAGCCTAGCGGTGCCGGTGCAGGATCTGCAGCGCAGAACCATTAAGCTGTCTTTAGCGGGTGTACGCCGAAAATTAGCGGTCCGCCGTCACAATAAAATTAACCGTGCGTATTTAGCGCGCTTGGCAGATTTAGAGCTGGTGGAGCAGCTAAAAAAAGGCGAATTGAAGTTTTATTGGGCCAAGTCACAACTGGTATATGACCATCCGGATAAATTGCTCAATGACTGCACCGATACGCGCGGCCATTTAGCACCAACCTTAGATTGCCTTTGGCAAGAGGTCACCACAGAGGCGCTGCTGGTCTCGCCCTATTTCATTCCTGGGGACAATGGCGTGGCCACCTTTGCCAGTTGGGTCGCGGCAGGCGCCAAGGTCACAGTCTTAACCAACTCGCTCGCAGCCAACGACGTACCACTGGTCCACGCCAGTTATGCGCGCTATCGCCCAGCGCTGCTTAACGCCGGCGTGCAGTTATGGGAGCTACAGCCCGACAGTAAAAAAGCCAGAAAAAGCAGACGTTCTCGCGGCTTACCCAGCTCTTCTAAAGCCAGTTTACATGCCAAAACCATGATTTTTGACCGTAAAATCCTGTTTGTCGGTTCGCTGAATCTGGATCCTCGCTCCCTTAACCTCAACACCGAAATAGGCGTTTTGATCCACAGTAGCGAGATAGCGGAATTTGCCAGTGAGATTTTTTTAGCTGAGCTGCCTGAGCACGCCTGGCAGGTAGAAACAAATAAACAAGAGGGATCTCGCCATCAATTGCAGTGGAGTGATAAGTCCAATCCTGAGGCCATAACGCACTATCAAGCCGAGCCACAAGCCAGCCGCTGGAGCCGTTTTAGGGCTTGGTTATTTGGTCATCTACCATTGGAGTCCTTGCTTTGAAGGACAGAGGTACGCTAAAGGCGAATGATTTTTTGCCACGGAAGAATACGGAACGCACGGACGCAGATCTAATTCAAACGCGCCAAGTAATAAAACCTATTTATTATAAAGGACTAAGTTCGACGCTCGGTATTTTCTTGAACTGACTGCTAAAGCGTTAAGCTACAAGAACGTCCTAAATATGAGCACAGGCTGTTTGGACCTTAAACATCTTTCCGAACTGACCTCTATTTTTCCGTGTTCCTCCGTGGGTGCCGTGGCAATAATAGGTTGTGTGCCTGCTCTTAACTGACGGCTTACCGCTGCCGCAGGGCTTCATTCGACCTAAACCTTATCGCCTAGCATACGGCGCAGTGTGCCGTCTTTATCAATCAGGTGGTGCTTGAACGCGCCCAAGATATGCAGCACCACAGCCAAAATCAGCAGGTAGCCCAAGATACCGTGTGCCGCGAGCATAAGCTCAGCCAGTGGCCCATTCAGCGGGATCACTTTACTTAAATTGGCCGGATCTGGATTTCTCGCAACCAGCTGCAAGCCAAAGAAAGCCACGCCATTGCCCCCTAATGCGGACATTAAAAAGCCGAACACTGGCATCAGTAATACGCCGACTAACAGTAAATAATGTACGCTGCGGGCGAGGACACGCTCAACATGCGAGTAGGTACTGACCGGCTCAGGCCAACCGTTTTTCAGGCGGCGGACAGCTTGCACCAGCACAATCAGAAAGATCAGCTGACCAAAAGATTTATGCCAAGGATACAGGCTGTATATTTCTGCCTCGGCCATGATCACGCCTACCGCAAGCATCACCATGACCATGATCGCTAACAGCCAGTGTAAGAAAATGGTGGTGCGACTCAGTTTCGTTTTAGTATCAACATTCATTTGTATGCTCCCCACTTGCGATACGGATTTTAGCTATGCCGATGCTTATCGTCTCGAAGGTGGCATCGGGATGCTAAAAGTTGTATTCAGCATAAGAGCAATCTCTGAGAGCGGCAGTGCACCGTTTTGAGTGTTGACGCTGGAACAATAAATAGCGAGTCGCTTGCCAACTCTCTGGGGTACCGCCCTTTTACAAGCCCCAAATTGGGTGCACATTAGCAGTGTTATCCCTGTAAGCTGGCTATACTTGAAATCATTCTCTTAGCCAGTTAGACACGCCTTATGAAAGCTTCTCTTGCCCTTATCTCTCTTAGTTTAGTACTGCTGCTAAGTACTGCACTCACTGGCTGTAGTCTGCAAGCGCAGGGATACAGCCCTGCCACCTTTGCGCTCAGCAACACACAAAATACGCGCCTTGGCCAAGGGGTTGCCAAAGAAGCATTGCGCCATGAGGCTCCCTCTGGATTTCACTTACTGGGTAATGGCTTGGATGCCTTCGTCACACGTTTGCTGTTAATAGAAGCGGCGGAGCAGACTTTGGATGTGCAATATTACTTGTATCACGACGATGCTACCGCCAAGTTATTTACCCACTATTTGTTGCGCGCAGCGGATCGCGGCGTAAGAGTGCGCATGCTCTTGGATGATTTTGGTCACGATGGCCAAGAAAAACTGTTCAGCGCGCTGATCCAGCATCCTAATATTTCCATTCGACTATTTAACCCCTTCTCCAACCGCGCCATGCCTTATATCGACTTTATATTCCGCTTCTCGCGGGTCAATCGGCGCATGCACAATAAGTCGTTTATTGCCGATAATCAGGCGG